>DALYJJ010000142.1:0-14714 GCA_031969915.1 Bryobacteraceae bacterium | reverse complement strand
CGCGGACGCGGCGGCGCTGGACGCCAACTATGTGCGCCGGAGCGATGCGGAGCTCTTCTGGCGGGAGGCGTAAGTCTACAGCCGTGTTACACTTCTGAGAACACGGAGGAGATGGGCAATGGTTCGGGAGGACGATAGCACCCACCCGTTAGTGCTCGCCTGCGCCGCCCTGGCGCTGTGCGCGATCCTCGTGTTGATGGGCTACACCTGGCCCCAGTATTTCTCGCCGAACGCCGCGCCGCTCGACCTTTCGCTGCTCACGGGGGCGAAGCCTGGCGCGGGGACACCGGCGTACCCGTTGTTTGAGACCGCGTGGGTGGAACTAGCGAAGCTGATCGGCTCGGCGGCGGTAGGGATCATGGTGACGTCGGTGTACCGGCAGTACCACGGCGACCGTGCGCCGAACCGTTCGCTGATGCAGGCGGCGGTGCTTTTGTGCCTCTCGGGCGCGTTGATGATGATGATCATCGGCAACTCGACGGCGCGCGCGCTGGGCATAGCGGGCGGGGCTTCGATCATCCGCTTCCGGACGCCGGTGGACGACCCGAAAGACGCGATCATGCTCTTTCTGGTTTTGGGCCTGGGCATGTCGCTGGGCTTGGGCGGTTTCGCGGTGTGCGGCCTGGCGATGCTGTTTCTGTGTGTGTTTCTGGTGTTTCTCGACCGGTTCGGCGAACTGAAGCCGCGGGTGCTGATGCTCGACCTGATCGCGACCACCAAGGACTTTCCGCTGGAACATGTCCAGTCCGTACTGGGCGCGCACGTCCGTTCGTACGAGCCGCTGAAAGTGGCCCAGGGCAACGAAGCCGCGATGCGCTTCAGCGTGAAGGTGGACCCGGGCGCGTCGCTGGCCTGGCTGTCGGAACAGTTGATGTCGCAGGGAACGGCGGGCCTCAAGTCGATTAGTTGGGAGCAGCCGAAACGGTTTGAATCCTGACCCCGCCATGACCGCCCTTTCGCCGACGCCCCACGCCGCGCCGCACCCGGAACGCCTGATCCTGGATCCGTCCGAGCGGCGGGCGGCGATTTTCGAGTTGATCGACAGCGCCCAGCACTGGATCGCGCTCTCGATGTTTCGCTGTACGGACATCAAGGTGATGGACAAGCTGGCCGAGGCGCTGGAGCGCGGGGTGAAGGTGGATCTGTTGCTGACCCAGCGCGCCAAGGGCTGGGAGAAGAAAATCCGCGAACTGGGTTTGTACCTGGAGAGCATGGGCGCGAAGGTGCACCGCTACGGCGTGCCGGAAGTGAAGTATCACGCCAAGTATGTGATCGCCGACGGCAGGCGGGCGATCGTCGCCTCACTGAATCTGACGCGGAAGTGTTTTGAGACGACGGCCGATTTCCTGCTGATCACGAGCGACCCGGAGGTCTGTTCGAGTCTGGAGCTGCTGTTCGATCACGACGTGACGCGGCCGGGACGGCCGCTGCCGGACAACCTTTCGCCGCGGCTGGTGGTGGGCCCGGAGTTCGCGCGCGCCCGCTTTCTGGAACTGATCGGTTCCTCGGCCCGGTCGATCCGCCTGGTGGACCACCGGGTGAAGGATCCGGAGATGCTGGCGCTGCTGGCCACCCGCGAACTGGAGGGGGTGGCGGTGGAGATTTTCCGGAAAGGCGACATCCACGGCCTGCGCTCGCACGGCAAGATGATGCTGTTCGACGACCGAGTGGCGGTGATGGGCAGCATTTCGCTTTCGATGCCCAGCCTGAACAGCCGGCGCGAACTGGCGATTCAGATCGCCGATCCCGGGTGCGTGGCGCAACTCGGGGCGTTCCTGAAGACGGCAAGGAACGAGGGGGGATCGGAGACGCTGGCCAGCACGGCGGCGGCGGCCGCGCCCGCGACGCCGGACGAGGAAGACGAGGAGAGCGACCTGTGAGGCGGCGTTTTCTTTTAGCGTTCCTGGCGGTGCTGGCGGCGCCGCTCTTCGGGCAGGACACGCAGCAGGACAAAGAAGAAAAGGACCCGGACGAGAAGGCCAGCCGGCGGTTCGTGTGGAAGAAGCATCCGTCCGTGCGGCTGGGGAAGTGGTTGCGAGTGGACTTCCGGGCCCGCTATCAGGGCGACTGGACGATCTACGACCCGGAGGTGAAAGGAACGCCGGAGCTCTACAACACGGAGCGCAAGCGCTTCGCGGTGGAAGGGACGTTCCTGAGGCACATCGAGTACGAGATCTCCCGGGAGTTCGCCGAAACGGACTTCCCCTGGAAGGACGTGTACGGCAACCTCCGCTACTTCCGTTCGTTCCAGGTCCGCGGGGGGCGGTTCCGGATTCCGTTCAGCATGGACCAGTTGACGGGGCCGACGAATCTCGATTTCGTGGAGCGCTCGCGGATCGCCGACCTGCTGGCGCCGAACCGGGACACCGGGGTGATGCTCCACGGGCCGGTGGGAGAGCGTGGCGGCGTGAAGTACCAGTTCGGGTACTTCTTCAACGACGGCGATAATGCGGCCGACCGGAACAACCGGCGGACCGGGGAGAACACGTGGGCGGGGCGCGTGACCGGGCGTCCGCTGGAATTCCTGATGGCCGACCCGTGGATCTTCGACAACCTGACGGTGGGTGCGGCGTACAACACGAGCCAGGTGGACGAGGGCCTGTTCAGCCTGCGCGGACGGACGGTTTCGGCGGAGACGTTCTTCCCCTATTTCTTCGTAAACGGGCGGCGGGAGCGTTTCGGCACGGAGTTTGAGTGGCTGCCGGGGCCGTTCTCGCTGAAGAGCGAGTACATCTCGGTCCGGGAGGAGCGGGAGGGGCAGGGATTGACCGGACAGAATCTGCCGGACCTGATCTCGCGGGGCTTCTACGTCAGCGGCACCTGGGTTCCGACGGGGCAGGCGAAAGCAAAAAGTTTGGCGAAGGGCCGAAGAGTACCATTTATCTCGCGTAAAGCATGGGGGGCCATTGAATTGGCGACCAGATACGAGTACATTCGATTCGGGAGCGATGGCGGCACAGGGAGGCCGTCGCGCTCGACCCGCGCCTCGAATGTGCTTGGGAATAGCAACCGCGCCTGGACGTTCGGGGTGAACTGGTATTTGAACCAGTGGACGAAGATGCAAGCCAATTTCGTCCACGAGAGACTGGAGGACCCCTTCCGCTCACCCATCCAGGGGCAACGGAACTTCTGGAGCTATAAGTTCCGACTACAGTTGGCTCTGTAGCCGACCGGACGAGGGAATCCTATGACGGGACGCCACCTGTTGTTGTTGTTGCTGCTGCTGCCGGCGATCGTGCCCGGTAGGCCGGTCTGGGCCCAGACCTTCGACCCGGCGAAGGGGTCCGGGCTGACCCTGGACGATTTCCTGGACGACAAGGTGATGCACGAGATCCGGATCACGATTAACCCGCGTGACTTGGCGGCGTTGCAAAATAACTTCCGCGACAATACGTATTACCCGGCGAATTTCACCTGGCGCGGCATCCAGGTGGAGAACGTTGGGATACGGTCCAAGGGGCGGACCAGCCGGCGGCCGGACAAGCCGGGCTTGCGGGTGGACCTGAACCGGTTTGAGGACCAGGAGTTTTTCGGTCGCAAGTCGTTCCTGCTGGATAACAACATTCCCGACTTCACGATGATGAAGGAGCGGATCACGATGGAGGTCTACCGGCGGATGGGAGTTCCGGCGCCGCGCGAGACCCACACGCGCCTCTTCATCAACGACACCTACTTCGGCGTCTACACGCTGATCGAGTCGACGGACAAGAAGTTCCTGAAGCAGTGGCTGGACGACGACGAAGGGTACCTGTACGAATGGGAGTACCTGACCCAGTACCGGTTCCAGTATCTGGGCGACAACCCGGCGCTGTACTCACCGATCCCGTTCAAGCCGGAAACCAATGAGAAGAACCCGGACCCGAAGCCGCTGGAGGAGATGATCCGGGCGATCAACAACTCGTCCGACGCCGAGTTTGTCACGGCGGTGAGCGAGTATCTGAACCTGAAGCAGTTCCTCACTTACCTATCGGTAGAGCTGTACCTGTCGGAGTACGACGGCTTCCTGTCGGAGTTCGGCGTCAACAACCTCTACTTCTACCGGTACGACAAGAAGAAACTGGGGATGTTTATCCCCAAGGACCGGGATAACACCTTCAACGGGGCGGATTTCCCGATGCTTAAGTACGCCGGCGACAACGCGCTGGTGAAGCGGGCGCTGGCGGTGCCGGAGTTGCGCAAGCATTTCACTGAGGAAATGATGCGCGTGGCCTCGATCTGCGGGGGGCCGGGCGGGTGGATGGACCAGGAGATGGACCGGATTTACGCCATCATCCAGGAGGACGTGCGGAAGGACTCGAAGAAGGAATGCGACGACCGGCAATGCCCGGTGGAGGATTCGAACAAAGTGTTCGACCGGTTCATGGACTTCATCAAGGAGTTTCCGAAGAACCGCCGGGCGTTTGTGGTGAAGGAACTGAAGGAAGCGGGGTATCCGCTGCCGAGTGAGGTTCCGAGCGTGAACCGGGAGTCGGCGCGGAATGCGGCGACGGACGCGCCGGGCACGCTGGCGCCGGGGTCGCTGGTGTCGATTCAGGGCTTCGGGCTGGCGCAGGAGGCGAAGAGCGTGAGCGAGGGGGCGTGGCCGTCGTCGTTGGCGAACGTGAGCGTCCTGATCGGCGGGAAGGCGGCGCCGGTGCGATCGGTGGCGGTGGACCGGATCGTGCTGCAGTTGCCTTGGGAGACGCCGAAAGGGAAATCTCAATTAGTGGTTGTCAGTAGCGGAATCCGGAGCGAAGAGATTAGCATCGAAGTAGGAACGGTAGCGCCCGGCATCTTTAGTGTGGTGAATTCGTCTGGGGCGCGAGTGGACTCCGAAGCCCCGGCGGCGCCGGGGGACGTAGTGACGATATACGCAACGGGGATGGGCGAAGTCTCCAACCGGCCGGAGACAGGCGCCGCGGCGGCGGCCGATCCGCTGTCGATGATGGTGGAACTTCCGGTGGTGACCATCGGAGGGGTGACCGCCGAAGTGGTGAGCGCCGCGCTGGAGCCAGGCGCGGTAGGCCGGTATCGCGTGGACGTGAAAGTGCCTGGCGGCGTGGCCGCGGGCGCGGAGACGCCTGTGGTTGTGCAGGCAGGTGGCGTAGCGGCGCCCGTTTTCGCCATCGCCATCCGATGAGATAGTTTGGGGGACTAGACAAGCTCGGTGACAGTATCCCGGCGAACCTTACTCGCGGCCGCCGCGAAGCTCGCGTGGCTGCCGCTCGGCGGACGACTGTTGTCCGCCGCGCAGCGGATGCTTCGTGCGCCCAGTCTGCACGATGTGACCGTGGATGGGGCGACGGTGGTCTGGGGGACGGATCAACGGGGCGTGGCGCGGCTGACCGTGTCGCGGCGCGCGGACCTGCAGCAGGCGGTGGTGGCCACGGCGACGACGCGCGAATACGGATCTATGGAAACGCGCCTGGGCACCGCGCTGTTCCAACATGAAGTGCGGATGACCGGGCTCCAGCCGGGGACCGAGTATTTCTACCGCGCCTCCGTGGATGGGGCGGACGTTTCGGCGATCTGGAGCTTTCGGACGGCGCCGCGCACGGGGCCTTTCCGTTTCCTGGTGTTCGGCGACAGCGGGACGGGGCTGAACGACCAGCGGAACGTGGCGGCGCAGATGCGAGCGGAGCGCGATCTGGCGCTGGCGATTCACGTGGGCGACGTGGTTTATCCGACGCCGACGTTCCAACGCTATTTGGACTACCACTTCGGCGTGTACGCCGACCTGATGGCGAAGATTCCGTTTTACCCCTGCCTGGGGAATCACGACGTCCTGGACGACCACGGGGCGGCGTACCTCGCGTTGCACACTCTGCCGCCGGACGAGGGCGTGCCGCAGGCGATGCGGGGGCATTACTACTCCTTCGACTGGGGCGACGTCCACTTTGTGGCGCTGGACACGAACGAGATCCTGCACGAGGCGAACCTGGCGCCGATGATCGAGTGGGCGGACCGGGATCTGACGATGACGCGGAAGGCCTGGAAGATCGCCTTCTGGCATCACGCGCCCTACGATTCATTGCGCGGCGAGCACCGGGAGCAGACGGCGGTGCGCGAGCGCCTGGCGCCGCTGATGGACAAGCACGGCGTGCATCTGGTGCTGGTGGGCCACCATCACTGCTACCAGCGGACGCATCCGCTCATAGGCGGGAAGCGGGTGGAGGCGGGCCGGGGAACGGTCTACGTGACGAGCGGAGGCGGCGGGGCGGGGCTGTACCCGATACCTCCGAACGACTTCAACGCGGCGGGGGTGAGCGACCATCATCACTGCACGGTGGACGTGACACGCGGGCAACTGCGGGTGCGGGCGGTGCGGCATAACGGGCAGGAGATGGATGCGGCGGTGATCGCGCCGCTGCCGGCGCTGGCGGAGAACGGGATTGTGAACGGGGCGACGTTCGAAGCGGGCGTGGCGGCGGGCGGAGTGATGAGCGTGTTCGGGCGCAACCTGGCCTTTGAGACGCTGGGTTTCTCGACCCTGCCGCTGCCGACGGAGTTGGCGGGCGTGCGGGTATTCGCGGGTGAGCGGGCGCTGCCGTTGCTGTTCGTTTCGCCGGGGCAGATCAATGCGTTGCTGCCGCTCGACCGGACGGGCGACACGCGGGTGCGGGTGGTGACGCCGAACGGCGCGGCGGAGATGAGCGTGAATGTGCTGGAAACGGCGCCCGCGATCTTCCGCTACAACGGGCACGCGGCGATTACGCGTTCGGACGGGTCGCAGGTGACGCCTTCGAATCCCGTGTTTCCGGGTGAGACGTTGACCGCGTATCTCACCGGCTTGGGCCGCGTTCATCAGCCGGTGCAGATCGGGGCGGCGGCGCCGTTTTCGCCTGCCGCCGAGGCGATGGCGCGGGTGTCGGTGGTTTTGGACGGCTCACCGATCACGCCATCGTTCGCGGGGCTATCGCCGGGCTCGGCGGGCTTGTACCAGGTGAATTTCCGCGCGCCGTATGAGCTGGGTTCGGGGACCTTCGGGCTGCGGATCCGCGCGGGCGGCGGGCAGAGCAGCCCGGTGCCATTGCCGATCAGTTGAGCGAGGGGGGCGGGGGGCGCGTCCGGGGGTGACCTCGTGGTGCTCTGTGCGGCTTGGTGAGCTATGAGCCGCGAAAGCTATGGCCCTATTTGACAAGCAACTCGAGTCTCTCACGGAGGATGACCTGCTCTCCTTAGTGGAGAACCAGGTGCGCGAGGGCTACCAGATCGAGTACAAGCAGGCAGTTTCGTTCAAGGAGAAGCAGGACAAGCTCGATTTCCTCGCCGGCATCACGTCGTTTGCGAACACGGTGGGTGGTGACTTCCTCATCGGTGTTTCTGAAACGAGCGGCCTCCCGGTGTCTGTCTTGGGATGGGATGCCGTCGATGTGGATCGCGAAAAGCAGCGCATCGAGAACCTCTTGCGGGATTCGGTGGAGCCCAGACTCTCGTGCAATCTACGTGAAATCCGGCTGCGCAACGGCAAAAGTGTGCTGGTCATACGCGTCCCTTGGAGTTGGGCGCAGCCCCACATGGTGCGCGTGGAACAAGTCAACCGATTCTATTATCGGCATTCCGCCGGAAAGGACATCATGAATGTAGCCCAGCTGCGGGCGGCGTTCGCGCTCACAACAAGGCTGGAGGAGCAGATCGCAACGTTCCGCAGCGAGCGAACCTTCGGCATCAAGAGCGGCACGGACACGCGGCTGGCGTCGCCGCCTGGCCCGACCGTCGTTGTGCACGTCGTGCCTTTTGAGTCGTTTCGGGCGGGGTTTGCACTGGATTTGGAGACGGCGATGAGGCAGGCGCAGGAAGGACTACTGCCGCTTGGCACAGGGAGTAACGGCCACACGTACACGCTTGATGGCATCCTGTGCTACGACGAGCGTCCCGCCTGCAACGCGTACGTGCAAGTCTTTCGCAACGGCGTGATTGAGACAGCGAGCCGCAAATTGCTCGCCTTTGGGCGACCCGACAAGGTCATTCCGTCCCGTGCACTCCCAGACCACGTCTGGAAGTTCGTCGGTTCGGCCATGGAGTTCTACCATCGCATCAACGTCCCGCCACCCGCTGCGGCAATGATGAGTCTCATCAACGTCCAAGGGTTCGAGTTCGCGACGAGCCCGGAGTACGGGTTTGGGTGCCGCCCGGATCCCGTGGACCGCGAGGACCTCATCCTCCCCAGCGTAATAATCAAGGATTTCTCCACTCCAGCGGTCGACCTCTGCCGACCGATGTTCGATGCGCTCTTCAACGCCGCCGGGTATCCTAAATGGCTTGACTACTACCAGCAATTACCAATTTAGAAATGCGGGCAACCTTTTGCTCCCATGGTTTAATCGCGGAGGTGGGCGGTACGGGACATGACTCTGCCGGCATTTCAGAGCGAATCCACAACCGTGTCCCGTGACACTCCTTTGTGTGTGGCGACCGAACGAAGGATGGAGTTCAACGTCCCTATGCGAAGCGTCTTGTGCGCCGGTATCGCGATTCGATGGGTTGCCGGCAGAGCAGACTCCAGAATGATGTGGCTCCCGGCTTGATGCACTTGATGGTACCCCCACTGCCGGCAGAGTGCATCCGCGAGGTCGCGCCCTGAAAGGTCACGAGGGAGCTTCAAGCGACTAACACTACCTCGTCGCGCACCAAATGGAGACGAACGCTCGCCGGTGCGGCTTTGTCGAAGTAGAACGCATTCACGGCTTCGACAACGTTGCGGCGCAGTTCGCTCCAGGAATCGGCTTGCGTGAAAATGCTCTCTGTTAGGCACTCGGCGCAGTATCCGCCGTCGCCGTCCTGCACTACCTCGAAGACCAGTTCGCCCATACGATTCCATCATACCGGCTCAGGTACGGAGGTTGAACGGAGCCCAACCCCGCGCCGTATGAGCTGGGTTCGGGGACCTTCGGGCTGCGGATTCGCGCGGGCGGTGGGCAGAGCAGCCCGGTTCCATTGCCGATCAGTTGAGCGGGTGGTCCGGGGCGCCGATCGCGGCTGGCTCGGGTGTTTCCAAGAAGGCACACGCGGGCGTGTGCAGCACACTGCGCAGGCGCCCGCGGTCCCCCCGTTGTCCCCTTTGACGTAGATTCGCTTTCATCTCTCGGGCGACGAGCCGTTGGTGACCCACTTGCTGGTACGGATGCAATGTATCGCCTTCGGTCCGTCGCGTGGGTCTGCGGCCTGCGGCATGCGGTCCTTCTCGCGGCATGGTTCATTGTCTGGCTCGGTAGCGCTACCGGCCAGACCTTGCGGCTCGGCGGCACGGTTGGCACGCCGCTTACCAATGGAATCGAGCCGATTCGGGATTGGGATCGGATTAACCCCGCTCCTCGTGGGTTCATCGGTGGTCCAATGCTCGAACTCGGATTCGACTCCGGATTCGCCGTGGAAATCAGCGCAGTGCATCGGACGATCGGGTTCGACTCCTACAACGAGTTCACGGATGGCACGCGCTCCCCCTGGTTCCGCTCGAACATTGGCACGTGGCAGTTTCCGATTCTCGCGAAATACACACTGCCTCGGGGCCGGGTGCGGCCCGTCATCGAAGCGGGGCCGTCGTTCCGTGCCGCGCGCAACAAGGCAGGCACCGAACCTTCCCCATTCGGAATCACTGTAGGCGCGGGCGCCGAGATCAGACTTCAGAAACTCACTATTGCACCAGTTCTCCGCTTTACACACTGGGGTGGAGAGCCTTGGCCAAGGCGGCCTGTTGTTCGGAACCAAGTCGAGTTGATTGCGAAGATTGGCTATCCAGTGAAGAGCATGTCCGGTAATCCGAGCCCGGGACGGGTGCGCTTTGGTTTGGCCGTGGGAGTGCCTCTTACGGGCGACTTTCAGCCACCGATTTTCCCCCTGCCTTTCACAGGTTCGGCAACCCGTATCGCCGATTTCCGGTCTGTCGCCGGCTTGACGATGGAGGCTGGTATTTCGGATCGGTTCGCCCTGGAGGTGAACGGATTGTACCGGCGCCTTCATTTCGACACAGGGTCCGAAGTCGTCGTGACCTGGCAGATTCCGGTCTTGGCCAAGTACAAGCTGCGTAGGGCCAGTACAGCACCTTATGTGCAAGGCGGTCCGTCGTTCCGTCTGGCAGGCAACTTGAACGGCACGAACCCGTCGCACTTCGGAGGGACGGTCGGGTCGGGCGTCGAGTTCGCATTGGGCCCAGCGAAGGTGGCTCCGGGACTGCGCTATACGCGATGGGGAGCGCGAGACGCGACGAAGCCGAATCAGGTCGAGTTGTTGGCGACGATTACGTTTTAGGGATCCGCCGGCACTACCCGCACCCGCGTGTCGCCGCTAAACGCCCGGCCCGCCGCCAGGGCTGCATCCCTACCTAAAGGACGCGTTCCAGCCGAACATAGCTGGCTTCCATGCCGTGCTCCATGCCAGTGGCGAGCATCGCATCGCGGGTCTTGCCGTCGGGCAAGGTCATGCGCATGGTCATCAAAGTACCGGCCCCGTCAGCCTCGAAGATCGTCTCGACATGGTTGTCGGGTGTCGGATCGGGAAGGTGCATCCGCTCCACGTGGACGATGCGCCTGAAGGGATCCAGCACGATGTACTCGCCGGTCAGGTAGAACCCGGCTCCCTTGCCATCCGACCACTCATAGCGGATCTTGCCGCCGGGTCGGGCTTCGCTGATGCAAACCGGCATGGTCCAACCATCCGGGCCGAGCATCCATTGCTGGACGATCGCGGGCTCGGTGTGCGCGCGGTAGACGGCCTCCGGCGGGGCAGCGAACCGCCTGGTGACGACGACATATCTGTCACCTTCCGTCTTTAGCGTCAGGGGTGGCATTGTCATTTCGGTCTGTCCTTTCGTTTTGCGGTCTGTTCCGCCAGTACTTTGTCCAGGCGGGTGTAGTTCGCCTCCAAGGCTCTGCGCATGACTCCGAGCCACTTGTCGATCTCGGCGAGACCACGAGGAGCAAGCCGGCAAGGGCGTTTGGTTCCTTCCGCGCGGCGGGTGATGAGCCCGGCTTCTTCCAGTACCCGAAGGTGCCTGGAGATCGCCGGTTGACTCATGGCAAACGGCTGGGCCAACTTCATCACAGTCGCCTCGCCGGAAGCGAGGCGAGAGAGGATGGCGCGCCGTGTCGGGTCGCTGAGGGCTGCGAAGGCGGCGTCAAGGATCGGCATATAATAACGAAGTCATTATATAACACAGTAGTTAATTAGGCGAGATGGCCGGACCACCGTCCACCGCTCGCCGTCGTGGCGCCTGAGGGATCCTGAAGAGGCGGCAAGGGGGCGACCGGTACTCACGCCGGGTTGCGAGCGTCATCCTGTGGGCCGAGTCGCGCGGGAACCGCCGCCTATTCCGGGCAAACGCTTAAATAAGAAAGCATTTAGTTTCAGTTGGTTACGGCGTACCGGCCTGTCTGGGCGTGGGATGTCTTTAATAAGATTCAAGCCCAGAACGGCAGGTATCGGGCGTACTTTCGGGAAGCGCCCACCTTCTCGTCCGGCTTTATGAGGCCCAACTCGGTCGTTACAGAAATGACCTGGGAGACTACCGCACTCTTGCTTTCGGACAGGTGAAACCGTTCCCGAAGCGATTGGTTGGTCATCCGCTCCGACATCACCCACTTCAGCGCACAGTGCTGGTAGCACGCTCGCACCCGGTCTTCCCGGTCCATCCCCTCGAAGTCTTTCGGGCCGGCAATCGTCACAATGGTGCGCTGATGCCCGGCACGAAAGTCGGGAGCTGGGAGTTGGAGCATTTCGGCGGCGTGAACAACCCGATCAATCCCGCTGCTCTTCTCTTCGCAGATCCCTACACGGCGCATGAGTGCTGCAAGCCGCTCGTTGCGGGACTGGTAACCGTCGATGAACCTTTCCACCGGCACGACAGGGGCGCCAGGGTTCGATATTTCGATCCGGTTGCTGTAGATCTCCACCATAACGGATGCTCCGCCGACACCGAAGTCCTGGTGAATGAGAGCGTTCGCGACAAGTTCGCGGATGACGACCTCGGGGATCAATTTGACTTCCTTGCGCAGGGCATCTTCGATGACTTCGTTCTGCGGCAACTGGGCTGAGATGAACCCGACGAGTCCTCGAAAGCCTACGGCATAACCCTTCATTCCTACCTGGTCTAGCCGAGTCTCTAATTTCGACGTCCCGGTGTAGACGACGACCCGCGGCGCCTTCCGGGCGAGGTCCGGGAACTCGTCCAAGCGCTTGGCGAGCAGCAGGGCCGCGAGGCGGCGCATGGCGAAGCCGCCGTCGATCTCGTCGATGAGCCGCTCGTTCAGAAGGCGCTCAATGACTCCGCCGCGTTCCGACGGGTATGGAAGCCTCAGCAACTCGAAGAACGTCTGGGTGTCCAGAGCGTCGATTACCTGTTGCGCAACTAGTCCTGTTCGGGAGTGCTCCTCCAGCCAGTCGGGCTTGCCCTCCGCAAAGATTCGGCGAAGTTGGTCCTCGCTCATCGGAACAAGAGCTTCGCCGGACCGCATCAGGTACTTGCCATGAAGATGGTAGGCGGTGCCGCGCGGCCGGGATGGGATGTGGAAGACGACCACCCGTCCGTCTGAGTGCTCCACTTCGTCGATATCGACTCGGAATCCGAGATCGCCAAAGAGCTTCTCCGCCATGCCGACGGAGTTGTTGCAGGCATTTGTCCCGACCACGGGCCGGGGTGGTTTATCGGCAACCCCGAGAAGCAGGTGACCGCCACCCTCGTTGGCCAGTGCGACGCAGTATTCACACAACCTACCGTAGTCGTACTGATTTTTCGCCTCCTTGAACTCGAGCCTTTGGTGCTCGGATGGCGACTTCCTCCAGAGGTCGACCTGTTCGGGCGTGGCACGCATCGCTACACAGATTGTACAAACGCTCGCGGGTGCCGCCTTGTCGAAGGAGAACGCGTTCGCGGCGGCTCAGGCTCACGTAGTTGAACGGAGTCCAGCGCCGCGGAAAACGGCCAATTGTCCATCAGGCGCCCGCGCCCTTACCTATTTGGCCGTGCTCTTCTTGAGCACCTTGGGGGTGAGTTCGCGGTAGTGCTTTCCCTTTTCGATCTTGGCGAGGTGTGCGAGCATGCGGTCGCGCAACGCGGCCTGGTCGACGCGGTCGGAGAGGGAGCCGAGGCAGGCGCAGACGAACTCGGCGAAGCCGCCGCGGCGCTTGCCGGTCCAGCCGTCGGGGCTGGATTTCTCGTGCAGGCGAAACGTCTCGTTGGGTTTGGGAGCGAAGTCGAAGAGGCTTGCGATCCAGGGTTTGGGGACGCCGGCGGCGAGCCCGGCGGCGAAGGCGGTCTGCACGTAGGGCGCGACGACGACGGTGAGGCCCTGGTTGAGGGCGGGCTGGATCTCCCAGCGGAGGCGGAAGACGAGATCGGAGGCGTAGAGGAGAAGCAGCGTTTTGGCCGAGGGGATCCCTTTGCCGTCCTCTGAGCGGGAAAGCTCAAAGAAGATGCCGGAGGCGTCCCAGACGCTGACGCCGCCGCGGCTCTTGGGGCCGTCGAGGGCGCGGAGGAGTTGGCCGCCGCTTTCAAGCAGGGCGCTGTGCCGCAGGCCTTCGAGGGCGACGAGGCGTCCGGGAGGGCCGGGCTGCTTACTCTTGGGCAAGCTGCACCTCCGGGCGAGTGGTCAGCCAGTCGACGACGGCTTCCGAGTTGAATTCGGTCCAGGCGCGGCGGCGGCTTTCGAGGAAGAGCTTGCGGATGGTCTTGTGCTGATCGTAGATGGAGGCTTCGGCGTCGATGGTGACGAACTGGAAGACGAGGGCGAGGGCGCCGTACTCCTGGATGATGCGGCCCATGAACTGGCGGTAGCTGGCCTGTGGATCGTCGATGTTGGTGATGTCCTGGCCGGACTCATAGAAGGTGGGCGCGCGCTCGGCGCCGATGCGGCGGCTGGAGGTTTCGGCGCTGACGGAGAAGTAGAAGACGAGGTCGGGCCAGAGGATGGGGGTGTAGAGCTTGAGGACCCAATCGACGTCGAGGCCGCGGGCGGCGTCGCGGGCGAGGGCGGTGAAGAAGTAGCGGTCGCAGATGACGTTCTGGCCGGCGCAGAGGGCGGGGAGGATCTCGGTTTCGAGGCGATGGCGGTAATCGGCGGCATGGAGGAGGCAGAACTCGCGGGGGTTCAGGGCATGGATGGTCTTGCGGGCCTTGATGAGTCCCTTGAGAAGCTCCGAGGAGTTCCACTTGCTGGTGAAGACGGAGTGGCCGTCGCCCTTGAGCCAGGTCTTGAAGAGTTTCCGCTGCGTGGTCTTGCCCGCCCCGTCGGGGCCCTCGAAGGCGATCAGGAGGCCGCGCTTTTTCTCAAGCGTGGCCAGAAGCTCGCGAATCGAGCGTTGGTGCGCTTTCGCGCCTGCGCTCAGGTACATGCCGCTCCTCTGCCGGTCGGTGGAATAACGAGCATAAAGCGGATGAGGAGAGGGGCGCAAGTCCTACGGTAAGTAACGTCTTGTATTTGCAGCGGTGTAGGAGGAAGCGCCTATTTGCAAAATTCGGGTCTGAATCTATATTGCAAGAGTAGGAGTGCGAACGAGGCCTATGCAATCTTTCCTCCGCTGCCCCCTGTTGCTGATCGTGGCCGAGCTGGCGGCCGGCGCCGCCGACTGGCCGCAACTGCAGTGCGACGCCGCGAAGAGCGGCTTCCAGCCGGCCACGGTGTTCACGGGCCGGAACACGAACTCGACTCCCGCGGGCTACGGCGCGCCCGCCTGGCGGTGGGACGCGCCGGGGCCGTTGAGCGGGCAGCCGGTGGTGGCGGGGGGCATCGTCGCGGTGGCGA
>DALYJJ010000141.1:0-14732 GCA_031969915.1 Bryobacteraceae bacterium | reverse complement strand
GCTCCGCGCCGCGGAGGACCTTCCCGTTCGACTCGGATACGGCGCGGTGGGCGAGATCGCCGCTTGCACGGTGTGGCAGGAATGCGCTCCGCCCGCGCTGGCGGCCGCGCAGGGCTTCGACCGGGCCGTTTCCGTTGCGTTCGCCGAAAGTGGCGACCGGAGGCCGGACGCCGCCGCCGCGCTCCTGCTGGTCCGCCGGCTTTCGGCGATGAGAGGCGTGAAGTGGTGAAGCTGTTGTTCACGGCGGCGCTGCTCGCCGCGCCGCTCTGCGCGCAGAATCGGTCCGTGATCATGGGCGCGGTGCGCGACGGCTCGGGTTTCGCGGTCGCCGGCGCCGCCGTGACGGTGGCCAACGAAGCAAATGGCGTGCGCCGCAACACGCGCACCGACGACCAGGGCAACTACCACGTGTCGACGCTGCCCGCCGGCCAGTACAAAGTCACCATTCGCCAGGCAGGCTTCCGAACCGTCACCCGGCCGGGGCTGCACGTGGGCACGCTCGAAACCGCACAAGTGGATTTCGATCTCCAGGTCGGCGCGGTACAGGAATCGATCACCGTCGAGGCGCCGAGTGCGATCCTGAACTCCGAGGATGCGGCGGCGCGCGTCACCTTCGGCGTCGAGCCGTTTGAGCGATTGCCCCTGGAGACGCGCGGGCTGCACGGCGTCCTCGATTTCGCGCCCGGCGTGCTGGCCACGCCCGCCACCGGGGGCGAAGCGGGACAGTTCAGCGCCAGCGGCCAGCGGCCAAACCGCAATTCGTTCTTAGTAGATGGACTGAGCGCGAACAACGCATTGACAGGGAGCGGGCTGGCCGGGCAGTTTCCGGGCTCCGCGCTGCCGGCCATGACCGCGATCGGCAGCCTTCACGCCTTGGCTACAGTTCGCGAGGTGCGCGAGGTGCGCGTGCAGACCTCCACGTTCGCGCCCGAGTTTGGACGCCTGCCGGGCGCACAGGTGGCGCTGGAGACGCGCTCCGGATCGAACGAGACACACGGCGAGGCATTCGCCGATTTCGGCCACGAGGCGCTGGCCGCAAACAACTGGTTCGCGAACGCCGCCGGCCTCCCGCGCGCCAAGTCGCGAATCCAGGACCTGGGCGCATCGCTCGGCGGCCCGCTGCGCGCAAACCGCACGTTCTACTTCGCGAGCTTCGAAGCGCTGCGGATCCGCCAGCCCTACACGTTGCGCGTTCCGCTCGCCGGTGAGCCGCGGCAGGACGACGTGCTTCGCGCCTTCCCGTCCTCGCCGGTAGCGAACTTTTCGCAACCGGCCGCCGTCACCACCGGCAGCGTGCGCATCGATCACGCGCTGGGATCTCGCGGCGCGGGCTTTTTCCGCTACAAGGACACGGCCTCGGACAACGAGAACGGCTTTCCGCAGGCAAACCACGCTGCGTTCCACACGCGAACGGTCACGCTCGGCGTCACCACCGCGCTCTCGCCGAACCTCACCAACGACACTCGCGTCAACATCTCGCGCGCCACGGCCCGTTCGCGCTGGCTCTCTCCCCTCGATCTCTCCGCGGTCGTCCCCGGTCCCCCGGAAACCACGCTCCGCGCGATCTGGATCGAAGGCATCGGCCAATTGATCGCGGGCGCGGGGGACCGCTCCCGCCAGGCCCAATGGAATTTGGCCACTACGTTCGCCGCGACGCGCGGCCGCCACCAACTGCGAGCGGGCATCGACTATCAGCGCCTCGCTCCGTCCCGCCCGCAGGCGTTTCTCGCCGCCACGTCCTATTGGCCCAGCCTGGGTGATTATCTGCAGCGGACGCGATCCTCGCAGACCACGTTCCAGGCGCCGGCCGGCTCAAGCCTGGCCGAGGCGATCTCGCTCTTCGCGCAGGATACCTGGGCCGCCACGGCGCGCCTCAACGTGACGTACGGCGTGCGGTGGGAGTTCACGCCGGCGCCCGCGTACCGCACGGTGGAGGCGAGTCTGCTGCCGCCGGTATCCAACGTCTCCTTCCCCGGCATCGTGAGCGGCGATGCGTCACCAATTTGGAAGTCGAGCTACACGCAGTTCGCGCCGCGAGTGGGACTCGCGGCCAAGCTCGACTCGGCCGGCGCCTTCATCCTCCGAGTCGGCGCCGGCCTTTTTTTCGATACCGGCTTTGTCTCGGCAAATGAACTCCTGAACGGCGCGCCGTTCAACCGCTGGCGGACCTTTCTCGGCGGCGGCGATGTTTCCATCGCTTCCTCGCCCATCGACTACGGCTACGCACCGAACCTCGCACTGCCGCGCACGCAGCAATGGAACGTCACGCTCGAGCGAACGCTCGGTGACGGCTCGGCGATCTCGGCCGGCTACGTGGGTGCGAGCGGCGCCCGGCTGCTGCGGCGGGAAGGCTATGCGCTGTCCGGCGGTACGGAGCCGCGCAGCGTGCTCGTAACCAACGCTGGTTCGTCGCGCTTCCATTCGCTGCAAGCCCAATACCGGCGGCGCGTTTCGCGCTCGGTTGGCGCCTGGGTCTCGTACACCTGGGGACACTCGATCGACAACGGCTCGTGGGACTCCGCGCTGTTTCTGGTGGATGAAGCGCGCGGCTTTGCGCGCGACCGCGGATCGTCGGCCTTCGACGCGCGCCATTCCCTGAACGCCGCTCTCTCGTGGGACCTGCCCGGCGTGCTGAAAGGGTTTTCGGTGAGCACCATCGCGAGGGCGCGTACCGCGTTCCCACTCGATCCCGTTTCCTCGGAGAACGCGTTTGGCCTGGCGTTCGACAATGTCGCGCGCCCGGACCTGGTTCCCGGCGTTCCCGTCTGGCTCGACGATCCGGGCGTGCCCGGCGGCCGCCGTCTGAATCGCGCCGCCTTCCGGGTCCGCGACGACGGGCGGCAGGGCACGCTGGGCCGCCACGCGCTACGGGGCTTCGCGCTTTCGCAAGTAGACACCGCCGTGCAGCGCACCTTCGCTGTTCGCGGCGGCATGCTCCGCGTCCGCGCCGAAGCGTTGAACCTCGCCAACCGGGCGCAGTTCGCCGACCCTGTGCGCTTCCTGAACCACGCGTTCTTTGGCGAGCCGGCGGCGATGTTGAATCTCATGTTCGGCCGCGGCCGCCCGAATGCAGGCCTCGCGCCGCTGCTGCAAACCGGCGGCCCGCGCACACTGCAGTTGAGCCTGCAATTCCGGTTCTGACATTCGTTCACAATGGAAGAACGGGGATGCTGGACTCCTTCGATCCCATCGTTCGCGACTGGTTCCGCGCCAGATTCGGCCAGCCCACTGAGCCGCAACGGCGTGGATGGCCGGAGATCGCCGCGGGCCGCGATACGCTGATCGCCGCACCCACGGGCTCCGGCAAGACGCTGTCGGCGTTTCTCATCTCCATTGACGCATTGGTGCGAAAGGCGCGCGCCAACGCGCTGGAGCCTCGCCTCCACACCGTCTACGTGTCGCCGCTCAAGGCGCTCTCATACGACATCCGCCGCAATCTGGAGCAACCCATCGCCGAGATGAACGCGCCCCTCCGCGTCGCCGTGCGCACCGGCGATACGCCTGAACGGGAGCGGCGCCAGATGACCAAGGACCCGCCGCACATCCTGGTCACCACCCCGGAGTCACTCTTCATTCTGCTCACGGCCGAATCGTCGCGGGCCATGTTGCGAACGGCGCGCGTCGCGATCCTCGACGAGATTCATGCCATCGCGGGCGACAAGCGCGGTTCGCACCTCGCGCTCTCGCTCGCCCGCCTGGACGCCCTGGCCGGCCGGCCGCAGCGCATTGGTCTCTCCGCCACGGTGCGCCCGATCGAGGTGATTGCGCGCCTGCTCGGCGACAACACGCACATCGTCAACGTCGGCGACCGCCGTCCCATGGACCTAGCGGTGGAAGTGCCCAAGGACGAACTCGGCCCCATCGCCTCCAACGAGATGTGGGCCGAAACCTACGACCGCATCGCCGCCCTCATCGGAGAGCATCGCACGACGCTCGTCTTCGTCAACACGCGCCGCCTCGCCGAGCGGGTCGCGCACGCGCTCTCACTGCGGCTGGGCGAAGGCGCCGTGCTCCCCCATCACGGGAGCCTCTCGCGCCAGCTCCGGTTTGATGCCGAATCGCGCTTGAAGTCGGGCGAGTTGAAAGCCGTCGTGGCCACCGCTTCGCTCGAGCTCGGCATCGACATCGGCTCGGTGGACCTGGTCTGCCAGATCGGCTCGCCCCGCTCCATCGCGGTGGGCTTGCAGCGCTTCGGCCGCGCGGGCCACTGGGTCGGCGCCATCCCGAAAGCGCGCCTGTTCCCCGCCACGCGCGACGAACTCATCGAATCCGCGGCCTTGATTCGGGCCATTCGCGCCGGCGAACTCGAGGAGATTGAGATTCCCCGCCACCCCCTCGACATCCTGGCCCAGCAGATCGTCGCCGAAACGTCGGCTGAACCGTGGGATGAGGAGGCTCTCTTTGATCGCTTCCGCACCGCCTGGCCGTATCGCTCGCTGGAGCGCGCGGATTTCGACGCAATGGTCCGCATGCTCTCCGAGGGCATCGCCACCGCCCGCGGACGGAGCGGCGCGTTGCTCCACCACGACGCGATCAACGGCCGCTTGCGGGCTCGCCGCGGCGCGCGTCTGGCGGCCATCACGTCCGGCGGCGCAATCCCCGATAACGCAAACTACGCGGTGGTCCTGGAGCCTGAGAACAAGACCATCGGCACGGTGGACGAGGACTTCGCGGTGGAGAGCATGCAGGGGGACATCTTCCTGCTCGGCACTCACTCCTGGAAAATCCGCCGCGTTGAGCCGGGACGCGTCCGGGTGGAGGACGCACAGGGGCAGGCGCCTTCCGTGCCGTTCTGGTTCGGCGAAGCGCCGGGCCGGTCGCGCGAGCTTTCGCACGCGGTTTCGGAATTGCGCATCCACATCCAGCAGCAGCCGGCCGGATGGGCCGCGCAGGAGTGCGGCGTCGATCCTGCCGGCGCCATCCAGGCCGCGTTGTACGCACAAACCGGCGCGGCCATGCTCGGCGCGCTGCCTTCCACGGAGTGCGTGGTCGCGGAGCGCTTCTTCGACGAAGCCGGGGGGATGCAACTCGTCTTGCACGCGCCCTTTGGCTCGCGCATCACGCGCGCCTGGGGGCTCGCCCTCCGCAAGCGGTTCTGCCGCACGTTCAACTTCGAACTGCAGGCCGCGGCCACGGACAACGGCCTGGTGCTCTCGCTCGGCGAACACCACTCGTTCCCACTCGAATTGGTCTTCGCCTTCCTCGACTCCCGAAACGTTGAGGATGTGCTCACCCAGGCCCTGCTGGCCGCGCCTATGTTTACGGCGCGCTGGCGCTGGAACGCCTCGCGCGCTTTGGTGCTGCCCCGTTTCTCGGGAGGCCGCAAGGTCCCCGCGCCGATTCAACGCATGCGCTCCGAAGACCTGCTGGCCGCCGTCTTCCCCGACCAGGTGGCGTGCGCGGAAAATCTCACCGGCCCCATTCGCGTGCCGGACCATCCGCTGGTGCGCGAAACGATCGAGAACTGTCTTCGCGAAGCGATGGACATCGACGGCCTGAAACGTGTACTGGAAGGGATCGAGTCCGGACGCATCCGCACGGTCACGGTCGACAACGCGGCCCCTTCGCCGTTTTCGCACGAGATCCTCAACGCCAACCCATATGCCTTTCTGGACGACGCCCCGCTCGAGGAGCGCCGCGCCCGGGCCGTACAGTTGCGCCGCACGCTGCGCGAAGACGTCGCCGGCGGCGCCGGCGTGCTTGACGAAAGCGCCATCGAGCTTGTGGAGTCCGAGGTCTGGCCGCCCATGCGCGACGCCGAGGAACTCCACGACGCGCTCCTCACGCTGGTCGTTCTGCCGCCGAACGGCGCGCTCGCGGGCTGGTTCGAAGCGTTGTGCGACGATCGCCGCGCCTTCGCGTTCGATCGAGGCGGCATGCGCTTCTGGGCGGCGGCCGAGCGCCGCGACGCCATCCACGATGCCGTCGCCACGTTGCGCGGATGGTTGGAATCCACTGGCCCCTGGACCGCCGCTGCCCTCGCCGCGCGGCTCGCACTGACGCGGGACGAAGTCGTTGAGGCGCTTGCTCGCCTGGAAGCGGAGGGGCAAGTTCTGCGGGGCCAGTTCCGCTTCAAGGACCCGGGCGCGGAAGTCGAGTGGTGCAACCGCCGCGTGCTGGCCCGCATTCACCGGACCACGCTCGGCCGCCTGCGCCGTGAAATCGAACCCGTCAGCAGCGCCGCGTTCTATCGTTTCCTGACCCGGTGGCATCACCTCACGCCGGGCGCACAACTGCACGGCGCGGACGGCCTGCTGCAGATCGTTACTCAGTTGCAGGGCTATGAGGCGCCCGCGGCTGCGTGGGAGTCGGAGATCCTGCCGCGCCGGGTGGCCGGCTACCAGCCCGAGCACCTGGATGAGCTTTGCCTTTCGGGCGAAGTGATGTGGGCGCGGCTTTCGCCCCCGCAGTCGGACCGCGTTCGCCCGACACGCCTCGCCCCCGTCTCGCTCTTTCTCCGCGAGTCGGCCGAGTGGCTGTTGCCCGCCGGGGAAAGCGGGGAGCCCGCGGCCCTTTCGCATCCGGCGCGGGACGTTCTCGATCAACTCAAAGCCCGGGGTCCGTCGTTCTTCCCGGATCTGGTGCGCGGCGCGCATCGCTTGGCCAGCGAAGTGGAAGACGCCTTGTGGGAGTTGACCGCCGCCGCACTGGTGACCGCAGACGGTTTCGAGAACCTCCGCGCGCTGCTCGATCCGAAGCGCCGCCGAGGCCAGGGGAGCGGACGCCGCGCGCGTCCCCGGCACGCGGCCGGCCGATGGTCCCTGGTGCGGCATGGCCATGCACAAACGGCCGGCGAAGCACGCACGGAGGCGGCCGCGCGCCAATTGCTCGCTCGATGGGGGGTGGTGTTTCGCGACCTGCTGAAGGGCGAGTCCCTTGCACCGCCGTGGCGCGACTTGCTGCCCGTCTACCGGCGCCTGGAAGCGCGTGGGGAGATTCGAGGCGGGCGTTTTGTGGCGGGCTTCAGCGGGGAGCAGTTCGCGCTGCCCGAAGCCGTCGACCTTCTGCGGTCACTCCGCCGCTCTCTGACCGAAGACGAAACGCTTCTTGAGGTCAACGCCGCCGATCCACTGCACCTGCGAGGCATTCTGTTGCCCGCCGCCCTTCCCGCCGCCGTCGCAGCCGGTACACAATAACCTGATATGCAGCAGATCGGCCGGTATCAGATTCGCGGAGAAGTGGGCCGCGGGGGCATGGGTGTGGTTTACCGGGCCTATGATCCGGAATTGGATCGCGACGTCGCCATCAAATCCATGCACGCCGCCGAAGGTGTGCCCGCCGCAGAACAGGAAGCCGCGATCGAGCGGTTCACCCGGGAGGCCCGCGCCGTGGCGCGCCTGGCGCATCCGCACATCGCCGGCGTCTACGATATCCTGCGCGACGGCCAGACGTCCTACATCGTAATGGAACTGGTGAAAGGCCGGAGCCTCGAATCGGTGACCGCGGAGAAGACGCCCGCGCCCTTCGACTTCGCTTTGCGCATCGCCGCCCAGGCCGCCGCGGCGCTGGACTTCGCGCATCAGAACGGGATCATCCACCGCGACATCAAGCCCGCCAATATCCTGCTCAACGAGAACGAAGAAGCGCGCCTGGTGGACTTCGGCATCGCCCGCCTGACGCTGGACGGCGCGACGCAGGCCACGATGACGGGCCCCGGGCGCACGGTGGGCACGCTGGGCTACATGGCGCCGGAACAGATCCGCGGCGATCAGATCACCGGGGCTTCCGATCAGTTCTCGCTCGGCGTGGTCGCCTATCAGCTCGCCACCGGACGCATGCCGTTCGAAGCGGAATCGTGGATCGCGCTCTCCTACAAGATGCTCCACGAGGATCCACCGCCGCCGCAGACGCTGAATCCCGACCTGCCCGCCGGCGCCGCCGCGGCCATCATGCGCGCGCTCAGCCGCGACCCCGCCGCGCGCTTTTCCTCCTGTTCGGAGTTCGCCAGCGCGTTCGCCGGAAGCGCCGTGCCGGCGGCCCGCACCTCGAAGGCGATACCGGTCTTCGCGGGTTTCGCCGCGGTGGCCGTCGTCGCCGCCGGCGTGTACTTCGTCGCCAGCCGGCCCAAGCCCGCCGCCCAACCGGTCGCGAACTCCGCGCCCGCGCCCGCGGCGGTCAAGACCGAACCAGCGCCGCCGCCGGCGAGCGAGGCCAAACCCGCCACGGCCTCGCCCGATCCTCTTCTGCTCACCGTGAACGGTGTTGCGTTCGAATTCGCGAAGATCGAAGCCGGCCAGTTCATGATGGGCTCCGACGACCCTCGCGATTACGACAATGAGAAGCCCCGTCATCTGGTGCGTCTCTCGAAACCCTTCTATTTGGGCGCCACGGAAGTGACCCGCGCGCAGTGGCACGCAGTGATGGGCGGGACGCCGAAAGCCGCGGAAGCGAAGCTGCCCCAGGCCGGGGTCAGCTATCAGCAGGCGGTGGCGTACCTGGCCAAACTGAACGCGCGCCACGACGGCTTCCACTACCGCCTGCCGACGGAGGCCGAGTGGGAGTACGCCGCGCGGGCCGGTGCGGCGGACAACATGGTGCGCGACCCGGACCGCGTCGCCTGGTATCAGAACAGCCGGGCTTTGGGGCCGATTGACGCCGGCCAGAAGGAACCGAACGCGTGGGGCCTGTTCGACATGCTGGGCAACGTGTGGGAGTGGACCTCGGATTACTACGCGGAGGATTACTACGCGCAATCGCCACGCGTGGATCCCACCGGACCGAAGACAGGCACAGCGCGCGCGGTGCGCGGCGGCTCATGGAACACGCAGGCAATGATTCTGCGGTCGACGTTCCGCGCGGGCAGCGATCCGAAGGAGCCCTACGAAGAGTACGGCTTCCGCATCGTCCGCGTGCCGAAGCCGTAGCGGAATGCCCGCGACCGAGTGGGGCTGGCAAATCACACCGCAGGAACTGGAAGGCTGGATCATGGAGCGCCGCGGCGACGTGCTGGTGGTGAACAAGCCGCCGTCCGTGGTCTGCCACCCTTCGCGGCACGGGCCGTGGTCGAGTCTGGTGGGCGCGTGCAAGGAGTATCTCGGCGTTGAGCGTTTGCACATGCCCATGCGCCTGGACCGCGAGACCAGCGGGCTGATGCTTCTGGCGTACTCGCACGACGCCGGCTCGCGGCTGCAGCGGGCGATGTTTCGCGGCCGCGTCCGAAAAACGTACCTGGCGATTCTGGACGGCACGCTCGATCGCGCGGTGACGGTGGACCAACCGGTGGGCCCGGCGGCCGGAGCCGCCTTCTTCCAGCGGCAAGCCGTGGTGACGGAAGGAGGACGGGCGGCGGTCACCGAATTCGTTCCGCTGCGCACCGAAGGCGGCTATACATTGGCCGAGGTGCATCCGCTTACCGGACGGCGTCATCAGATTCGCGTTCACGCCGCCTGGCTCGGCCTTCCCTTGCTGGGCGACAAACTCTACGGGCGTGACGATTCCCTGATGCTCGAATTCATGCAGACCGGTTACTCCCCGGAATTCGAGGCGAAACTCGCGTTCCGGCGCCAGGCACTGCACGCCGCCGAAGCGGTCTTTCGCACGGAACTCGGCGAGGAGGTCTATCGCGCGCCGCTGGCTTCAGACATGGCGGAGTTCCCGTTCACACCTCGGCGATGACGCCTTCGATGGTCATCGGCGCATTCCCCTCCAGCCGGTTGTTAACGAAGAGAAACGCCGGCTGGCTCTCACGCAACGCGCGGCGCGTAAGCACGCGCAGCCCCTCCCGCGCGCCGGGATTTTCCTCTTGCACGGATTGATAGGGCGAGAAGCGCTCCACCGCCTCTTCGTACATGCGCCCGCGCGAGAGCAGCGCGCGCGCCACGGTGAAGTCCGCGGTGTAGGCCGCCTCGATCGCCGCCTGGGCCGGCAATTCGGGCATGCGCGTCCAGGCGTTAAACACGTGGGCGACATTGTGACTGCGCAGGCAAGCGAAGTACTCGGGCGCAAGGAACTCCGGGTTGCGGATCTCGATCGCGTAGCGAAACCCCCGCGGCAGGCCGCCCAGGAACGGATCCAGCTCGCGCAGAAAATCGCCGGCCGTGTCGTAGGAACCCTTCGGAAACGCGCCGAACTCAAAAATCAGCACGGCCACCTGCGCGCGGTACGGCAGCAACGGACGCGCAAAGCCTCCGTCGAAGATCCGCGCGTTGAGAAACGAATCGTTCGCCTGCCCGCCGCGAGGACCGTACCGCGGATGCGTGGGCCATCGCTTCACGGTGACTTCTTCCGGCACCTTGAAGGCGAACTGCAACGCCCCGGGCGCACCGGTGAACACGCGGCGCCAGTACGCTTCCGACGGGAACTGGTAGAACGAGAAATCCCCGCATACGATCGGGAACGTTTCGCTGTACTCGGCCAGGCAGCTCTCTTCGAACAGCTTCTTCGAAAAGCGCCCTCGCGTCTGGTAGCGTTCGCGCGTGTAGATCTGCTCGAGCCAGCCTTCGTACTTCCAGGAACTCGTTCCGAACCACACGCCGCGAGCCGCAAGCTCGCGGAGCCGTTGTCCGAGAGCGCGCCGGTCGAAGCCGCCCGGCGCGTCGTCGAAGAGGGAGAGCGGGGTCACACTATTGTTTTTCCCACACCTCCCGGATCTTCACCTCGCCCGCCGATGACTTTCCCACACCCTCGCGAATGAGTGTCTTCCCCGTAGGATCGAGCCTGACCAGGTTGGAGCCAATCAGGTTGCCCTGCCCATCGAAAAGCTTCATGCGAATGCCTTCACCCTCCCACACCAGCGAGCATGTCTGCGGCCCGTAGGTGTCGTGGTAGATCTTGCCGTCGGTCCTGGCCTTGAACTCCTGCCGTACCTCCTGGTCTTCGCGCCAGATGGTCAGGAGCAAATTGAATACCGGCTCCTGATGCTCCACCTTCACTGTGATCTTGACTTTCGGCTTGGGAAGCACGCCGGAGTCGGTTCGCTCGGGATTGAATTTCCAGAGCCCGCTGAAGTTTGGCTTTTCGGCCGCGAAAGCAAGGGCGGAGAGCGCCATGCAGGACAGCGCAGTGTACAGGGGAGCGCGATTTCTCATGCCCGCTTAGACCACGGCTCGGGACCGAACGTTCGCGTTTGTTACTTCTTCGACAGCTTGAACGCGTCGCGCAATTCGCGAATCTGCCGGGCGTGTCCTTCGGCGTGCTCGGCGTACATCCGCAACACGCCTAGCAGCGTCATCGGTCCGTTCCGGCTGTGCGTCGCCGGCCGAGACCACGCCTCGTCGGGCAGTTCCCGGATCAGGTCGTAGTTCTCGGCCCGCGTCCGCCGGAACGTTTCGAGCGCCTGCGAATACTTGCGCCGCTGATAGTCGAGCCGCTCCGCCCATGCCTTCTCGTCGTACCAGTGCAGCGTGGGATTGTCCTCCGCCAACACGGAGCGCAGCCGGTAGGCGCCCACCATCTCAGAATCGGCAAGGTGGCCAACCACCTGGCGAATCGACCATTTCTCAGGAGACGGACGAAAGTCGAGCTCCGGGCCGGCGGCGCCGGTGGTGACCACCGCCACCAACTCCGCGCCCCGTCGGAAACGCTCCAGCAACTCGCTCAGTTCGCTCATCTCAGTAGTAATCCGAACAGCTCATGTAGTAGCCGCACCGCTCGCAGTAGAGCTTGCACTTCAACTCGCTCAGCCGCTTGCTGCACACCGGGCAATACAACATGGGCTCGTCGTTCGCCTGGATCGGACAGCTCTCGGCCGCTTTGTGATCTTGGTCCTGCATCCCGTGCGTCTATTATAGATGGATGCGGTTTCGCTTCATTCCGCTGGCGCTTGTGACATTGCTGGTGTGTTTCGGCCAGCGCAAGGAGACGGAGCGGCCCGCCGCGCGGCAGGCGGTGCGCGGTATGCGAGGCGCGGTGGGGGCGGGCACCGATTACGCCGCTGAGGCCGGGATGCGCGTCTTCGCGGCGGGCGGCAACGCCGTGGACGCCGGCGTCGCCACGATGTTCGCCGCCTCCGTGGTGGAGTTCTCGCACTTCGGCTTCGGGGGCGAGGCGCCGATTCTCATTCGCACCAGGGACGGCAAGGTCGTCGCGCTGGCGGGCGTCGGCACAATGCCCAAGCTCGCCTCCTCGGACTTCTTCCGCAAGCGCAAGATGCGCGCCGGCGAAGTGCTCATCATGGAGCGCAACGGCCTGGAAGGCATGGTGCCCGCCGCGGGCATGATGCCCGTGCTGGTGCCCGGCATGGTGGAGGCGGGACTGGTCGCTTTGCGCGAGTATGGTTCCAAGTCGTTCACCGAAGTGATCGCTCACGCCGCCGAACTCTGCGACGGGATGGCGCTCGATGAAACGCGCGCAGGAAGCATTCTACGCTCGCGTCGCTGGTTCGACCTCTGGCCTTCGTCGAAGGCGGTCTTCCTGCCCGAGGACTTTGCACCCATGCCCGGCGCGAACTTCCGCCAGCCGGACCTGGCTCGCACGCTCCGCGCGATGGCCGCGGCCGAGCAGCAGGCGCTCAAAACGGGCGCTTCGCGCGAGAAGGGTATCGACGCGGTCCGCGACTTCTTCTATCGCGGCGAAATCGCGCGCAAGATCGACGCCTTCAGCCGCGAGCACGAAGGCCTCATCCGCTATGAAGACCTCGCCGCCTTCCGTTTGAAGCCCGAGCCCGCGGTCTCAACCACGTACCGCGGCTACACCGTTCACAAGCCCGGCTTCTGGTCGCAAGGGCCGGCCATGATCCAAACGCTGAACATGCTCGAAGGAGTGGACCTGGAGGCGATGGGCCACAACTCGGTGGAGTACGTGCACACTCTCACGGAAACGCTGAAGCTTGCCTACGCCGATCGCGACACCTACTACGGCGACCCAAACTTCGTTGAGATTCCCGCGGATCGCCTGCTCTCCCGCGACTACGCCGCGCAACGGCGAAAGGGGATCGGCGAAGACGCTTCGATGGAGTTCCGCCCGGGGAATGCAGGGGGCAAGCCGCGGCGCCATCCGGCGCAGGTGGAGATGGTGCGCCTCCCGATCGACGACGCGCTGATGGCGCGCGACACCACGTGCGTGAGCGCGATCGACAAGGACGGGATGATCTTCTCCGCCACACCCTCCGGCGCCTGGCTTCCCTCGGTGATCGTCGAAGGAACGGGCATCCCGCTCACGCAGCGCGCGCAGAGCTTTCTGCTCGTCGAGGGTCACCCGAACGAACTGGCGGGCGGCAAGCGCCCCCGCGTCACGCTGAGTCCGACCCTCGTCACCCGCGACGGCAAGCCCTTCGCCTCGCTCACCACGCCCGGCGGCGACAACCAGGATCAGGCGCTGCTGCAACTTCTGTTCAACGTGACGCTCTTCGGAATGGACGCCCAAAAGGCGGCCGAAGCGCCGCGCTTCCAGACGCGCCACCTGGTCTCGAGCTTCGACAACCACGCGATGAATCCCGGCGACCTGTTGTTGGATGAACGCATCCACGCCGCACTCGCTCCCGCCCTGAGCGCGCGCGGCCACAAGGTGGGCCGCCGTTCGCGATGGAATAGCGGGGCCGCGCCGGTGCTGGTGCGCGTCATTCCCGACGGCGTGATTGAAGCCGGCGCCGACCCGTATGGCTACCGCGTCGCTCGTGCCTGGTGACGTGAGAGAATAGCGGCGGACTCGTCGGGAGGCTCATGTTCGTACCGCTCACACCCATTCGTTTTCTCCATCGCGCCATGGATTTGTTCGGCGGCAAGGTCGGCGTCGTTTCCGGCAACCGCCAGTTCCGCTACGCCGAGTTCGGCGAGCGCGTGCAGCGCCTTGCTTCGGCGCTCGCGAAGATCGGCGTCGCCAACGGCGACCGCGTCGCCTATCTCAGCTTCAACAACCATCAATTGCTGGAAGGCTACTACGGCGTGGTGCAGGCCGGCGGCGTGGTCATGCCACTGAACGTGCGCCTGGCGCCGCAGGAACTGGTGGGCATTCTCAATCACTCGGGCGCGAAGGTGCTGATGTTCGAAAACGACTTCGCGCCGCTGGTTGAGAAGCTGAAGCCCGCCTGTCCCGCGATCGCCCGGTACGTCACGCTCGACGACTCCTCGCCGCTCGCCGACCTGGCGTACGAGGAACTCCTCGCGCAAGGCGTGCCCGAGCGCGCCGACATCATGAAGGTGGATGAGGGCGCCATCGCCGAGTTGTTCTACACCAGCGGCTCCACCGGTGTTCCAAAGGGTGTCGCGCTCACCCACCGCACGCTCTATCTGCACGCGATCAACGTCGGCCTCGCTTTGCGGGACCCTTCGAGCATGATCGACCTGCATACCATTCCGCTGTTCCACGCCAACGGCTGGGGCCGTCCGCAACTCGACGTCATGATGGGCATCAAGCAGATCATGGTGCGCCGCTTCGAGCCCGCCTTCGTCCTCTCGTTGATTCAGGAGCACAGGGCGACCGACATGTGTCTGGTCCCCACCATGGCCAACGCGCTGATCAATTTTCCTTCGATCGGCGAGTACGACATCGCCAGCCTTCGGAACGTCATGATCGGCGGCGCGGCGTCCTCGCCCGAACTGATCCAGCGCGTCGAACAGGCGCTGAAGTGCCAGTGCTTCGCGGGCTACGGCCTGACGGAAACCTGTCCCGTACTGACCACGGCGCTGCCGAAACCGGGAGTCGCCGTCGCGGACACCACCGATGAGTATCGCCGCAAGGCAATGGCGGGCTGGGCCGCGCCCGGCGTCGAGCTCCGCGTAGTCGACCTGCAGATGAACGACGTGCCGAAGGACGGACAAGCGATCGGCGAGATCATCGCGCGCGGCGATCACGTG
>DALYJJ010000140.1:0-14769 GCA_031969915.1 Bryobacteraceae bacterium | reverse complement strand
CGTGACGCCCACCTGCACCACCGAGAGCAGCCGCTCCGGGTTGGCCAGCAGACTCATCGCCGCTTGCGCGCCCACCTGTCCCTCGGCCGCCATCTCGCGCAGCCGCGACTGGCGCACCGAGACCAACGCCACCTCGGCGCCTGCAAAGAAAGCATTCACGGCGATGATCAGCAACAGCAGGAGCAGGCGATAGGCGAAGTAGCCATCCATAGGGGAGTCGCTATCTCCACGCTACACTGATTCTTCATGCTGCTGAGATGGGCCCTTCGGGCGGTGAACGCCGTGATTGCGCTGGCGGCGCTGGGCGCGGCGTGGTGGTTCGCCTGGCGTCCGCTGCCGCAAACTTCGGGTGTCGTGCGGCTGCCCGTCGCGCAGAAGGCCACCGTGGTCCGCGACGAGCGCGGCGTGCCGCACGTGCGCGCGGCCTCCCTGGAGGACGCCGCCTTTCTCCACGGCTATGTCACCGCCCAGGACCGCCTCTGGCAGATGGATGCGTTGCGCCGCCTGGCCGCGGGCGAACTGAGCGAAGTGCTCGGCGACGGCTTTGTCGAAGCGGATACCGAAACGCGCCGCCTGCTGCTCCGCCGCACCGCCCAGGACCAGCTCCGGACCATGCCCGCCGGGGATCGCAAGTGGCTGGCCCTCTACGCCGCGGGCGTGAATTCCTACATCGAATCGCATCGCGGCAAGCTGCCCCTTGAGTTTTCCCTGCTGCAGTACGAGCCCCGCCCCTGGACCGTCGTCGACTCTCTGCTCGCCGCGCTGCACATGTACCGCACCCTCACCACAAGCTGGCGCGATGAAGTCCAGCGGGTGCGCCTGCTGCGCGGCGGAGACATGCGAAAGGTCCGCGAGCTGTTCCCGGCGCGCATGGGCGGCGATGTGCAGCCGGGGTCGAACGCGTGGGTTGTGGCGGGCCGGCGCACGGCCTCCGGCAAGCCGCTGCTGGCGAACGATCCGCATCTGGAGTTCTCTTTCCCATCGACGTGGCACATGGTGCACCTGGAGGCGCCCGGCCTGAACGTCGCCGGCGCGGCCCTCCCGGGCCTGCCCTTCGTGATCGTCGGCCACAACGAGCACATCGCGTGGGGTGTCACGAACCTGCAGTTCGACGTGCAGGATCTCTACATCGAGCAGTTCGATCCCGCCACCGGCCGCTACCTGTTTCGCGGGCAGGTGGAGCAGGCGCGCCTGGAGCGGGAGTTCATCGCGGTGCGCGGCGGCAAGCCTGTGGAGGCGCCGGTCTGGGTCACTCGCCATGGCCCGGTCGTGCTCACGGAAGGCGGCCGTCACCTGGCGCTGCGATGGATCGCGCACGCCCCGGACGGTTTTGAGTATCCGATCCCGCGCCTGAACCAGGCGACGAACTGGACGGAGTTTCGCGAGGCGCTCAGGCGTTTTCCCGGACCCGCCCAGAACTTCGTTTACGCCGACACGCAGGGCAATATCGGATACCAGGCCGCCGGATTGCTGCCCGATCGCATGGGTTTCGCCGGCGAACTGCCACTCGACGGCGCGAGCGGCGAGACCGAATGGGAGGGCCGAATTCCCTTCGACGATCTGCCGAGCGTCTACAATCCGCCCTCGGGCTTGATCGTCACGGCGAACCAAAACCCCTTCCCTGCGGAGTACAAGCACGCCGTGGCCGGCAACTTCGCTGCGCCATACCGGTTCCGGCAGATCCGCGACCTGCTCTCCGCGGGCGGCAAATGGAAGCCCGAAGACATGCTCGTGATCCAGAAGGACGTCTACTCGCCCTTCCTTCATTTCCTGGCCGGCCGGATCGTGGCCGCCCACAAGCCGGGCGACGGCGGGCGGGCGCTCGAGATTCTTCGTTCCTGGAACGGCCAGATGGAGAAAGGCACCCCCGCGCCGTTTCTGGCGACGCTCGCGTTTCAGCACATCCGCAAGGCGGTGGCCGAAAGCGCTTCGCCCGGCAAAGGCCAGACCTACGACTACCCGATGGCCGCGCCTGTCGTGGAGCGCCTGCTTCGCGAACGGCCCGCCGGTTGGTTCGACGATTGGGACCGCATGCTCACCGGCGCCTTCGCCGACGCCGCCGACGAAGCGCGGCGGATTCAAGGTGCGAATCCCGACAAGTGGGATTGGGGCTTTGCCAACCAGGCCGACCTTTCGCACCCCGTCGTGAGCCGCTTGCCCTGGATCGGCCGCCGCTACACCATCGGACGCGTGCCGATGAGCGGCGCATCCACCACCGTCAAGCAGACCACGCGCCGCCTCGGCCCCTCGATGCGCTTCGTCGCCGACCTGAGCGATTGGGACCGCTCGCTGATGAACCTGACCATCGGGGAAAGCGGCCATCCGCTGTCTTCGCACTACAAGGACCAGTGGGAGGCCTACTACAACGGCCGCAGCTTCCCACTGCCGTTTCGCGCCGTGCCGGCAAAGAGCACGCTGGCCGTAGAGCCCTGAAGCGCGCCCTGAAGCGAGTTGGACCGGTGCCCGGCCAAGGCCCTATACTAGCCCGAGACCCATGTTTGCCCTTCGTTGGTTGACCCTTGCCGCGGCCCTGTCGCCGCTGGTTGCGCAGGATGCGAAGTCCGACCCGCGCCTCTCGATCCACACCCTGGTCCGCGAGGATCTCTTCGCCGGTTACATGGTGAACGACATGGAGCGGCTGGAGCGCGGCGAGAAGACCCTCGCGGATCTCTTGGCCACGCGCCCCGACGATCGGGCGGATCTGCTGGCCTGGCGGGCCGCGACCGAGCTCTACCGAGCCGTCCGCGCTCATGAAGCCAAGGACGCCCGTGAGTTCCAGAAGCGCTATCAGAGCGCGCTCGCCACATACGCCGAAGCCGGCCGCCTCGGTCCGGACAGTATCGGTGTGGCAGCCGTCGGCGGCGCTTCCCGCTTGCTATTCGGCGATCGCCTTCCAGACGCCGCGCAGCGTTCTCCTCTTTATGAGGAGGCGTGGGCGATGTACAACGCGATGTGGGCGAAGCAGGGTCCGGGAGTGGAGAAGCTGCCGGTGCACATCAAGGGCGAACTGCTGGCCGGACTGACTGTCGCGGCTCAGCGCACCGGCCGCGCGTCCGAAGCCGGCCTCTACCTCGACAAGATGCTCACGCTCCTGGCAGGCACGCCCTATGAAGCGCGCGCGAAGCGTTGGAAAGAGCAGCCCGAAGTGGCGTCCCGCACGACGTTGGTGTGTCAGTCCTGCCACGAGCCCGGCCGCCTGGAGGCAACCCGGGCCCGGTTGGACCGGCAGCGGCGTTAGCTCTCGACGGCTAGTGCCCCTGCGCCTCCAGAAAGCGCTCCGCTTCGATCGCCGCCATGCAGCCCGCGCCGGAGGCGGTGATCGCCTGCCGGTACACGCGGTCCTGCACATCGCCCGCGTGAAAAACCCCGGGGATGTTCGTGCGCGCGCCGCCGTGCGACAGGATGTAGCCGTCCTCGTCGAGGTCGATTTGCCCCACGAACGGCTTGGTGTTCGGAATGTGCCCGATTGCGACGAAGAAGCCGTCCACCTCGCGATCCGTCACTTCACCCGTCTTCACGTTGCGCAGTCGCGCGCCGGTGACGTAGCCCTTCTCGAGGTCGAAGATCTCCTCCACGACGGTGTTCATGACGAACACGATCTTCGGGTTCGCCTTCGCGCGTTCGAGCATGATTTTTGACGCGCGGAACTGTTCGCGCCGGTGCACCAGCGCCACCTCGCTGCCGAAGCGTGTGAGGAAGTTGGCTTCCTCCATCGCGGAGTCGCCGCCGCCGATCACCATGATCTTCTTGCCCCGGTAGAAGAACCCGTCGCAAGTGGCGCAGGAACTCACTCCATGCCCGATCAGCTTCTGCTCGCTCTCCAGTCCCAGCCAGCGTGCTGAGGCGCCGGAGGCGACGATCAGCGTCCGCGTTTCCATCCATTCGCCTTCCACATTCAGCCGGAACGGGCGCCGGGACAGATCCGCCTCCAGCACCGAGCCGCTCATATACTGGGCGCCGAAGACCTGGGCCTGCTTCTTCATGTTCTCCACCAGGTCGGGTCCGTTCACACCCTCCGGGAAGCCGGGGAAGTTTTCCACCAGCGTGGTGATGGAGAGTTGGCCTCCGGGCTCGTGCCCGCCGATCACGAGCGGCTTGAGATTGGCTCGCGCGGTATAGATGGCCGCGGTGTTGCCGGCGCAGCCGGAGCCGATGATAACGACGTTGTGCATGGGATTCAGGGGACCGAACTACTATGCTACGCGAGCCAGCCGGTGATGTGGAAGGCGGCGAAAGCGCAAACGTAAGCCATGACGCTCATGTAGGTGAATTGCAGCGCAGGCCACTTCCAGCCGCCGGTTTCGCGGCGCACCACGGCCAGAGTGGACATACACTGCATGGCGAACGCGAAGAAGATCAGCAGCGCAATGGCGCCGCCCAGGGAGAGGTCTTTCTTCAGGGCCGCCTGCAAACCGGTGCTTTCCGCGTCGCCCTCGATTCCGTAGATCGTACCCAGCGTGCCCACGATGACTTCACGCGCCGCGAGCGAGGTGATCAGCCCGATGCCGATCTTCCAGTTGAAACCGAGTGGCTGGATGACCGGCTCAATCGTCCGGCCGATGGTGCCCGCCAGGCTTTGCTCGATGGGCGGCACTTTGCCGTTGTCGAGCGGCAGGCTGGCCAGGACCCAGAGCAGCACGGCGACGCCGAGGATGACCGTCCCCGCCCGGCGCAGAAAGACCTTCGAGCGGTCCAGCAGCCTCAGCCCGAGCGATTGCAGCGTGGGCCAGCGGTAGGGCGGCATCTCCAGGACGAACGGCGAGCGCTCGCTCTGGAGAATCGACGATTTCAGAATGCGCGCGGTGATCACCGCGGCCGCGAAACCCAGAACGTACAGGCCCAGCATGGCCGCTGCGCGCAGGCCCAACAGCGGCCCGAGGACCGGCCGGTCCGGCAGGAACGCGGCGATGATCAGCGTGTATACGGGCAGGCGCGCCGAGCAGGTCATGAAGGGCGCGATCAGAATCGTCGCCATGCGGTCGCGCTTGTTCTCAATGGTGCGCGTGGCCATGATCGCCGGCACCGCGCAGGCGTACGCGCTGAGCAACGGGATGAAACTCTTGCCCTGCAGACCCACGCGCGCCATGGTGCGGTCCGCGATGAGCGCCGCGCGCGCCAGGTAGCCGGAGTCTTCGAGCACACCGATGAAGAGAAACAGCAGCAGGATCTGGGGAAGGAACACCAGTACCGAGCCTACTCCGCTCCAGACACCGTCGATCAGCAAGGAGCGCAGCATGCCTTCCGGCAACTGTGCGCCCAGCCATTGCCCGCTGGCCGTGATCGCGGCCTCCACGGCGTCCATGGCCGGTGTGGCATAGCTGAAGATCGTCTGGAAGACGCCCACCACCACCATCAGGAAGGCCAGCGGCCCCACCCACGGATGCAGGAAGACAGCGTCCAGGCGGCGGCTCCACAGCGGCGGCGCGGGCGATTGGTATCCTGCCTGACGCCCGACCTTCTGCGCCCACTGCCGGCATTTCGGCACGTCCTGGAGAATCGGCAGTTCCACCGGCGCGGGCAGCGCCACCTGCCCGGAAAGAAACTCAGTTACCGTTTCGATTCCCTCGCCGCGCGCGGCGCTGATGAGTTCCACCGGCGTTCCCAGTTGCCGGGCCAGGGCCTCGGTGTCCACTTCGCCGCCGCGGCGTTCCAGGTCGTCGGCCATATTGAGCAGGACCAAGGTCGGCAGGCCGAGGCTCAGAATGGGCGCCGCAAGCACCAGGTGGCGTCCCAGGTTCGTGGCGTCGAGGATCAGGAGCACGGCGTCGGGCCGGGGCACGCCCGGCATGTTCCCGAGCAGCACGTCGTGAGTGACCCGCTCGTCGTCGGAGCGCGGCGAAAGGCTGTAGACGCCGGGCAGGTCGATCAGGTTGACTTCCCTGCGCCCGTCGAGCCGCACGGTTCCCAGGTGCTGCTCCACGGTAACGCCCGGGAAATTTGCGACCTTCTGGCGAAGGCCGGTGAGGCGGTTGAAGAGCGTCGACTTGCCGGCGTTCGGCGGGCCAACGATCGCCACGGTGCGGGAGCGGCGCCGCGCGGCCCCGTGCGCCGGAACCGAGATCGTCGCTGAGCCCGAAGGGCCGTGGCATTCGCTCATTGCGGGCTGCTTTGCAGGAAGAGATGCCGGGCCGTTTCGCGCCGCAAGGCCACCTCAGAGCCGTCCACGCGATACACTCGCGGATCCCCACCCGGCGCCGCCTGCGCCGCCGTGACGTGCGCGCCGGGCACGAACCCAAGCTCCATCAGGCGCCGGGCAATGTCCTCGGGCAGGTCGAGGGCGTCCATCACCGCGCCTTCGCCCTCCGCCAGCTCCGCCAGCGAACGGCCGCCCTTGTTGCTACTGAGTTGCAATCTCCTCCAGTATGAAACGGCGGCGGAAGCAAGTCAATCGGGCCCGGCCCACCATGCTAAAATCGCGCCGTGGCGACGAGTCCGCCCAAGCAGTCCTTTAGCCGGGACGAGGTCCGCCGCGCGCTCGATGTCTCGGAGCGGCAGTTGCGGACCTGGGAACGGCATGGCCTGATCGATTCCGCCGAGACCTTCGCATTCAAGGATCTGGTGGCGCTCCGTGCGTTGTCGTCGCTCTGGCGCAGCAAGGTCCCGCGGTCGCGCATCCGCCAGGCCATCGCCGCTGTTCGCACCAAGATGGGCGAGGTTGTCAACCCGCTCACCGACTTGCGCGTCTTTGCGGACGGCAAGCGGATCGGCGTACAGGTTGCCGGGCGCAAGATGGAGCCCATCACCGGGCAGTTGCTCTTCGACTTCGACTCCGCGGAGTTGAAGCGCCTCCTGAGTTTCCCCAAAGCGCAGCCCGCCAGCGAACGCCGGCGCAAGCACGAGGCGGAGCGCTGGTTCCAGCGCGGTCTGGACCTGGAGCAGTCCGGCGCGTCGCAGGAGGAAGTGGTGGCCGCGTACAACCAGGCCATCGAAAACGATCCCCATTCCGCCGGCGCCCTGGTGAACCTGGGCACCGTGCATTTCAACTCCCGCGAGTTCAAGGAAGCCGAGGCGTGCTACAAGAAGGCGCTCGCCGTGGATCCCAACTACCCGCTGGCCCACTTCAACCTCGGCAATCTCTACGACGAGAAAGGAGACCGGCGCCGCGCCCTGTCTCACTACGTTTCCGCGCTGGAGTTGAACCCGCAGTATGCCGACGCCCACTACAACATCGCTCTGCTCTACCAGATGAGCGGCCAGACGTTGCGGGCGGTGCGCCACTGGCGCGTCTATCTGAAGCTCGATCCAACCAGCAGTTGGGCGGTCATCGCGCGCCGGGAATTGGACAAACTCCGCGCGGCCACCATTGTGCGCGGCAAGGAAGAATAGCCGGCGTCACTCCAGCCGGAAGGGGCGCTTCTCTTCGTAGGTTTGTCCGCCGATGTTGTCTCTCACGGTCACGAGCAAAGCGTACTCACCCGCGGTGGTCCCGGGCCGGGTAGTTACGTTGAGAACTCCCAGCACATATTTCTTCGGATAAAAGGACTCGTCCCGGTCCGTCGCCGCCTTGGGCTCCGTGTAGAGGACCTTGCCGTCGGGCCCGATCACCGCCAGGCCGTACTCCACATCCACCCGGTTCGCCGGTCCGAGTTTGTAGCCCGTAATCTCAAAGCGAGCCCACACCGCGTCGCCCGCCTTAAACACCGGTTCAGACATCGGCGTGCGATCGAATTCGTCACGAACGTAGCGGAAGTTCCGCATCACCAGGGTGGGGCTTGCTTCCACGTTCCGCCCGCGAACGGGAAACGGCGTCTCGTACCGCGCCTCCACCTGGGCGATCTCGTCCTTGGCCTGCATCACGATCTTGTAGCTTCCGGTCTCCGCCAGCGGAGGCAGGGGCACGGCGGCATGCATCTTCGGGACCCAATCGGACTTCCGGTCTTCCTCGGCGAGTTCCACCTCCACTGTGCCCGTGATGGCGGGCATCAAAGGGACTCCTTGCGGGTCGAACGCGTCCACGCGGTACGATACCTTGACCTCGTCCTTCGGCGAGGTCTTGAACCCCGCGGCGAAAAAGTTCAACTGCACGGTTGCGCCCGGAGTCCAAACGAACCCGGGCGGCATAACCTGGCCGTCCTCGAACTGGTGGAGCGTGGCTCGAAGGATGGAGAAAGCCTTCGGCCGGGAAGGAGCCTGCGATTGGGCCTGCAGGGCGGCCGCGCATAGCAGCGGAAGCAGGAAGCGCACGAACGTAGCCTCCACTTCCGTTCTACACCTATTGAGGCATGCCCGGCACGGGCGCCTTCACCGGCTCGTCGATGCGGTACGGGATGGTGACGGCGCGCGTCTTCTGATTCTCCAGTTCGCCGTCGTCCACCAACTCCAGCTTGTACTCGCCCGGCGGCACGTCGAAGACGATGGCGCCCTCCAGGCTTCGGCCGGGCTCCATGGTCCGCAGGACGCCCAGCCATCCGTCGACGCCGTCGCCGTTCTGGTCCTCCAGATGCGTTCCGCCCTTGGCGTCGATCAGGTGCAGGAGCGGCAGAGTGACGGCCTTGCCGGCGCCGTTCGACGCCGAGATCCGAACCAGCAGAAACCGGTTCTTCGGAACGCGCGGTCCGGAGGCGCCGGCCAGATCCGAACGCCACTGGTTATCGACAACGACATACGCGATGCCGCCCACGCTCACCGTCTCGCCCATCGCCGCCGCGCCGGCCGCAGCGCCCGGCCGCGAGCAGCCGAGCGTGCCGATCGTCAGAAGGGCGATCAGCCCACCGCACAAAAAATGCGTCTTCATTGGAGTGGTTGGTACTCTTTAGAAATATAGCCGATGAACCACCGCTTGATGGCCGCTATTCTCTCCGCTGCCGCCGCTTTCGCGCAAGGCACTCATCCGGTGACCGGGCGGGCGATCGCCCCCGTAATGGGAATGGGGGGAGCGGACTGGCTGGAGCGGCCGGAGCGCGTGCGCGAAGAGAACCCGGACCTGGCGGTTAAGCTCCTCGACATCAAGCCGGGCATGGTGCTCGCCGACATCGGCGCGGGCGTCGGATATTACACGGAAAAGCTGGCGCGGCTGGCCGGTCCTGAGGGCAAGGTGTACGCCACGGAGATTCAGCCCGGGATGCTGGCGCGTCTGAAGAAGCGCATGAACGCGGCCGGTCTGGCGAACTACGAAGCGGTCCTTTCGCCGCGTGGCGGCACCGGGCTGCCCGACGGATCGATCGACCTGGCGCTGCTTGTGGACGTGTATCACGAGTTCGACCAGCCGCAGCTCATGCTCGCGCTGATCCGGCAGGCGTTGAAAGCGGACGGCCGCCTGGTGCTCATCGAGTTCCGCAAGGAAGACAGTTGGATTCCGATTCGCGAAGAGCACAAGATGACCGTCACCGAGGCGAAGAGGGAACTGGAAGCGGAAGGGTTCAAGCTGCAGAAGGCAATCAGCGATCGCCTCCCCTGGCAGCACATCCTGATCTTCCGGAAAAACGTGCAATGAGGAGCGCCACGCGGTGAAGGGCAGCCTCTTCCCGTCCGAGCACTCCACCCACCGGGACACTGCTGCGGGAGCCCTCGTTCATCGGCTGACCTCGAACCCAGCCATCAGCCATCCCACTTACTTTCTGCAAAGCCCGTTTGCCCCGGACGGCAGCTCGTTGTTGTTCACCTCGTACCGCACGGGGACTGCCCAACTCTTCGAAGTCACCGGGTTTCCGGACGGCCCCATTTGCCAACTGACCGATGGTCCCGCCATCCATCCGTTCTCCCCGGCCATCCACCCGGATGGTGTCCGGGTGCTCTTTGTGCGGGGCGGGCAACTCTGGACCATCCACCTGCGATCGCTCGAGGAGGCCCTGATTGCAGACCTCGGCGACGCCTCGCTCGGCGAGCCCTCGCTCAGCGCGGACGCAGAGTGGGCGGTGGCCGCGGTGAAGAAGGACGGCCGCCATGGGCTCGCCGCCGGCCGGCTGGGCGGCCGCGACTGGCACATCATTCCCTTCGAGCGCACCGTGATCCATCCGCAGTTCCATCCGCTGGAGCCCGAATGGATCGAGTTTGCGGCCGACCCCGCTCCGCGCATGTTCCGGGTCCGCCGCGACGGCTCCGGCCTGGAGTGCCTCTACCAGCACGGCAACGACGAGTTCATCGTCCACGAAACCTTCCTCGGCCGGACCGGCGACTTGGTCTACACCGTTTGGCCCCACGCTCTCTGGCGCATGAACTGGGCGACACGCGAGCGGACCCGGATCGCCGAATTCAACGCCTGGCACATCACTCCGAACCGCGCCGGTACCCTCGTGCTGTGTGACACGAACCACCCCGACCTGGGCCTGTTCCTCATCGAAACCGCCACCGGGCGCCGCCACCATCTCTGCCTGAGCGAGGCCTCGAATCAGGGTTCGCAGTGGCGCACTTCGCGATACGCGCTTCCCGAGGACTTCGCCCGCGCCCGCAGCACCGCACTCACGGGCAAGGCGTTGAGTTGGATGGAAGCCGGCACGGACACGGTCTACGGCCCCCAGTGGACCCATCCGCATCCGTCGTTCTCGTTCGACGAACGGCGCGTTGCCTTTGCCAGTGACCGTACCGGTACCACTCAGGTGTACGTTCTCGACCTGCCGGAGATGAGCCAATCGGTCCAGTTCTCGTAAGATAGAAGGTTGCATGCCAGGGGGGGCATCCACCTGTTGAGTGTGTTGATCCAGTGCGCACGCCGGGGAAGCGTCTAGTGCGGGTCCTCTTCGTGCACGAACTGTTCCCGCCGGAGGTGCGTGGGGGCGGCGAGATCTTTGTCTGGCAAGCGGCAAAGGCCATTCAGCGCCGAGGGGCCGATGTGCGCGTGCTGACCACCGGCTATTCGGATGTGACCGAGTATGAGGGCGTGCCCGTCAAGCGCCTCCGGATTCCGCGATACGGGCTCAACTTCGCCAGCCAGGCGATCGAGCGCGAGGCAGCCTCGGTGGACCTGATTCAGACCTTCAACTATCACGCCTGCCTCCCGGCCCTGCGTGCCGGACGGCGCTTGGGCAAGCCGGTTTCGTGCTTCGTGGTCGGGCTCTTCGGAAGGGAATGGCGAAACATGAAGGCATTCCCTATGGGCTACCTGTGGGAGCGTTTCGAACGGTACCAGTTGGAAGCGGATTATGATGCGCTGTTCTACGTCAGCGACTATTCGCTGGACCGCGCGCGCGACCTCGGCATCCGGTCGCGGCGGCCGCGCGTTCTGTACCCGGGCGTCGACCAGCGCCGCCTCACCCCGCTCGAAAAAGAGGACGTAGTGCTCTTCAACGGCAAATTCGATCGCCGCAAGGGCGTTTTCGAAGTCCTGGAGGTGGCGAGGGCGCTGCCGGAGATTCCATTCTGGCTGTACGGGTGGGGTCCGGAAGACCGGGCGATCCGCTCGCAGGCGCCTTCCAACGTGACCGTCATTCCCTACGCCAACAATCGTGCCGATGATCTGCCGAACCTGGCCGGCCGCGCGCGCATCTGCCTGCTTCCGTCGAAGGCCGAGACGTTCGGCTACGCGCTGGTGCAGGCCATGGCGTGTGGGTGCGCGGTGGTTTCATCCATCCCCCTGCCGTTCGAGGGCTGCGCCGTCCAGCCCACGGACGTGAGGGCGATGATCGAAGCCGTACAGCGCCTTTGGTTGGACCGCGAGGCGTGCGCGAAGGCGGGCCAGGCCAACGCGGTACTCGCACGCCAATACACCTGGGATCGCTTCGGCGCGGGCTTGTATGCAACGTACACGGAGCTTGTGGCCGGAGCGCAGATCGCCGCGGAATCGGTTCAGTAGGCGGGGAAGAAAAACAGGGCCGAACTCGGAGGGATCCGGCCCTGGGATAAGCCGCCGGCTCGGAGGAAGTTCCCGGCGGCCTAGGGTCATTATCAGACATTGCAAAACGATTGCCAACGTGCAACTTCGAAAAAAGCACAGTATGTGTGGCGAAAATCGCCAGCCCCTGCGCCCTACCGCACAGAAGCTGGGTGAAATCACCTAACTTGGGAACTGGGCATGGATAATCTTACGCACTCTCTTACCGGTGTTCTCCTCAGCCGCGCCGGGTTGCGCAAGCTGACGCCGCTCGCCACCCCCGTTCTCCTGGTGGCGGCGAACATCCCCGACATCGACATCGTTAGTGGCCTGCTTACACCGATCCAATACCTACAGCACCATCGGGGCATCACGCACTCCATCGCTGCCACGCCCGTGATGGCGGTTTTGGCAGTGTTGTTGGTGGCGCTGGCGGCGCGCCGCCGTCCCACGTTGCCGATGTTCCTGGTGGCCGCCCTCGGCGTCGCCAGCCACTGGCTTCTCGATTGGACGAACGTTTACGGTATCCGCCTGTTGGAGCCGTTTCAGAGTTCGTGGCACCGGCTGGACGTCACGCACGTCTTCGATCTCTGGATCTGGGCGTTTCTGTTAATGGGCGTTGCCGCCCCGGTGTTGTCCCGGCTGGTGAGCGGGGAGATCGGCGCGAAAGCGTCCACCGGCGCGGGCGCCGCGGTCTTCGCGCTCCTCTTGTTCGCCGGCTATGATTTCGCGCGCTACCTGCTGCATCAGCGCGCCGTCGAGACTCTGCAAGCACGGTTGTACGAAGGTGCCGCGCCACGCCGCGTGCTGGCCGTTCCAGACCCCGTGAACCCGTTGTCGTGGCGCGGCGTAGTGGAGGGCGACAACTTCGTGCGTGTTCTTCCAGTGAACCTGGCCCGCGACTTCGATCCCACCGCGGGTGTGCTGCTCTACTATCCCGAACCGTCCCCTCCGCTCGAAACGGCCCAGGGCCATCCCGATTACCAGGCGTTCCTGCGTTTCGTCCAATGGCCGTACTGGCGGGTGCTCCCCGCCGGCAATCCGGAGGGCGCGATGCGCGTCACGTTGATGGACCTGCGCTTCGCCGATCCGCCCGTGGACCGCTTCGCGCTCTCCTGCGTGGTCGACAGCAATCTCCGGGTAACCGAAACGAAGTTCGATTTCGGTCCGCTCGGCAGGGGTGGCGGGTCCGCGAATCGGTGATACGATCCGAAACGAATGACCGAGTATCCGATGCGCATCGCCGGCAAGCCGGTAACCACCGCGGCCCGCCAGGTGGTTCGGTTGCCGTTTGACGGCACTCCCGTCGCGGTGGTGTTTCAGGCCGCGCCGGAGGACGTGGACGCCGGTGTGGAGGCTGCCGCCGCCGCCGCCGCGGTGCTGCGCGAGATGACTCGCGACGAGCGCTCGACGATCCTGCGCAATGCCGCGGCAGCGCTCGCCTCCCGAAGAGACGAGTTCGCGCGCGTGGTCGCTTCCGAATGCGGGAAGCCGCTCCGGGAATCTCTTGCCGAGGTGGACCGGGCCTGCCAGACCTTGCTGTTCTCCTCTGAAGAGGCGCACCGCCTGGCCGGCGAAGTGGTCCCGATGGACGCCGCGCCGGGCGGCAGAGGCCGCTGGGGCATGACGGTGCGCGAACCCCTGGGGGTGATTGCGGCCATCACTCCGTTCAATTTCCCGCTGAATCTCAGCATGCACAAGATCGGGCCGGCGCTGGCGGCCGGCAACGCCGTGGTTCACAAGCCCGCCTCGGCCACGCCGCTCAGCGCGCTGCTGATGGCGGACCTGTTCGCCGCCTGCGGGCTGCCCGCCGGCGCGCTGAACGTCATCACCGGTCCGGGCCTGGTGATCGGCGACCGGCTGGTGTCTCACCCCAAAGTGGCGATGGTGACCTTCACCGGCAGTGCCGAAGTCGGTCTTCGCATTCGCAACCTGGCGGGCCTGAAACGCGTGACGCTCGAGTTGGGAAACAACTCCGCGGTGATTCTCGAAGAAGACGCGGACCATGAAGCGGCGCTGCCTCGCTGCGTCACCGGGGCCTTCGCGCATTCCGGACAGGTCTGCATCTCCGTCCAGCGCATTTATGCCCACCAGAGGATTCACTCCGAGTTCGTGGACCGCTTCGCAGCGGCGGCGGCGCGGCTGAAGATCGGTCACCCGCTCGAAGCGGCGACCGAGGTGAGTTCCCTGATCACCGAACGCGAAGCCGCGCGCGTCGAGTCCTGGGTGGGTGAAGCCCGAAGCGCCGGCGGGCGTCTCATCGCGGGCGGGCGGCGGACCGGCGCAACACTGGAACCGACCGTGCTCGCCGATGTCCCCGCCGAGACCCAGATCGTCGCCAATGAGGCGTTCGGACCGGTGGTGGCGATCAACGCCTTCCGCTCTCTCGACGAAGGCATCGAGTTGGTCAACCGGTCCGATTACGGCCTCCAGGCGGGCATCTACACCCGGGATCTGGAGAAGGCGTTCCGCGCCGCCCGCCGGATCCACGTGGGAGGCCTGCATATCAACGAGGTCCCGCAGTACCGGCTCGATCACATGCCGTATGGCGGCGTGAAACTGAGCGGCACGGGGCGCGAGGGACCTCGTTACGCCATTGAGGAGATGACCGAAGTGAAGCTGGTCACCTGGAACGTGTAGCGCCGCCTCACCGCAGCGAGAAGAGGAGGAACTCCGCGTCCTCGCCGGCGGCGATGACGAATCGTTCGGCGCCGTCGATCGCCGCCCCATCGCCGGTTTGCAGAGATTCGCCCAGCACGGTGACCGAGCCGCGCACCATCTGGATCCAGGCTCCGCGCGAAGCCTCATGTTCGAATGCCACGCTTCCCCCGGCGGGCAGTTTTCCGAGCCACACCTGGGCGTCCTGCCGAATGGGCAATCCCGTTTCACCGCCGAACAACGCCGTCAGCCCATCCGGGCGGGCGGCGATCTCCACGGCCGTCTTCTGCCCGTAGCGCGGCGGCGCGCCGTCCTCGTCCGGCGGCACGACCTCCACCTCGTTGAGGAGCAGCCTGAACCGGCCG
>DALYJJ010000139.1:0-14787 GCA_031969915.1 Bryobacteraceae bacterium | reverse complement strand
TAAGAAAGAACGCGAAATGCAGGATTTGCAGTTCGCCGGCGGCGAGGCTTCGGCGCCCTCCGGCCAGGTTTTGCGTGCGAACAAGGTGGGACGGAACGATCCATGCCCCTGCGGAAGCGGAAAGAAGTACAAGAAATGCTGCGGCTCGGCCTAGGAATCCTCGCCCTCGCCGCGGCGGCGTCCGGTGCCGTCCTGCCGGCCGCCCTGGGAACAGCGCAGAAAGCCCCCGGGCCCGCCGTGGCGCCGCCGGTACCGGTCGAAACGGAGCTAGGGCTCCAGGAGTCGGAGAGTGCCTCGTACGGCCCCCTCGGCGTGACCGCCTGGAAATTCCGGGATTCGACGGGCGCCCTCGGGTTCTACTTCGCCCGCCGCGCCACTGGCGGCGCGTGGCGGCAGGCCCAGAACTTCGTCCTCCGCTTCGACGGCCCTAAGCCCCGCAAGAGCGACCTCGACGCCTTCCTCTCCGCCCTGCCCGGACAGACCGGGGACTCCTTGCCGACCCTCCCGGCATTCCTGCCCGAAAACGGCCGTTTAGCAGGATCGGAGCGCTTCGCCGTGGGTCCCGCCGGTCTGGCCCAGGCGGAACCCCGCCTCGACCCCGCCCTCGCCCTGTTCGACCGCGGCTCCGAGGCCGCCGTGGCCGCTTACCGCGACGGTGTCACCCTCGTCGTAGTCGGCTTTCCCACGCCTCAGATCGCCCGCCAGCGGCTTCCCGAGTTCGAGAAGGTCCCTGGCGCCGTCGCCCGCCGCTCCGGGCCTCTGGTGGCCCTCGCGCTCGGCCCTCCGGGCCCGGCCGCGGCCGTCGCCGCCTCGGTCCAGTACCAGGCCTCCGTCTCCTGGAATCAGCCCACCAAGGACTATTTCAGTACCGACGTGGCCGGCATGCTGATCGGTATCTTCAAGCTAACAGGCTACATCCTGGTCTTTTGCCTGAGCGCGGGACTGTTCATGCTCGGTTTGCGCCGTTTGGGCCGCCTCCTGACTGGCAATCCAAGTGCTGTCGAGCCGATGATCGTCCTCGATCTCAAAGACAAATAACTGGCCAGTTATCTTGATCTTGGACCGAAACGGCTGCGTTCCGGAGGGCGTTTCCGGGCGATTCCGGCCCGCCTCCCGCTTCCCTTAGTCCGCCGAAATCGCCAGATAAAGCCAATGGAATGTTACTGTTAAGGACAAGAAGAGGACGTCGGCTTTTTTTCTTGACTTGCTGTCCCCGGAAGCCCTAACATCCAATCACAAAGGTTTTGACGGGGTTGCGATTCCGTCGAATCTGATTCTCCCATGAACATCACCCTGGCAAACCCAGGGAGTGTAAAGTGCCCACCCGCAAGGTGGGCACTTTCGTTTTCGGAGTAGGCTTGGCGCCCGTTCGCCCCCGCCCCCGACCCACCACGGATGCTACGCTAGTTCTCTAGATGGATCGCAAACTCCAGGTAATCCCCCTCGGCGGCTTGGGAGAGTTCGGCATGAACTCCATGGCCATTCGCTACGGCGACGACATCATCGTAATCGACGCCGGGATGATGTTCCCCGAGGCGGAACTTCTGGGCGTCGACATCGTCACGCCCGACTTCAGCTATCTGATTGAAAACGCGGAACACGTCCGCGCCCTCTTCCTCACCCACGGGCACGAGGACCACATCGGCGGAGTGCCCTTCCTCCTCTCCGATCTCAACGTCCCCGTCTACGGCACGCCCTTCACCCTGGCACTGGTGGAACGCCGCCTGGAGGAGCACGACCTCCTCGACTCCGCCAAGCTGAATCGGGTCAAAGCCGGCCAGCGGGTGGAGATCGGCCCCTTCGCCGTCGAGTTCATCAACGTCACCCACTCCATCGTCAGTTCCGTGGCGCTCGCCATCACCACCCCGCTCGGTGTGATCATCCATACCGGCGACTTCAAGGTGGATCCCACGCCCACCGACAACGAATTGTTCGACCTCCATACCCTCGCCGAATACGGCAAGCGCGGCGTCCTCCTGCTGCTTTCTGACTCCACCAACGTCGACCGCGGCGGCTACACCGAAAGCGAACGCGCCGTCATCCCCCGCTTCGAGGACATCTTCAACCGCTGCGAGCGCCGCCTGGTGGTGAGTTGCTTCAGTTCTTCCGTGCACCGGCTGCAACTGATTCTCGATATGGCCGCCGAGTACGGCCGCAAGGTCGCCTTCCTCGGCCGCAGCATGCTCTCGAACACCGAGATCGCCCACGGCCTCGGCCTGCTCCACATCCCCGACGGCATCCTCCTGCGCCCCCAGGACATCATGTCCACCGCGCCCGAAAAGGTGGTCGCCGTGGTGAGCGGCACGCAAGGCGAGCCCATGTCCGCCATGTCCCGCGTGGCGGTGGATAATCACAAAAGCCTTTCTATCCAAAAAGGCGACACATTTGTTCTCAGTTCCCGCATTATTCCTGGAAATGAGAAGCCGATTTTCCGGATGATTAATCACGTCAGCCGCCGCGGCGCGGACGTCGTCTACGGCTCCATGAACCCGCCCGTCCACGTCTCCGGCCATGGCAGCGCCGAGGAACTGCGCCTGGTGCTCAACCTGGTGCGGCCCCGCTACTTCGTGCCCATCCACGGCGAGTACCGGCAATTGGCCCGGCACGTCTCCCTCGCCCAGCACCTGAGCAACGCCGGCCTCGAAGACAGCTTCGTGCTCGAAACCGGCCAGACCCTCGAGGTCGACCGCCATGGCGCCCGCCGCGGCCAGAACGTCGCCGTCGGCCGCCTCTGCATCGATTCCGGCTCGGTCGACGAGATCGTCGAGGACATCGTCATCCGCGACCGCCGCCACCTCTCCGAAGACGGCTTCGTGCTCCCCATCATCGCCATCAACAAGCTCACCGGAAAGGCCGAGGGCCTCCCCGAAATCGTCAGCCGCGGCTTCATGTCCGGCGACAGCTCCAGCGAGATCCTGCAGCAGGCCCGGCAGACCGTGGTGAAAACGCTCGAAACCTCCAGCGCCGAAGAGCGCACCGACTGGGGCGTAATGCAGGAGAAAATTCGAGTCGATTTGAAGCGCTTTTTGTCGAAGCAAAGCCAGCGCCGGCCCCTTATTATGCCGGTAATCCTGGAGGTTTAGCCCCGCTCCGGCGCTACCCTTTCCGCTTCCAGTATTCGAGCGCCGCGCCCTGGTACACGCCCTGCCCGGCGATGGCCCGCTTCCGGGTCTCGTCCTTCTCCTCCGCCGTCATCGGCCGGAACGATTGCGCCAGCCGGATGTTGTCCTCCATCTGGCCCTGCGTCCCGGCCCCGCAAACCGCCACGTGCACGGGCTGCGACAGCACATACCGCAAGCACTCCGCCGGGCTCAGCGAGCGCAGCAGGAAGGCCTTGCAAAACACCTTGATCGCTTGCGTGCCCACTCCCGCCTCCACCGCCGCCGGCAGCGCCGTCTGCTCGAAGCTCAAGTAGGCGGCGTCGGCGGCGTGCACCGGCATCAGCACCGAATCCCACCGCGGGTAGGCCCGCAAAAGCGCCGCCAGCGTCTCCGGATCGTAGTGGCCCGTGAAACCGATGAACCGGCATTTCCCCGCTCGCTTCGCCGCCTCGAAGGCCTCCATCGCGCCGCCCGGACCCAGAATGCGGTCGATGTCCGCCTGCGTCCGCACATCGTGCATCTGCCAGAGGTCCAGGTAGTCGGTCCGCAGCCGGCGCAGCGAGAGATCCAGTTCCGCCTCCGCTTCCGGGCGCCGGCGCTGGGTCGATTTCGAAGTCAGAAACACGTTCTTCCGCACGCCCGCCAGGCCCGCCCCGTAAGCCTCCTCGGACCGGCCGCCCCAGTAGCTATGCGCGCAGTCGAAGAAGGTGATCCCCAGCTCATACACCTTGCGCACATGCGCCGCCGCCGAGGGGATGTCCGGGAACAGGTCCATTCGCGCGCCACCCTGGGCCAGCCGGCTCACCTTCACGCCCGTGCGCCCGTACTCGCGCTGCGGCACGCCCGCCTTGGGCTTCGGCGGTTGGGCAGAGGCGCCCGTCAGACTCAGGCCCGCAAACACCCGTCCGGAGAAGATGCGCCGGTTCATGTTCCCTCCTGTCCCGGAGAGCTTATCAGCACCGGCCATCGTCCGGGTAGCCGCGGACCGTCGTTTTGCGATATGCATGTGCCATGCGAATGCCCTCGACGCGGCGCGATTTCCTGAAGACCGGAGCGGCGGGAGCGCTGTTGCGCTCGCCCCAGGGAGCCCGCTCCGCAGACCTGCCCTGGTACCTGCGCGCCTACCGTTGGGGCCAGACCAACATCACCGAGAAGGACCCCCTCCGCTACGACATCGCCTGGTGGCGCGAGCATTGGAAGCAAACCCATGCACAGGCGGTGATCATTAACGCCGGCGGCATCGTCGCCTATTACCCGAGCCGCTTCCCCCTTCATTATCAGGCCCAGTATCTTCAGGGACGCGACTTATTCGGCGAACTAACTAAGGCGGCTCACGAAGACGGCCTGTTCGTCATGGCCCGCATGGACTCCAATCGAACGTCGGAGGCCTTCTACCAGGCTCATCCGGACTGGTTCACACGCGACGCCCAAGGCCAACCCTACCGCGCCGCCGATAAGTACATCACGTGCATCAACAGCCCGTATTACGAGGAGTATCTGCCCGCGGTTCTGCGCGAGATCGTCGAGCGCTCGCATCCGGAGGGAGTTACCGACAACAGTTGGGCGGGAATGGGCCGGGAGAGTATTTGTTACTGCACTCACTGTGAAGCGCGGTTCTCTAAGAAGTCCGGTCTCGCCCTGCCCCGGCAGGCGGATTGGGACGCTCCCGCCTACCGGCAGTGGATCCTCTGGAACTACGAACGCCGGCTCGAACTCTGGGACCTCAACAACCGGACCACCCAAAGCGCGGGCGGCAAGGATTGCATCTGGTCCGGCATGAACAGCGGATCGGTGACCGCCCAGGCCCGCTCCTTTCGCGACCTGCGGGAAATCTGCCGGCGCGCCCGGATCGTCATGCTCGATCACCAGCGCCGCGACGACGACACCGGCTTCCAGCAGAACGGCGACACCGGCAAGCGCGTTCACCAGTTGCTGGGCTGGGACAAACTCGCGCCCGAAAGCATGGCCCTGTACCAATCCCGCCCCGGCTACTTCCGCGTGGCCGCCCAGCCCGCGGCCGAAGCGCGGCAGTGGATGATCGCCGGCATCGCGGGAGGCATTCAGCCCTGGTGGCACTATGTCGGCGCGTATCATGAGGACCGCCGGATCTATGCGACGCCCAGGCCCGTAATGCAATGGGTGGCGGCCAACCAGGAGTACCTGATCAACCGCACGCCGGTGGCCGCCGTGGGGCTCGTCTGGTCGCAGCGAAACACGGATTTCTACGGCCGAAGCGAAGCCGCCGAACGCGTCGACGCCCCCTACACCGGCTTCCTGCACGCCCTGGTGCGCGCCCGCATCCCCTATCTTCCGGTGCACGCCGGCGACATCGAGCAGGCGGCGGAGAAAATGAAGTTGCTCATCCTCCCGAACCTCGGCGCTCTCTCCGATGAGCAGTGCGCCGCCGTCCGCCGCTTCGCGGACCGCGGCGGCAGCGTCTTCGCCACCGGCGACACCAGCCTCTACACGGAGTGGGGCGATCCGAGAAAGGACTTCGCCCTCGCCGATCTGTTCGGCGCTCACCGCGCCGCGGAGCCCCTCGCGGCCCGCCCCCGCACGGCCCCGGATCGCCACACCTATCTCCGCCTGGCGCCGTCGATGCGCGCCGCCGCCCCCGGTCCCAAGGCCGGTGACGAGCCGCCCGCCCAGGGCCCGCGCCACCCGGTTCTCCGCGGCTTCGATCAGACGGACCTGATTCCCTTCGGCGGCCTTCTCACGCCCCTCACCGTGGAGCCCGGCCCGCTCGTGCCCCTCACCTTCGTGCCCGAGTTCCCCACCTACCCGCCGGAAACCGCCTGGATGCGCGAGCCCGACTCAACCATCCCGGGCCTAATCCTGCGCGAACGCGGCCCCTCCCGCATCGCCTACCTTCCCGCCGAAATCGACCGCCGATACGCCCGCCACCATCTGCCCGACCATGGAGACCTGCTGGCGAATGTCGTCCGGTGGGCGGCGGGCGAGTTGCCGCTGCAAGTGACGGGTCCGGGGTTGATCGATTGCCACCTCTACCGCCAGGGCAGCCGGACCATTCTCCACCTGGTCAATCTCACCAGCACCGCGGCCTGGCGCGCGCCGATGGAGGAGACCATTGCTGTGGGGCCGCTGCGGATCGGCGTCACCGTGGTGCCGGGCGCGGCCACGCGGGCGCGCCTGCTCGTGGCCGGCGCGGATCGGCCGGTGCAACGGCGGCAGGGCCAGGCGTGGTTCACCATCCCGTCCCTCGGGGCGCACGAAGTGGCGGTCTTGTAGGCTTCCCGGGCGCCGGACTCAGCGCTGTTCCCACCGCAGGCCCGCGCGCCACAACACCGGCGCCCCGATCAGCGGCGTGGGGCTGAAGCCCACCACGAACTCCCGATTCAGCAGGTTCTCCACCGCCAGCGACGCCGAGACATGCCGCCAGAGCCGCTGCCTGACGCTCACATGCGCCACCGCGAAGCCGCCCAGCAGAAACCGGTTCAAGTCGTCTTCGAACTGGAACGACGTCGAGCGCACGCCGGCCGACGCGAACGTCCCGCCCCGCCCATACGTCAACTGACCCGAGCCCTGGTGGCGCGGAATCTGCGGCAGCCGTTCCCCGGTTCCGAACCGGGAATCGGAGTACAGGTACGCCAGTTCGCCGGTCCAGTTGCCGAAGCGCCGCCGCACATCGGCCTCCAAGCCGCGGGCCAGCGCCCCGGCGGCGTTGCGGCGCTGCCGAACAATCAGCGCCGGCGTACTGCTCACGGTGACGTTGGTGATCAGGTCCGTCAACCGGTTTCGAAAGACGGTAATGGATGCTCGCGTCGATTCGCCGGCGTAATCCACACCGCCTTCCACCCCCTGCAGCGCCTCGGCGCGCAGCCGGTCGTTGGCCTGTGTCACCGCGTTGCCCACACGGAACTCCCGATACAGTTCGTTCAACGTCGGCGCGCGAAACGAGCGGTAGGCCGAAACGCGCCCGCGCACACTTCCCCGCCCCACGCTCAGGCCCGCGCTCGGGCTCCAGAACCGCTGCTCCTGGCCCGTGAACTGGTGACGGATACCGCCGAACAGGCGCACCGGACCGCGGCCCACGTCCGCCTGGCCGAAGGTCCCTTGCTGAACCCAGTCGCCGCCCGCGCGCGTCCGCGTGAGCGCCGGGTATGCCGTTTCCCGTGAGAACCCCGCTGCCCGCTGCGCGTCGGCGCCTACCGTCGCACTCCACGTCGAACCACGGCGCTGATAGAACGCGCCGCCGCCGGTGCTGTCGGAAGGCACGCTCTGCAGCGTGGTCAGGCGCTCGGTGGCGCGGCGCGCGCCGATCGCGGAGAACGACGCGCGGAACTCCTGCCGCTGATGCCAGCCGAACGCCGCCACGGAAGCGGAGCCGCCAAGCTGCCGCGCATACGAACCAGAGAGCGCTCCTAACCCGGTGGAGTTGTTCTGCAGCACGGTGCCGTTGGCGCGTTCCTCCGCCAGCAGATCGAACTTGATCGAAAGCCGGTCCACGCCGCGCAGCCAGTCCAGCCGCGTATCGGCGGCGGCAAACCGCACGTCCGCCTCCCGGTCGATCGCACCCCGCTGGTTCTCGGGCACCAGGAAGTATCCGTTGGTCGTGAAGCCCCGCGCGCCCGCGGACGCGCCCCATCGGCCCCACTGCTGCGAGTACCGCGCCCCCGCCATATGCGTGTTCCGGTTCCCGCTCTCGTAGAAAGCGCGCAGGCGGCCCTTCCTGGGCTCCTCCGTGAAGAGACCGACGGAACCACCCAGCGCACGGTCGCCGAACAGGCTCGTCGATGCGCTCCGCGACACTTCCACCCGTTCCACCTGCTCCGGGTCCACCCGCGTCCAATAGACCCAGCCGCCGAAGGGATCGTTGAGCGGCACGCCGTCCCACAGAATCAGCGTCCGGCTGGCGCCCGTGGAGCCCAGCCCGCGCAGCGAAACCCCTTGCGTGGTGGGGTTCGCCACGACGCTCGAAGACCGCCGGAACAGACTGAAACCGGGCACCAGCCGCAGCCGGTCGTCGAGGTTGATCCCCGGCGCCTGCCGCAAGCCATCACTGGTTAGAACCGTCACCGCGGCGGGCGTCTCCGCGGCGATCTTCTCCGTCACCGTGACTACGGTTCGAATCGGCTCCTTCGGCTCTCGCGGCTGTTGTCCCACCGCCGCGGAGAGTGCCAGGATCCAGCATCCAACAGCCCGCCCAACCCGCTTCGGCAGCGGTTTCGGGATGGGAAGTGAAGACAACCTGGACACACGGTTCATCATGCGGAGCGCCGATGGGCCGCCCGGCCACCGGCGCCACCACGGCCAAGTATTTCAGGATAGCGTAGACATCGCCGTCCTCCGGCAGGCGAAGATCGAAGCCTTGCGTCCGGAAGTGAACGCGCGCTCCCCGCTGGCTCACCCGCCAGACCAGAAACGCGCAGCAATCCACCGCGGTTTCAAACCACGCCGCCTCGGCGGGAGCGACGTCCAGATCCAGGTAGATCTGGATCAGCGGATCCTGCTCCCGCGCAAACTCCCGCACCTGCAGTTCGCCCGTGTGCGCCGTCGCCCGCCAATCCACGTGCCGCGCGCTCTCGTACATCTCATACGGCCGGATGCGATAGAAATCGTGGCCCCGCCCGCGAAACTGGCTTTCCATGTCGCCCTGCACCGCGGTCAGCAGTTCCTCGAAACCCGGCTGCGGATCGATGCACGGATAGACCAGCACCTCCTGCCCCACCTGCACCGGAACCCGGCGCTCCACGAATCCGAACGGAAACCGCGTCGAAAAGTGAAACGTGTTATCGCTGTAGGCGCCGCGCGCCGGAAACAGCGCCTCCACCACCTCAAAGACCTCCGCGCGCCCCGGGATCATCGCGAAGTACAGCGGCGCGCTCACGCCCGTCGCCGGGACGCCCGTCAGGTGAATCGAAAACGACGGCGTCCACCGCTTCTCATTGGTCACCTGAATCCGTCCCGTGGCCTTCCGCCGGGCGGAGATATGATCGGGCAACTGGAATTCCAGTTCCAGCCCCGCCAGTGTCAGGCGGCTGATGAAGTTCGAGATCAGAAAGGCCGCCAGCATCGCGGCGAGCAAAAGAAACAGGAGGTTGTTCGCCGACGCGAAGGCCGCCACCCCCACCAGGAACGCGGTCACCACGTACAGCACCCCGCCCAGGGTCACCTGCTGGCGGATCCCGCCCGCCACCCAGTTCCTGAACTTCCGCCAAAACCCTGGCATCCTACTAATTTAGTCCCCCTCCCCCCCGTCTAAAAACCGGGGACGGACGAGACGTTCCCGGGTTTTCCCGATTTCGAAAGGTTTGCATGCATCGTCTCCTTGTCGTGTTGGCCTGCCTGATCGCGTTCGGTTGCGCGCGCCGCGACCCCACCGGCGGCTTCGTCGATCCCGCCCTCGCCGTGCTCGTCCCGGCCGATACCGTGATGCTCGCCGGCGTCAAGGTGGAATCGATTCGCGAAACGGCCCTCTACCGGAAGTACCTCGAAGGCTCCAAGCTGCTGCGCATCGACGAGTTCAGCGCGCGCACCGGCTTCGAACCGCGGAAGGATCTCTGGAACATTCTCGTCGCCTCCGACGGCAAGTCGGCGCTCGTGATGGCCCGCGGCCGCTTCTCCGAAATGGGCCGCGAGCCCAAGACCCTGCCCAACGTGAAGCGAACCTCCTACAAGGGCTACTCCCTGCTCGGCGACGACCAGACCGCGGTCCTCTTCCTGAATGCCTCCACCGCCCTCGCCGGCCCCATCCCCGCACTCCATCGCGCCATCGATCAGAAGGACACCTCCCGCGGCATCCCCGCGCCGCTCCTCGAACAGGTGAAGACGCTCCCCTCCTACGCCCAGGTCTGGATGGTGGCCCTCGGCGGCCGCTTTGTGCTCCCCGACCTGCAGGGCAACGCCGCCAACCTCGGGAAGATCCTCACTGAGATGCAGTCGGCCACCCTCGCCATCGACCTTCGCAACGGCCTGAACCTCGAAGCGCAGGCCAACTACAAAGAGGAACGGTTGGCCTTGCAAACGCGCGACGCCCTCCGCGCTCTCCTCGGCATCGCCCGCCTCACCACGCCGTCCGCCGAGATCGACGTGCTCAAAGCGTACGATCACATGCAGGTGAACCAGGCCGGCCCCGCCGTCAAATTCGGCGCGCAACTGGCGCCCGGCCTGGTGGAGAAGCTCATCGATCGCCTCTCGGCGGGCGCCCGTCTCTGACCGTTCGCCGTGTCACAAAACATTAACCAAAACCATATAGAAATGTTTTGGGATATGTGAAACCATGAAACCACTTACACGTCAGTGGCATTGGAGCGGCCGGAACTCATGCAGTCGAAGGGCGAATCACTGCGCGCGTTGTTCTTCCTCGCGAGCGCTCTGTTCTTCACCGCCGCCGTCTTCTTCGCCACCGAAACCGAACGCCGCACGGTCATGATGGCCGGCCTCGTGCTCGGCTTCTCTTTCTTCTCGTTGGGTTGCGTGTTCCGTTCGGGGCGAGGCACCGGCTCCTAGCCTGTAGCGCCCTACCGCGCCCGCACGGACCCCAGCCCGCCGTCCACTCCCAGCACCTGGCCCGTCACCCAGCTTTGTTCCTTGGCCAGGAACCACTCAATCGCCCGCGCAATGTCTTCCGCCGCGCCCAGCCGCCCCATCGGGTGCATCGCCTCGGAAGCCTGCCGGCTCGCGCTGCTCCCCGTGATGCGCTCGGTGAGCGGCGTTTCCACCAGCCCCGGCGCAATGCAGTTGACCCTGATCCCACGATTGGCGTACGTGGCGGCCGCCGAAAGCGTCAGCCCGATAATCCCCGCTTTCGCGGCCGCGATCGCTTCATGGTTCGCCATGCCCACCCGCGCCGCCGCCGAGGAAACGAACACGATCGATCCGCCCGTCCCGCTCATCGCCCGCACACCGCCGCGCAAAACGTAGAACGCCGACGTCAGGTTGGCGGAGATGGTCTTCTCCCAATCCGCGTCCGTGGTGGCGTGAGCCGGCTTCAGCAGCAGACTGCCCGCGCAGTGCGCGATCCCGTCCAACCGCCCGAACCGGGAGGCGATCATCGCGAACAGTTCGTCCACCTGGGCCGGCACGCTGGCGTCCGCCGCGTGCACCAACCCATGCGTCGCCGCGGCCACCCGCTCCAGCTTCGCCGGGTCTCTTCCCGACAGCACCACGGCCGCTCCGGCATAAGCCAGCCGCCGGGCCACTTCTGACCCGACTCCTCCTCCGGCTCCGACAATCAGGTGGACGCTTCGAACCGCTTCGCCTGCCATAGCGGCTTCGATGCGGTCCTTTGGCGCGTGGCTCTAATTATGTAATCAAGCGATCTTTGTTCGGATTCCGCCAGCGGAGCCTCACCGTTCAGAACCAGTCCCGCATACGCACTGGTGGGGATCACGTACCGCTCACTCATCGGCCGCACCGTCCCCTCATACTGTTCGCGTACCGATTCGAGCGTTCGTCCGCGCTCTGCAATGTCCCGGCGTATGCGGCGCTCGAAGCAGACCTCGTCCGCCGCGCCGATGTAGATCGACGCATCGTACAGCTCGCGCAGATCCGGCCAATACAGCGCGAACAGCCCTTCCACGATCAGATGCGCAGCCGGCTCCACTCGCTGGGTGTGCGCCGCGCGCGCGTGGCGCGTGAAGTCGTAGACCGGCTTCTCCACCGCTTCGCCCCGGGCGATCTGCGCAACCTGGGAAAGCAGCAGGGCCTCGTCCAGTGAGCCGGGCTCATCGAAGTTCGCCCGCCCGCGCGCGTCCAGCGGCATGTGCGACAGATCGCGATAGTAGGAGTCCAGGTGGATCACCGGCGCGCCCAGCGCCGCCGACAGCCGCGCCGCGAGCTCGCTCTTCCCGGCGCACGACGGGCCCGCCACGGCCACTAAGAACGGCCTCACCGCGGCGGAAGTGTCAGTCGCGAACACGCATCAACTCCTGGCCGGCAAACGCACCAGCACCCAGCCGATCGCCGCAAAGGCGAGCAGCGACAACCATCCGCCCCAGGTCGCGTACGGCGGGAACTGCCCGAACGCCGCGATGCCGGAGACGAACGTCACCGCGAGCACAATGCCCGTGATCGCCTCGCCCGCGATCAGCCCGGATGCCAGCAGCGTGCCCCGTTCTTCGAACTTCGCCGCCGCCTCCGGTGTCCGGCCGCGCGCCAGGTAGTCCGCTGCTGCCTTCATCGCGCCGCCCAGAAAAATGGCCGACGAGGTGTCGAACGGAAGGTACATGCCCACCGCGATCAGCATCGGCGCCCGGGCGCCGGTCATGATCAGGGCCACCGCAAACGCCGCCCCGATGCCGAGCAGGCCCCAGGCCATCTGGCCTCCCACGATCCCCTTGGCAAGCTGCGCCATGAGGCCCGCCTGCGGCGCCGGGAGCGCCCGCCCGCCGATGCCACCCGTGGCCAGGTTCGCTTCGTGCAGCGTGATGATCGGGGCCATCAGAAAGAAACTCAGCACCAGCACCGTCACCACTTCTACTAGCTGCATCTTCCACGGCGTGCCGCCCAACAGGTGGCCCGCTTTCAGGTCCTGGATCAGCGAGCCCGACACCGAACACGCGCAGGCCACCACCGCCGCTACGCCCAGCACCGCCACCACGCCCGGCGGGCCTTTCACGCCCAGCGCGAGCATCACCAGGGCGGTGATCACCAGCGCCGAAAGCGTCAAGCCGGAGAGCGGCTGATTCGAACTGCCGACAAGCCCCACCAGGTATCCGCCCACGGCCGAGAGCAGAAACCCCGTCACCGTCATCACCAGCGCCGCCACCAGCGCCGCCACCCAGCCTCCAGTGAAGAAGTAATAAATGGCCGTGATCGGCGCCAGAAGCACGAAGATCGCCGCGATCACCCATTTCGCCGGTATGTCCCGCTCCGTCCGCTCCACCTCCGCGGCGCCCGTGCCGCGGTGCTGCGAAAGCGCCAGCGCGCCGCGCAGCGAGTCGCCAATCGACTTGCGCATCGAGAACAACGTGTAGCAGGCGCCCACCAGCATCGCGCCCACGGCGATCGGGCGCACTACGTTGTACCAGAGCGTGAAGGCAAGCACTTCGGGCGCGCCGTTCTCGCCGCCGCCCACGCGCCGCGGCAAGTCGGGGTCGAAAAACAGCAGCAGCGGAATGAATACCCACCACGCCAAAACGCCGCCCGCCACGTTGATCGCCGCCAGACGCGGACCGATGATGTAGCCGATCCCGATCAGCGCGGGCGAGAGCGCGGGCGTCGACCACGGAATGCCCCCCGCGTGCGCCACTTCGCCCGTCGGCACCCGCCCGAAGTTGAAGTGCCGCACCACCGATGGCGGGAACGCCAGAAACCCCTCCGTGAACTCCCGGAACACCTGGTAGCCCTTGTCGCTCTTCAGAATCTGCAGCAGGCCGCCGAATCCCATCGCCCCGAAGATCAGCCGCGGCGCGTCCGAACTCTCGCCGCCCGCCCGGACGATCTCATAGCTCGCCACGCTTTCGGGCCACGGCAGGTGCGCTTCCACCACCAGCGGCTTGCGCAGCAGAATGATGAAGAACACGCCGATCAGCCCGCCCGCCAGCAGAATCACCGTCGCTTCCCAGTAGTGCTCCCGCAGGCCCGTCCACAGCCGCTGTCCGTTCATCTCCACCAGCAGGAACGCCGGTATCGTGAAGATCGCTCCCGCCACCAGCGCTTCGCCCACGCTCGCCGATGTGCGGGTGATGTTCTGTTCCAGGATGCCGCCCCGAAACGCGGGAATGCGGAAGAGCGCCATGGCGATCACCGCCGCCGGGATCGTGGCCGCCACCGTCTGCCCCGCGCGCATCCCCAGGTAGGCGTTCGCGGATCCGAAGATCAGCGCCAGTACGAGTCCCAGCAGGACCGCTTTGACGGTCATCTCCGGCGGCGCGCTCTGCTTCATAAACCTGCGATGGTAACAGATCGGGCGCGCCCCGCCCGCGCGGAACCCTACTTCGAGAACAGCTCCCGCCAACTGTCGTCAAGCGCGTTCCAGCGCTCCTGCGGCGCGGCGCTCATCTCCGTCTCCGGCAGCACCAGCGTGCCGTGACCCTGCTCGCAGAGCAGCTCCGTCTTGGCCGGTTCGAACGTGTTCGCCCACGTACCGATGCTCACCGGCAGCGACAGACGATGCAGGCAGACCGGGCAGCGGCGGCGCTGGTCGCGAATGGAAAACACCGCCACGCCGACGCAGGCCAGCAGAAACACCCACGACATCACCAGCCCGAACACGGGCGTCCGCGGGCCGTGCATCAGTTCGATCCACAGCAGCGTCAACGCGCCGAGCAGCGCTCCGGTCTTTACGATCAGCAGCCACCAATACCGCTGGTGCCGGGCGAAGGGCAACCCCGCAATGGACCGCACAGAGAATCGCTCCGCCGGGATCAGCGACGACGCGACCACCAGCAGAAACGCCAGCGCGAGGCCCGTTGCGCCCATGTAGGGCGAGGGACCGCCGGTGGCTTCCGCCAGCGATTGCAACCGCAGCGCGCGGCCCGACCACGGGTACCGGTTGCCGAGCGCGATGTCCCGCAGCGCCTGTTCCGCCAGGGCCGGCGCCGCGTCTTTCTTCAGGCGCACCACCACGCCCAGGTACCGCAGACGGCGGTCGCGCGGCACGTTGTCGTCGAAGATCGAGAGCGGGAACGGCGTCCACAAGTCGGCGCGCTTGGAGAGAAACCAGAACCAGCGCGGCGCCACGCCCACGATCTGCGCCGGTTGGCCATCCAGCGTCACCACG
>DALYJJ010000138.1:0-14835 GCA_031969915.1 Bryobacteraceae bacterium | reverse complement strand
TTCCCTCCCGCCCCGCCTTTGACGTCGAAGGCCTGCGCCCCACGGAAGTCACGCTTGCCCGCCTGCTGCAACAGCGCGGCTACCGCACCGCCGCCCTTGGCAAATGGCACCTCGGCAGCGCCCCTCACAGCCGCCCGCGGGCCCAAGGCTTCGACCAGTTCTTCGGCTGGTATTCCGGCTGGCTCGATGCGTACTCGCATCGTTACTACACGCTTGGCGGGAACCAGGGACTGATCTTTCACGACCTATGGCGGGACGATCGCGAGGTCTTCGAAGAGCCTGCGTACATGACGGAACTCCTCGGCCGCGAGGCGCGCGCCTTCCTCGCCCGCCAGTCGGCGAAGCAACCCTTCTTTCTCTATCTCTGTTTCGGCGCGCCCCACTACTCGATGATGTCGCCGCGCCAGTATCTGGAGCGCTTCCCGGCCACTCTGCCCCGCGATCGCCGCGAACATCTCGCGATGGTCGCCGCCGTGGACGACGTTGCCGGCCACTTAGTAAGTCAGCTCTCCGCGCAGAAACTCGCTGACAACACAGTGGTCGTGTTCGTCAGCGATAACGGCGCAACGCGCGAGGTCCGGGCCTCGCACGACGGCAAGCCCTATGCCGGCGGGAGCAACGCCCCGCGCCGCGGCTACAAGCAGGGCCTCTTTGAAGGCGGCGTGAACGTTCCCGCCATTCTCCACGCCCCCGGCCGCGTCCAACCGGGCGTCTGGCGCCGCCCCGCCATGTCCATGGACCTGCTTCCCACGCTTCTCGCCCTGGCCGATCCTGGGTCCGTCCCGCCCAAAGACATCGACGGGCACAACCTGCTCGCGGAGCCGCGCCGCGAGCACGAGCGTCTGTTCTGGAGTTTCGGCGAGAGCCGCGCCGTCCGGATGGGCGACTGGAAACTCATCCTGAACCCGCCCAACTTCCCCGGCGAAGAGGTGAACACGCCCGTCTGGCTGTCCGATCTCGAGGCCGATCCCGGTGAGAAAGTGAACCTCGCCGCGCGCGAACCCGATCGCGTCCGCCGGATGACGGAACTCATCCGCGAATGGGAGCGTGGCCTGTGATCCTTGTGTTCTCCCTCTTTGTCGCCGCGGCCCTGCAAGCCCAGACCATAGAGACCCTCATTGGCGCCGGCCGGCCCGGTTTCACCGCCACTTCCGTGAATAACCCCTACGGCCTCGTCATTGGGCCCGATCGTGCGCTCTACTTTTGTGACATCGACAATCACGCCGTGCGCCGCCTCGACCTGAACACGCGCAAGGTCACAACGCTCTTCGAAAGCCCCGGCAGCCAGCCTTACGAGATCCGCTTCGACAAGAAAGGCAACCTCCTCTTCGTCGACATGCCGAAACATACGGTGCTCAGGATCGACCGTCGCACCCGGGCCGTCTCCGTCGTTGCCGGAACCGGCCAGCCCGGCTTTTCGGGCGACGGCGGCCCCGCTACCCAGGCCCAGCTTCGCCAGCCTCACTCGATCGCCTTTGACCGCCAGGGCCGCCTGCTCATCTGCGACATCGGCAACCATCGGGTGCGCCGCGTTGACCTCGACACCGGCCGCATCGAAACCTATCTCGGCACCGGCGAGCGAAAACCAACCCCCGACGGCGCGCCCATCGAAGGGACTCCCTTTAACGGCCCACGCGCCCTCGACATCGACCCCCAAGGCAACCTCTATCTCGCCCTCCGCGAAGGAAACGCCGTCTACCGGATCGACCCCCGCGCCAACCGCGTCACCCACGTGGCCGGCAACGGATCGAAAGGACTCGCAGGCGACGGCGGCCCGGCCACCGCGGCCGCGCTCAACGGCCCCAAAGGCGTCGCTCTCTCAAAGGCCGTTCTGTATCTCGCCGATACCGAAAACCATGCCATTCGCGCCATCCATCTGAAGACCGGCGTCATCTCCACCGTCGCCGGCACGGGCGAGCGCGGCGATGGGCCCGACGGCGACCCCGCCCGCTGCAAGCTCAACCGTCCCCACGGCGTCTTCGTCTCACGGGAGGGCACGTTGTACATCGCCGATAGCGAATCCCATCGCATTCGCGTGATCAAGGGAGTAAAATAGGGCCACTCAGGAGGGCGTTTCCCTGGATGCAACGCGCCGTTAAACTGCTGGCTCTGGCCGTTCCGATCGTCTTGTGGGCCGCCGAATCGGCGCCTCTCTTCAAGCCCCATCACCTCCGCTGGTGGGCCATCCAACCTCTCTCCAAGCCCACGCCGCCCAAGCCGAAGAACCAGGCTCTGGCCCAGAACCCGATCGACGCCTTCTTACTTGCGAGACTCGAAACCGCGGGCCTCACGTATTCGGCTCCCGCCAGTAAGACCACGCTCATCCGCCGCGTCACCTTCGATCTCACGGGCCTCCCGCCCGCTCCCGAGGAGGTCCAGAACTTCCTCTCCGATCAATCCCCCACCGCTTACGAAAAAGTCGTCGACCGCCTGCTGGCCTCTCCGCGCTACGGCGAGCGTTGGGCTCGCCACTGGCTCGATGTCGCCCGCTACGCCGACAGCGAAGGCTTCAAGGCCGATGAGACTCGCCCCCACATCTGGCGCTACCGCGATTACGTCATCCAGGCGCTCAACGACGACAAACCTTACGATCGTTTCGTGCGTGAACAAATCGCGGGCGACGAACTGTATCCGGGCGACATGAGCGCCGCCATCGCCACCGGCTTCAATCGTCATTTTCCGGATGAGAGTAACGCCGCGAATATCATGAACCGGCGCCAGGAGCTTCTCAACGACATCACCGACACCGTGGGCGTCGCTTTCCTCGGCGTGACCGTCGGCTGCGCCCGCTGCCACGATCATAAGTTCGACCCCGTCCTGCACAAGGACTACTATCGCCTGCAGTCCTTCTTCGCGAACACTCGTATTGAAGATGGATTGGTGATCGAGTCGAAGGAGCGCCGCGAGGAGTGGACGCGTCAGAACGCCGCTTGGGAAGAGCAGACCCGCGAGCTTCGCGAGCGGATCGCCGCGCTGCTGAAACCCGCGCACGACGCGTTCTATGAGGAGCGTCTTTCGCGCTTTCCCGAAGAGATCCAGGCGGTCATCAACATGCGCGCCGAGGAGCGAAGCCCCTATCAGTGGCAGATGTTCCACAAAACGAAGCCGCAGGTGACCTTTACCGAGCGCGAGATCGCCGGGAAACTGAAGGGCGAAGCGCGCGCCCGCTACCAGGAGTTACAGAAACAACTCGCCGTGTTTGACCACCTGAAGCCCGAGCCTCTCGCCATGGCCCAGGTCATGGTCGACGCCTCGGCGGAGGCGCCCAAGACTTACGTTCTCCGCGGCGGCGCTTGGGACGCGCCGCTCGACGAAGTTAGTCCCGGTTTTCTTACCATTCTCGATGCCAAGCCCGCGGTTATCCGGCCTCCCTCGCCCGACACCACCGGCCGCCGCTCCGCCCTGGCGGAATGGCTCGCCTCACCGGCGAATCCGCTGACCCCGCGCGTCGCCGTCAATCGGATCTGGCATCACCACTTCGGCCGCGGCATCGCCGGAACGCCCGGTGACCTCGGCCTGATGGGCGAGCGGCCCTCGCACCCCGACTTACTCAACTACCTGGCCGCGACCTTCATCGAAGATGGTTGGAGCCAGAAGAAACTACACCGCCGCATCGTCCTCTCGCATGCCTACCGCCAGGGCTCGACCGCCTCGGAACAGGCGCTGGCCGCCGATCCCGGCAACAAGCTGCTCTCCCGCTTCCCGCGCCTCCGCCTGGAAGGCGAAGCCGTCCGGGACGCCGCCCTCGCTACCGCGGGCCTTCTCAACCTCAAGATGTTTGGACCCGGCGTCTTCCCGCCGCGGCCCATGGACCGCTCCAGTTACAGCGTCTGGAAGACCAATGAGGACCCGCAGGAAGCCAACCGCCGCAGCGTCTACGTCTTCGTGCGGCGCAACGCGCGCTATCCGCTGTTTGAAGCCTTTGACATGCCCGACACGCACGAGAGCTGCTCCCGGCGCCAGCAAACGGTCTCGGTAACGCAGACCCTCAACTTACTAAACGACGAAATGGTCCACGGCTGGGCCAAGGCATTCGCTCAACGAGTTAGTAACGACGCCGGCATGACCGCCGAGGCCCGCGTGGAACGCGCCTTCCGTCTCGCCTATCTCCGCCCCCCGAACGCCGCCGAGGCCGAGGCCGCGGGCCGGTTCCTCGAACGCCAGGCTGCCCTCTCCGGCCCCGACGCCGCCCTGGCCGGCCTGTGCCACGTTCTACTCAACTCGAACGAGTTCCTCTATCTCGACTAACGTCATGAAGCCCTTTCACCATCACTGGCCCGTCCGCACCCGGCGCGAGTTCTTCACCCGCGCTGGCAGTGGCCTCGCCGGCCTCGCGCTCTCTTCGATGCTCGCGGAATCCGCGCCCGCGCCCAAACGCGACCCTCTCGAACCTCGCCCCGCGCACCACCAGCCCACCGCAAAGTCCGTCATCTTCCTCTTCATGGAAGGCGGGCCCAGCCACATCGACCTGTTCGACCCCAAGCCCAAGCTCAACGAGCTCCATGGCCAGCCGATGCCCGCCTCCTTCGGTAAGGTGATCACCGCCATGGGCACGGCCAATAACTCCCTAATGGGCTCGCCGCGCACCTGGCAGCAGCACGGCCAGAGCGGCCTCTGGGTCTCCGACTGGTACCCGCGCATCGCCACGCACGCCGACCGGCTCGCCGTCATCCGCTCCTGTTGGGCCGACGGCCTCAACCACGTCGGCTCGGTCTGCCAGATGAATACCGGCGACATCCTCGCCGGACGGCCTTCCCTCGGCGCATGGGCCACCTACGGCCTCGGCGCGGGCAACCGCAATCTGCCCACGTTCGTGGTCATGGTCGATCAGGGCCTTCCCTTGGGCGGCGCGAAAACCTGGTCCTCCGGTTTCTTGCCCGCCGTATACCAGGGCACTCTGTTCCGCCAGGGCGACGCGCCGATTCTGCACTTGTTGCCGCCCGAGGGAGTTACGAAGGAAGAGCAGCGGGCTAAGATCGACTTACTCAACGAACTTAACCGACTTCATGCAGCCTCCCGCCAGGACGACGGTGAGTTCGACGCCCGCATCCGCTCCTACGAGCTTGCCTACCAGATGCAGGCCACCGGCCCCGAAGTCGTGGAACTTGACAAGGAGCCCGAGGCGGTGAAGGAACTCTACGGCATGAACGCGCCGGAGACCGCCTCCTTCGGACGCAATTGTCTGCTCGCCCGCCGTCTGGTGGAACGCGGCGTCCGCTTCGTCGAACTCTATTGCGGCTCCGGCAGCGCCTGGGATGCCCACGCCAACATCGAGGCCAACCACGGCCGGTGGTGCCGCGTCTCCGACCAGCCCATCGCCGCCCTCCTCACCGACCTCGAGCGGCGGGGCCTCCTCGACCAAACGCTTGTGGTCTGGGGCGGGGAATTCGGCCGCACGCCGTTCAATGAGAAAGGAAATGGGCGCGACCACAACCCGTGGGGCTTTACCATGTGGATGGCCGGAGGGGGCGTCAGAGGCGGCCAGGCGATCGGTACCACTGACGAAATCGGGCTCCGCGCGGTCGACCGCCCCTACCACGTGCACGACATTCACGCCAGCATCCTGCACGCCCTGGGCCTCGACCACCTGCGCGTCACCTACCAGCACAACGGACGCGCCGAGCGCCCGACCATGACCGGCGGCACGCTCATCCAAGGCCTCTTCGCCTGATCCGCTCCGCCATGGCCACGCGCAAGTCCAAGAACTACGACCAGAAGAAAGGCGTGAAGCGCCTCGCTCGCGAACGCGTGGGCACAGTGAAGCCTGCCCGTCCCATCACTTCAAAACTCGATCGCCCGCAGCCGAAGCACAAACGGCCCCCGGACAGCGAGGATTGACTACTGCTGGAAGAGCGAACTCACCATCGCCATCAGAGCCCCGAGAGCCCACGCCGGTATCAGCGCGATCATCGCCTGGCCCTTGCTCGCCCCGGTCATCTTTGAGTAACCCACCAGCAGCACCACCAGGTACCAAATCGTGAAAATCGAGAAGTATCCGAGAAGCCCGTCCACCGCCTTCGGCAATTCGGTCAGGAAGATGTTCAGCCCGAACGGCGGGTTCAGCTCCTGCATGCTCTGGATGTCGGAGCCCTTGGCCATCACGACCACAAACGCCGCGATACCCTGCAACAACTGCACCATACTGGCGTAGGCGAGCAGCGTGAATTGCTGCTTCCAGTCCGTCTTCACGCTCATCATCGTCGACAACGCCGCGATCAGGGCCCCCACCAACAGCAGTTTTTCGGCGTGGATCAAGGGCACGGACAGCACTCCCACCTTGGTCATGATCCCCATCACGGTCATCGCCTGCTCCATCTGTTCCGCCTTCACGTTCTCGGGTGGATTCGCCTGGAACACGCGGATCATCACCGGCCCCATCATCCAGCCCAATACCACGCTCACGATGCATACCAGCAGGAACGGAAGCAGCCACGGGTACTTGCCCACGAAGCTCTTCACAGCCGAGCCTGGATCGATGAAGATGTTCATCGTCGCCGAAGCCTGATCACCCCAACGGATTGAGTTTTCCATCTCGGGCATCATCATATCCGAGAGGAACCCCCAGGTGAAGCCACTCACTTACCGTGCGGGACCCCCTCCTCGCGCCGGCCGTCTTCCTGTGCCTCGGCATCGCCCTGGCCCGCTGGGTCACCTTTGAGGCCGCCGAACTCGCACTAGCCGCCGCGGCCTTCGCCGCGCTTGCTTTCGCCGGCCGCCGGCTCCGCATTGCGCCCGTGGTCCATTTCTGCCTTTGGGTCGCTCTCGGCGCGCTCTCTCTCACGGTCCATCGTCCCGGCCCGCCACCCGTCCTCGATGCCGCGGCCCAGGAGACCGTGCTGCTCGAAGGCTGTGTCGTCGAACCTCCCGTCTTCTCGGAGACCCGCGAGCAGTTCCTGCTCGAACTCGCGCCAAACGCTCGCGCCCGCGTGTCCCTCTACCTCCGGGACGAGGAACCACTCCCGCGCCTCGCCTACGGACAGCGGGTGGAAGTCGAAGGCCGCGCGCGTGTGCCGCGCAATTTCCAAAACCCAGGCGCCTTCGATGTCGAAGCCCACCTCGCCCGCCGCAACATCTACTGGACCGTCACCGCCCGCGCCGCCCGGCCGCTTCCCGGCTCGTGCGGCCAACCCTGGCGTTCCGCTCTGTACAACGCCCGCACCGATGCACTCAACCGTCTCGATCGCCTGTACGCCGGCCGCCCCTACTCCACGGCGATGATGAAGGCCACCCTCATCGGCGACACGGCCACTCTCGATCAGCTCTGGACGGAGAATTTCCGCCGCACCGGCACATACCACGCCCTGGTGATCAGCGGCCTCCACGTCACGGTCCTGGCGGGAGTGCTGCTCTTCTTCCTCCGTGTGGCCGGCACGCCTCCGCTACTCGCCCTCGCGCTCACCTCGGTTCTCGCCTGGCTCTATGCGCTTCTGGCGGGCCTTCAGGCGCCCGTGCTCCGCGCCGCCGCCGGCTTCACTCTCTTCGCGCTCGCACGCTTCTTCTATCGGCGCGGACGCATCCTCAACCTGCTCGCCGCCGTCGCCATCGGCGTTCTTGCCGTCGACCCCGAGCAGCTCTTCGAAGCCAGCTTCCAACTCTCCTTCGCCTCCGTGGCCCTACTCGGCGCCTTCGCCGTTCCGCTGATCGAAGCCACCACCCACCCCTTCGCCCTCGGCCTCCGCGGCCTCACTGACCTGGCCCGCGATCCCCACCTCCCGCCCCGAGTTGCCCAGTTCCGTGTCGAACTCCGGCTGGCCGCCGAGGCGCTTCGAGTACCCGTACTCGCCGCCGCCGCGCCCGTCCGTCTCCTGATCTGGATCTGGGAGATGTTCGTCGTTTCCGCCATCTCCCAGGCCGGCATTCTGTTGCTGATGATCACCTACTTCCACCGCCTCTCCTGGACCGGCCTGTCCGCCAATCTCTTCGTGATCCCTGCGATGTCGCTCGCGGTGCCCGCGGGCTTTCTCGCGATCCTTGCCAACTCCACCCTGGCCGCCCGTCTCGCCGAAGCGATGCTCTTCTTCTCCCGCTGGGTCACCGACCTCCACGCCCGGTGGGAGTATCAAACCCGCATCCCCGATCCGCCCTCGTGGCTGGCCGCCGCTGCCCTCGCCGCGCTCGCTGCGATGTACCTCGCCGCGCGTCACCGTCCTCGCTGGATCCCCGCGGCCGCGCTTCCCCTCGCCGGCTTGCTCGGCGTCATCGTGGCGCACCCTTTCGCTCCCCGAGTTCTGCCCGGCGCACTGGAGCTGACGGCGATCGACGTCGGTCAAGGCGAAAGCCTCCTCGTCGCTTTTCCCGACGGCAGACTGATGCTTGTCGACGGCGGCGGGCTGCCGGTCTTCGGCGACAAACGTCCCCGCCCGCGCCTGGATATCGGCGAGGACGTCGTCTCCCCTTATCTCTGGACCCGCTCCATCCGGCGCCTCGACATCGTCGCCGCCAGCCACAGCCATGAGGATCACGTCGGGGGACTCCCCGCCGTCATCGCCAACTTCCGTCCCCGGGAGATCTGGCTCACGTCCAAGGCGCCCTCGCCCCTGCGCTCCCTCGGCGTTCCCGTCCGCGAACTCCAGGCCGGCTTCCACGCGGACATTGCCGGTGTGGTCCTCGAGACCCTCAGCCCTTCGCAGGAGTACGAGCCGGGCGCGGAGCCCCACAACGAGGATTCACTGGTCTTCCGCCTCACCTACGGCCGGCACCGCTTTCTGCTGACCGGCGATCGCGAGGGCCCCATCGAAGCCGGCCCGGTTGACGTCCTGAAAGTTGCCCACCACGGGGGGCGCCGCGGCACGTCCCCCGAGTTCCTCGATGCGGCGCGCCCCTCTTTTGCGCTCATCTCCGCCGGCCTCGATAACATGTACCGGCACCCGCACCCGGCGGTCCTCGATCGCCTCGCCGTCCACCACACCTCCGTCTATCGGACGGACCGGGATGGCCTGATCACCATCCGTTCCGATGGCCGCCGCCTCTCGCTCTCCGGCACCCAATGAGCCTACGAGTGGCGAACGACGGGCCGTTGACTTCTGGCGATCCCTTCACATTTTGTTCGCAATGTCACTCAATTGTAACTATGATGGTAATGGACGCGTCGATCATATTGGAGGCCTGGGGATGGCAAGACTGAGCATCATGTCGGCATCCGCGAAGGGCAGTCCGGCCCATCGCGTGGGAAGGATACTGTTCTACTTCCTGCTGGCCGTGTTGGCCGCAGCGCTTGTGACGGGCCTGCGATCGCTGTCAGGCTGATCGCCCACCGCTTCCGGGAGTAGTGCGGCGGCCATCTGAAGCAAATCGCGGCTCCCGCGGATGCAGTGGTCCACCTTCACACCCACGCGGAAACCGTGATCCAATTCCTGGCAGTAGCAGGCTTCTCCCAGGAAGAGATCGTCTTCGAATTCAATCAGCAACGGCTGGGAAATCGGTATGCGATCGTTCGATCGCAGGCCGATACCGTTGGCGGATTCATCAAGTAGCAACACGTCGGCGTTTCGAAAGTCCCCGCCCAGGAGGCGGAGTCGGCCGGGTTTGTCGAGTGTCTCGCGGGATTCGCGGCGCCGTTCCACACTGCCCTTATCGGCGCGGTGAAACGGTGCGAGAGTGAAATGTCACGCTCCAACGAGCAGCGCGATGCGGTAGTCAATCAGCCGCGCCGCCGCCGCTGCCCCGGCGCGAGGCAGCTCGACCAGATCGGCGCGAGCCGAAACAGGCACTTGAATGCTGCGCCCGTCCAGCTCCACCGGCTCGACGAAGCGCTCGGGAAGCCAGCGGGCTGCGTCCCATTCCCATGCTCCGGCCAGCAGGACCAGGAGCGCTGTGCCGCTCCAGCGGTAGATCGGCCGCCCGGCAGGCGCCTGGCGGAGTAGCCGCTGGGCGAAGGCGGACAACAGCCGGTCGGACACGGCGTAGCCGAAGAAGTCTCCGGTGGACGCCGGGCCGCGAAGAACAAAGAGTGCCGCCGCCGGCGCGGTGGTTTCGAGAGCCTGCTCGGCGTCGGGCCGGCCGAACCACGGCCGCTGGCCGGGGTTGTGGGTCTCTTTGGTAACTGCCATTTGCGGAGCGGCCGGCATCGGAACCCCCAAATTCGTGTAACATCCGGCCGTCGCAAGCTGCCCTCTAACGGCTGCAATGCCCAGACGTCGCCAGTCGCGATCTCTCGGCCGGATGTTTGGATTGCGGTCCGGAATAGTGATCGGCCGGGAAGGGAACCGGCCTTACGGCTCAGAGGGGGAACTTTTGCGGGGGGTGAGTACTACCAGGTGACAAACCGCAGCCACAGCAAACCCACAACCAAGGCGGCGAGGCCGAACTTGAGGGGGCTCAACTTGAGCAGATGGCGCGTCAAGCGCGAGTCCAAGCGGCTACGTGCCGGCGCCGGAGGCTGGGACGGCAGTGCGCGCACGGCGCGGGCGAGTTCGCCGCGGCCCTTCCGGTCGGCGATCAGAATGGTCGCCGAGTTGCGCCCATTGGTCGATTGAATGAGCTTCTTCCGCCACTGCGGCGGAACCTCTTCCAGACGCCGGTAGACCTTCGTCTCCTTACCGGCGCCGATGAAGATCGTGGATGTGCGATAGGTTTGGCGGCTCATCGCCCTGCCACCTCCGAGGTGGGCTCGGACAACGCCGCCGTACCGCCGGCCGCCTCGCTGGGCGGATGCAGGGCGGAGCGTGTTCCCGATTGATCGAGCACCGTCTCAATGAAGCCCAGGGCCGCTTTCGACAGCGCTTTGTCGCGGCGATAAATCAAGCCGAGCCGCCGCCGCATCGGTTCCGGACCCAAAGAAATCGCGGCCAGCTTGCCCGCGGCGACTTCTTCCTGCACGTGGGACCCCGCGATGAACGAGATGCCCAACCCGGCCAGGACGAAACGCTTGATCATCTCCGTCGAATCGAGCTCCATGGAGATCCGGATGTCGTCTTCCACCGGCTCCAGCCACGCGGTCAACCGGGATCGAGTAGTGCCCGTCTTCGGCAACAGAAGCGGATGCCCGAGGACGTCCTGAGGACGTACGAACGGGCGGCTGGCCAAAGGATGGCGCGCAGGTACCACCACCTTTATTTCATCGGCATGCACCTGGACAACCTGTAGGCGCTTTTCCTGAACGGGAAGCTGCGCGATCCCGAAATCGGCCAGATTGTCGGTGATCGCATCCACCACATGCGCCCCGTAGGAGCGGTCCACCAGCAACTGAACGTTTGGAAACCGCTTCTTGAACTCGGAAAAAACGCTCGGCAGGACGTAGATGCAACTGGCCTCGTTGGCGGCGATCACCAATTCGCCCCGCGGCACCCGCTCCAGTTCGTTGATGGTCTCCTGGGCGCGCTTGCGCAGTTCCAGGATCTGCTCGGCATACTCGACGAAAATCTTGCCGGCCGGCGTCATCGCGATGCGCGTACCCAGGCGCTCAAACAGCGTTGTGTTCAGCTCCTGCTCCAATTGGCGGACTTGCGCGCTGATCGCCGGCTGCGTGCGATAGCACGTCTGCGCCGCCTTCGAAAAACTCTTCAGGCGGACGATCTCGAGAAACGTATGGAGCTGGTCGAGGTCCATATCGGCGCAACTTGCGGCGAAGCAGACCACATTCTACCATTGGCACATGCGAATGATTGCCCTCGCGCTGAGCGCGGGACTGTTTGGCGCCCTGGCCGCCGGCGCCCAGGAGAAACCCCTTTCCGAGCCGGCCGCCTGGGGCAAGTACCTGGTGGAAGAGGTCGGCAAGTGCCAGGAGTGCCACACTCCGCGGGACGAGAAGGGCCAGCTCGATAAGGCTCGCTGGATGAAAGGCTCACAGTTGAATTTTCAACCGATCGGCGAGATCCCGGACTGGCACAAGACCGCCCCCGACATCACTCCCGGCAGCCGCCTGTGGAACCGTTGGACGGAAAAAGGCCTGCTCGAGTATCTGAAGACCGGACTCACGCCGCGCGGCACCAAGGCCGGACCGCCCATGCCGGCCTATACCCTCAAAGCGAAGGACGCGGAGGCGATCGTCGAATACTTGAAGACGCTGCAATAGGCCGGCTTCAGGCCTCGGTGACGCGCCTTCTCCTGCCGTCCGTCTGAACCAACTCTACGTCCAGCGCCGGTACGCCGATCGCGTGCGTGGAGCAGCTCAGGCAGGGATCGTAAGCCCGAACCACGGCCGACACCCGGTTGAGCATGCCCTCTTTCACTTCGAATCCGTCGACGAACCGGCGTGCCACCGAATCGACAGCGCGGTCCATCGCGGCGCTATTGTGCCCCGTTGCGACGATCAGGTTCGCCCACTTGATCGCACCCTTCTCATCCACTTTGTAGTGATGAATCAGAATGCCGCGGGGCGCCTCAATGCACCCCACACCCTCCAGATCGTTCACCGCGGCGCGGGCGCGAACGTGGCGGTCGAGAATCGCGGGGTCGTTCAGCAACTGTTCCATCCGCTCCACGGCGTACAAGGCCTCGATCAGCCGGGCGTAGTGATAATGGAAGCCGCTTGCGACCACCCGGCCGAGCAGGCTCCGGTAGGTCGCCAGCTCTTCGGCCGCCTCTTCCGTAGGCACCTGGTCGATCACGTTCATCCGCGCGAGAGGACCAACCCGGTAGACACCGTCCGGGAAGCCGCGCGGGCGGAAGAACGGGCTCTTGAGGTAGGTCCCGGGCTGGGGCGCCTCGCCGATGTACTCTTCATAGGCGGCCGGGTCGATGCCGCCGGCGACGATCTGAGGACCATCCTCCACAAAGCGGATCCGGCCTTCGTAGAACCCCGGGCCGCCGTGATCGTCCACCAGGCCGGCGTACATCGTGGGCGTGCTGCCGAAAGCGGCGATCTCCTCGGCGAAGCGGTCGAGGGAGGCTTTGTGATTCGAGATGGTCCGGCGTAGGATCTCCTTCGCCGCAGGCACGCCCCGCAGGATGGAGTCGCGCGCGTCAAGGGTCAGGGGGTTGTTGACTCCACCCGGAACCGCCCAGGAAGCGTGGATGCGCTCCCCGGCCAGCGCGGCGATGGCCTGCTGTCCGAACCGTCGCAGTTCGATCCCGTCCCGGGCGCGCTCCGGATACTTGGCCAGCAGCCCGATCACGTTGCGGCTCGCCTGCGGTTCGTCCATGCCCAGCAGTAAGTCCGGCGCCGATAAGTAGAAGTAACTCAGGGCGTGGGATTGAACGAACTGCGACAGGTGCAGGACCTCCCGCAGCATCCGCGCCGGCTTGGGAATGCGGATCGCCATGATCGCCTCGCAGGCCTTGGCGGAAGCCAGCGAATGGCTCACCGGGCAGATGCCGCAGACACGCGCCGTGATGCCCGGCATTTCATAGAAGGGCCGGCCTTCCACGAACTTTTCAAAGCCGCGCACCTGCGTGACGTGCAGGTGCGTGTGATCGACTCGGCCGTGATCGTTGAGATAGATGGAGATCTTCGCGTGGCCTTCGATGCGGGTGACGTGGGGAATGGTGATCGTCTTGGTCATGGCAGGTTGGCCTCCTAGCCGAATGTCACTTTCGAGGCGAGATCGGGCTTCTTGCCCGCCAGCAGGTCGACAAGAGCCTGTAAGATCGCCGCCGGCGGCGGCGGGCAGCCGGGCAGATAGGCGTCCACCTTGACGATCTGGTGAACGGGCACGGCCTGGTCGAGCAGGCGCGGCACTCCCTCCCGGAACAGCCGGGCCGCGGCGCCGTTGCCGTAGACTCGGTCCAGCAGCCGCTGCGGCGGGATCGCGTTGCGCATGGCCGGAACGTTGCCGGTGACGGCGCAGTCGCCCAGCGCCACCAGAATTCTGGTTCGCTTGCGGATCTTCTGGATCTTGCGCAGGTCGTCCTCGCTACTCACGGCGCCTTCCACCAGCGTCAGGTCCACGTCCTCCGGAAACTCTTGCGCGTCCACCAGGGGCCCGTAGACAATGTCGGCTTTCTGCGCGATCAGCTCGATCGCGCCATCCAGATCGAGAAACGACATGTGGCACCCGGAGCAGCCGTCCAGCCAAACGGTGGCCACTCTTGCTTTCGCGGCGGCCGTCATCGCTCACCTCCCGGGCGATATTGCGGGATCCCGTCCCGGCGTTTCACCATCTCCTCCACGCCCCAGCCCTTCTCCGCGAGCGCTCCGGTGGGACACGCCTGCACGCACTTCCCGCAACTGGTGCAGGTGCGCGCTTCGCCCCATGGGCGCTGCAGTTCGCTCGCGATGTGCGCCGTGATCCCCCGCCTGGCGGTGTCCCAGACGTGGGCGCCCTCGAGTTCGGCGCACACCCGCACGCATCGCGTGCACAGGATGCAGCGGTTGTGATCCAGCACGAAACGATCGTGGCTCGTATCCACCTTCAACCGCGGATAGCGGTACGGGTACCGCACCGCATTCACTCCCAGTGACTGCGCCAGGCCCTGCAGTTCACAGTGCCCGTTGCTCACGCAGACCGAGCAGACATGGTTCCGTTCGCTCAGCAACAGCTCGATCGTGATTCGCCGGTGCGCCTGCAGCTTCTGGTTGGTCGTGGTCACCGCCATGCCGTCCTGCACCGGCGTCGTGCAGGCGGGGAGCAGGCGATTGACGCCCGCTACCTCCACCAGGCACAGCCGGCAGGCGCCGGCGTTCGACACTCCTTTCAGGGCGCAGAGCGTCGGAATCTGCTTGCCCGCCGCCCGGGCTGCTTCGAGAATCGACTGGTGCTCCTGGGCGCTCGTGAGTTCTCCATCGATTCGTAGGGACACTTTGCGTGGCATCGTCTCGTTACTCCTGGCACACCCGGATGTCGCACCGCAGGCAGCGGCCCGCCTCATCCAGCGCTTCTTCCCCGGTCAACCCCAGCAGCACCTCCTCGAAGTTCCCGGTGAGCGATGGGAATCGCGTTTCGAGCAGGTGGTGAG
>DALYJJ010000137.1:0-15037 GCA_031969915.1 Bryobacteraceae bacterium | reverse complement strand
CGAAGGCGACCGCGTCACAATGGACTCCACCGTTTCGTGCGGCGGCTGCTGGTTCTGCCGGCGCGGCGACATCAACCTCTGCGACAACCGCCAGGTGCTCGGCGTCTCCTGCGGCGACTACCGGCGGCACGGAGCGTTTGCAGAGTACGTCGCCGTCCCACGCCAGATCTGCTACCGGCTTCCCGAGACGCTGCCCTTCGAGCATGCCGCGATGATCGAGGCGGTTTCGATCGCCGTGCACGCCGTGGGCATCACGCCCATCAAGCTGAACGATGCAGCGGTAGTGGTGGGCTCGGGCATGATCGGGTTACTAGTGATCCAGTCGCTGCGGCTGGCGGGCGCCGGGCGCATCGTGGCGGTGGACCTGGAAGATCACAAGCTCGAAATGGCGAAGACGCTGGGCGCGACCGACACCGCGAATCCGCGGCGCGACAACGTGCCGCAACTGGTGCGCGACCTCACTGGCGGGCGCGGCGCGGAGATCGCGATGGAAGTGGTGGGCGCGACGGAGCCGATCAAGACCGCGCTCGACAGCGTCCGCAAGGGCGGCACGGTGACTCTGGTGGGGAACATCACGCCGAAGATTGAGCTCGCGCTGCAATCCGTGGTCACGCGGCAGATCCGCCTGCAAGGCTCCTGCGCCTCCTCGGGCGAGTACCCGGCCTGCATTGACCTAATGGCGTCGCAGGCCATCAAAGTCGCGCCGCTGATCTCCGCGAAAGCCCCGCTGGCCGACGGCCCAAGCTGGTTCGACCGCCTCTACGCGCACGAACCGAACCTGATGAAGGTCATCCTGGAGCCCTAGAGCGGGAGGCCTGGAAGCGGGCGCGCGCCTTCGCCGCCTCCACGTCCCGGTTGCGCCGCGGCGCGGCGGTCTCCAGGCCCTCCATCAATCGCGTAGCGACGGAAGCCACTTCGTCCACCGCCGCCGCAAAGGCCGCTTCATTGGCCTTCGAAGGCTTCTGGAATCCGCTGATCTTGCGGACGAACTGGAGCGCCGCCGCGCGGACTTCCTCCGCTGTGGCCGGAGGATCGAAGTTAAAGAGCGGCCGAATGTTCCTGCACATCTCGTGACATGGTAGCGCGCGCCGCGGCGGTGATCCGGCCGGTGCGGTCCTGGGCGAAGGCGACGATCCGATAGCCGTCGAAGCGCTCCCGCCGAAGGTTCACCTCGCCTTGAGAGCGCCCGGTTTCGATGAGCTTCTCCGCGACCGCGACGTGGCGCAGTTGGCGGCCCGCGTTCTCGCCGCGCCCAACGCCGACGGAGGCGGTCTCGCGAGCCAAAGCGACGATCACCGCCTCACCGGCCGCCGGCTGCTCCACGAAGAACGACAGCGCGGGCCCGCGGAGTTCGAGACGCAGCGCCTTTTTCGGGCGCCCGGCCGCTTCTGCGATCGCCGCCTCCGCGCGCCGCGCGTCGCTGCCCACAAACTGCGAGGCTCCGTCGACCACCATCTGCGGCGTGTAGGCGCTCTCCAACCGGAACCGCTCAACATATCGCTGCTGCCGGGCGCTGAAGGCCGGCGAAGAGAAGGGGTCCGTCCAACCGAGGTAGTTCCAGTAGTCGACGTGCTCGCTGAGGACCAGAACGTCCGCCCCGGCCACCGGCTGCTCGCGGTCCAGCCGTTCGAGCAGGCGATCGGCGGGCGGGCAGCTCGAGCATCCCTGGGAGGTGAAGAGCTCAACCAGGACGGGCGTGCGCACGTTGGACGCCGCGACAGAATGGGCGAGCCCGGCGAGCAAGGCTCTGCGGGTGATCATGCAGACGAATCGCCGCAGCGCGGCGGCTTATTCCCGCGTCAGCGCAACCTCGCCATGGCCGCTTCCACCTGCTTCTTCTCCTCCGGCGAGAGCATCAGCTTCTGCATCGCGGCGAGGTGCTCCCGTGCTTTCGCCATGTCGCCCTTCTCCAGGTAGGACTGCGCCAGGTGGAGCCGGTACGTCGTGTTCTCGGGCGAAGCAGTGGAGATCCGGTTGAAGACCTGAATCGCGGCGTCGTAGTTCTTCTTCTTGAAGTAAACGTAGCCGAGCGTATCGGAGAAGTTGTGGTTCTTCGCGTCGCGCTTGACGGCTTCGAGGGCGAGTTGCTCGGCCTCACTCAGGTTGCCGCCCGTGGTGGCGAGCAGATAGGCGAGGTTATTGCGGGCGGAGGGGTCTTCGGGATTCGCTTGCAGGGCCTTGCGGAAGGCGGCTTCGGCGTCTTTCGTGCGGCCTTCGGCGAGATCGGTCATGGCGAGCGCCGAGTGCGGGACGGCGCTTTGGGGCGCCAGTTGCAGCGCCTTGGCGAACGCCTCTCGCGCACCGGCCTGGTTGCCGGAGACCTGGTAGGCTTCGCCGAGGCGCAGATAGAGATTCGGGTCCGAGGGCGTCTTCTTGAGCAATTCCATGTATTGCTCGATGGCGAGGTTTGTGTCTCCCGTTCGCGCGGCCGTAGCGGCGAGCAGGGACCGCGACGATTCGGGATCGGCGCTACGACTGAGATCCTCCTTGATGAGGGCCAGCATCGCCGGGCCGCGGCCCTGCTGGACTCCCGCCTCAACCAATCCCGCCAGCGGCCGCTTGTCCGTGTTGCCGGGTCTGTAGAGTTTCCGGAAGGCGCGCTCGGCTTCGGCGACCTTCCCTTCCGCCAGACTGACGAAGGCGCGCTGCAATTGCAGGTCAGGATCGCCTGGCACCCGGGCGAGCATAGCGTCAAGGCCCGCCTTGGCCTCAGGCAGCTTACCCAGTCCCATCAGACTTCGATTGCGCAGGAGCAGCGCTTTCGGGTCGTTGGGTTGCACGCGCAGGAGGATCTCGGTCTGCTCGAATGCCGTCTGGTGGTCACTGATGGCATCGCTCAACTCGGCCAGGAGCATTCGTGCCGCTCCATCCTCGCCGTGCTGCCGTACATACCTGCGCAGGTCCGCGGCCGCTCCGCGGAGGTCCCGCTTGGCCACGCGCACCTTGGCGAGGGGCAACTGGTACAGGGAATCCTGAGCGGCGAGGGCGGTGAGTTCCTTCACCGCGCGCTCATGGTTCTCGGGCTTGGCGGTGGCAGCCAACAAGAGCGCTCTCGACGCGAGCGTTCCGGGGTCGTTCGGTTTCGCTTTCAGGACGCCATCCAGTCGCACAATGGCATCGTCGATCTTGCCTTGCCGCTGTAAGGCGGTGGAGGCCCGCATGCCGAAGACCACGGGATCCGCGCCGGGCCGTTGCGCGCCTTGGTCGAAGCAGCGGAGCGCCTCGGCCGGGTTGTTCTGCTCAAGGTGGAAGTTGCCGACGTTGAGCCAGGTGGCGGCCTCATTACCGTGCGTCTGGATGACATCCGCCAGGCAGCGGTCGAGCTCCTGCTTCTGGCTCTGGTCCGCGTAGTGAACACAGAGCCCAAGGGCCACGGCAGAGTCCTTGGGAAAGCTCTCCTTGCGGGCCCGGGCGATTCGCTCGGCATCCGCCACGCGCTTTTCGGCGATGTACTTCACGTAGAGATAGTCGTAGACACCCCGCTGGTCCTTGTGGGCGGCGAGATAGGCGGTGGCTCGCTCGTCGGCCTCCTTCCGGCGGTCGAGACGATCGAGCAGGCCGGTGATCGCGAGCACGACCTGGACCTCGTCCGGCTTGAGTGCAGCCGCCCGCTCAAGGATACGCAGGGCCTCGTCGCCCTTGTTGTCGGTCATTCGCAGGAAGCCCTGGAGCCGGAGGCCGTCGTAGGAGTTTGGGTCCTTCTTCAGCAGCGCCGCGGAGATATCCTCGACGCGCCGATAGAGGATCGGAGGGCGTTTAGGGTTCTCGGTATAGAGCAGCAACGAGAGGTCCGCCAAGCGCACTTTCGCGTCGTCGTTTTCCGGGGGCAGTTCCACCGCGCGGGCCAGGTTGCGGTAGGCCTCGTCCCATTTCGAACGCTTCACGGCGGCGAGTCCGAGTCGGTAGTAGCCCTCGCTGTGGTTCGGATTCAACTGCACCGCACGCTTGTAGTTGATGTCGGCCTCGTCATACTTGCCTTCGTTGAACAGCCGGTTGCCCTTGTCGAGGGACTGCTGCCGGGCGGTCTCCTGGTTGGCGCAGGAGGCGAGGACCAGAAGGATGAGAGCGGCGGGTAACTGCGGACGCATGGTACTCCTGAATGAGTGTAGAAGATGAGCGGGGGAAAAAGAAGAAGGCCGCAACCCGAAGGCTGCGGCCCGCTGTGACGTTGAGCAAACTGAATATCAGGCGGCCGTCTTGCGCCGGCGCTGGATCCAAAGGAACGCGACCATACCCGCGCCGATCAAAGCGGCGTAGGTGCCGGGTTCCGGAACCTGCTGCGGCGGGTTGTACGGGTCGTTGATGTATGCATCGCTACGGCTGGCTGTGCCGATGGACTGCACGTGGAGACCGATGCGGAGGGAACCGTCGTTGAGGGCGTCCTTCACGTCATCGAAGTCCTTTCCCGATGCATACTTAAACACGAAGCGAACCCACTCTGTGCTCGAGCTCACGCCGTTCGCCGATACTGGAGAATCGGAATCGGCGGAATACATCGAATCGAAGTCCGGGTTCGGCACGTTGTTGCGCGGGAGGTTCGGCGGACTCGCACCGTCTGAGAAAGCGACACCAGCCCCGGAGTCCGTGATTGTGGGTGCGTTGGGGCTGAGGAAAAGCAGCAGGGTCTGCGGAACAGGGGTGGTGTTCGAGGCCCCCGGAAGGTCGAAGTAGATGTCGGTAATCGAAGAAGCGATGCCGACATTGTTATAGAAAGTGAATTGCGCGCCACCGGCGGTGTCTGCCACGTTCACCTTAAGTTGCGTGGCAAGGTTGGCGTTGCTCGGGCAATCGCCGGTTTTGTCGACAAGACACGTGAAGTTCAAGTCGAAGTTCCCGAACGAGAGCGCCGGGAGCGCGAGAAGCAAAGCTAGAGTTGTGAGATGTCCCCTCAAATGGTTACCTCCGATCAGGTTTTCAGTATATTCACACGCCTGAAATGGGGCAAGGCGACCCTAGGTAATTTTGGGGTACTGGTGTTGAAAAAATGTACTAGTACTCAGTAAGTTAGGAGTTTCCACTCAAAAGTGGTGTGTCATGGTGGATACAGTTTGAAGTGCGCTAACTCAATGAAAATGGGCTCCTGCGATGGCAAGAGCCCATTTCAGTGAGCCGAAAAACGAAGGCTTGTTTAATTCAAGCGGCGCCGGCGTTGCAACCACACGAACAGCCCCATCCCGCCCGCGACTAGCGCGGCGTACGTGCCCGGTTCGGGGACGACTTGCTGAGGCGGGTTGTCGCCGAAAGTGACGAACGCGTCGCTCTTGCCACTCGGCTGAATGGACTGCACGTGGATCCCGATGCGGAAGCTCGGGTTCTGCCCGGTCAGCGCGCTCTGCACGTTCGCGAAGGTCTTGCCCTGGCCGTAACCGACCGCCACATTCACCCATTCCGTGGCCGTGTTGACACCCTTCTGTGAGGTAGGACTATTCGCCAGCGCGGTCAAGTCGGACGAGAAGCCGATGCCGTTGCCTCCCGGCAGGTTCATGATGTTGCCTTGGGTGTCGCGGGAGAAGCTGACTCCGTTGCCGGAGCCGGTAATGGCCACGCTGCTCAGGTTGAGGAGCCCGCTGGGGACGTCGAAGAACAGCCGCGTAATCGACGATGCGACTCCGATGTTGTTGGAAAATTTAAAGTTAACCCGATTGCTGCCGTTGCTAACGGAGACCTTAAACTGGTTCTGGATCGTGTTGCAGATCCCGCTGTTGCCTCCGTTGTTAGACACGCACTTGAAATTCAGGTCGAACGCGCCAAAGGACAACGCCGGCAGCGCGAAGAAAGCCATCCATCCTGTTGAGTGAATTCTCAATCTATACCTCTTGCTCTTGAAGGGTAGCGCATCACCCCCCGTTTACCAACGCGCGAAAGTACCGGTTCGCGGGGTCAGAATCGCGGCTAAGTACTAGAGGCATATGACGTTGGCGCCCCAATCGTCCGTTCTAAGACACCAGAAAGGCCCCGGTGGAGCCGGGGCCTTGGTTTCACACACGGATGGATGCGGTTTGGCTGCTATTTCACCAACGAAACGGGTGCCGATGTGGTGCGGTTGTTCGACGTATCTGTAGCGACCGCCGTCAACACGTGCGTACCCTTGGCCAACTTGCGGGAGTTGTAGCGCAGGGTGTAAGGAGCTGTGGTCACACTGCCCACCGAAGCACCGTTGAGGAAGAACTCGACGCTGCTGACGGCCACGTTGTCCGAGGCGCTGGCTGCAAAGATGGCCTGGCTGGGGATGGTTGCCCCGTTGGCCGGCGACGTGATGACCACGGTCGGCTTAATAGTGTCGGCGGGAGCGTTCTTCGAGGTGAAGCTCACGCTGGCCGATCCGGTGTTGCCGGCGGCATCCCGCGCGGTGGCTACCAGAGTGTGCGCCCCGTCCGCCAATTTCGTGGTGTCCACGGTGAAGTTGGGCGCAGTGGAGACCGCAGTGCCGTCGAGCGTCACCGACAGCGACGTGACGCCCACGTTGTCGCTGGCGGACACCGAAACCGTGATGCTGCCGGCAACGGTGGCGCTGGCGGATGGGCTCAGGAAACTGACCGCGGGACGCGTCGAGTCGAGCGAGCCATAGCTTCCGTTCAGCGCCATGGTCACCGCGCGGGCGGCGTTCACGCGGCCGGCGCCGAAGACCGTGTCGTACCCGGCAGCGCCGATGTCATCGGCGGACGCCTTGAGGATCGCAGTGACCTCGGTGGCGGACAGACCCGGCCGTGCCGAAAGCACCAGCGCCGCGACGCCGGCGGCAACCGGCGCCGAAAACGAAGTTCCGCAGGCTCCTCCGTAGCCGCCGCCGTTGAAGGTCGTGGTGACGCAGCCAGGTGCGGCGACGTCTACGATGTTGCCCGTGTTCGACCAGCTATAGAGAGCGTCGTTCTGGTCGGTGGCCGAAACGGTGATCACCGACGGGTTGTCGGCGGCGGCCTCAAAGGTCCCGTAGTTACCGGCCGAGATGGTCACCACGCCGCCCTTGCTCTGAAAGTACTGCGCGCCGGAAGTCACGGTCGAACTGGTGCTCACCATGTAGCTGACGTTCGCCACCCGGGCTCCCAGGTCGGCCGCCTTGATCAGGCCGCTGGCGATGGCCGAGGAACTCGCGCTGCCCGTGGTTGACGCGACGCGAATGGGCATCACGAGGCAGTTCCAGGTGATGCCTGCCACCCCGACGCCGTTGTTGGTGGCCGCCACCGCGGTGCCCGCCACCTTCGTGCCGTGGCCGTACACATCCGCCGTGTTCGAGTTGTTGTCGTAAATGTTCCAGCCGGGCACCATGCGGGGCGTCAGATCCGGGTGTGCGGGGTCGACGCCGGTGTCGAGGATGGCGACGATGATGCTGGAACTCCCGGTTGTGCTCGACCAGGCGGACGGCGCCTGGATTTTCGGCAAGTGCCACTGGCTTGGGTAGCTCGGATCGTTCGGCTGTACCGCCTGCTGGTGCTCATGGATTTCGTCGGGCTCCGCGAACTCCACTTCCCGCAGGCCCTTGAACACCTTCGCGAAGGCCACTTCGCTGGCGGTGCCCGGCAGTTTCACCACATGTACGTTAATCGCGTCCAGGAAAGCTTCGGAAGCACCCCCCTGGGCGCGGATGGCGGCTAAGCCGGCATCCTTGCTGACGTTGGCGCGGAACTTCACCAGGAGCCGATTCGGAACCACATCGGGCGTCCGCTCTTGAGCGAACACAACACTGGCTGGACACACGAATAATAAGGCTGGTAACAGGCGTAGACGGCGATCCATATTTTCCTCTCGAGCATTGGTTCGGTTCCCATCGGGCCGCTCCACATGAGGAGCGGGCCTGATTCTGGACCGGGAACGTGCGTATTCCGCGTCTGGCGGCCTCGCACGGCCAGTCCTAGAACCCTGGGCCGTTGGTACTAGAGTCTAGATGATCGAAGTGACCGCCAAATATATGAGATTGTTGGCTTTCGTACTAAGCGGTCCACTCCACCGAGACGTGCTGGAAACACTCGGCTGCCACTGCGCCTACGAGGGGCACGATTGAGGGCGGCGGCTTCCCCGGAAACATTCCCATTCGGGAATGTTCAGAGTAGCACAGGGGTGAGGAGAATTCCCACAGCCAGCCCCCCGCGCTGGCGGGGGAACCGGCGGAAAGAATGCGGGCAATCCAGGCTCGGAACTAGCCGAGGTGCGCCGCCACGGCCTCCCCGGAGTAGCGTTTTGCGACATATTCGTTGAGAATCGCTACGAATTCCCCGACGATTTTCTCTCCTCGCAGCGTGGTCATCAGCCGGCCGTCCACATAGACCGGCGCTACCGGCTCTTCGAACGTGCCGGGCAGCGAGATGCCGATATTGGCGTGCTTGCTCTCGCCAGGCCCGTTGACCACGCAGCCCATCACCGCCACCTTCATCTCTTCCACGCCCGGATGGCGCTCTTTCCAGACCGGCATTTGCTCCCGCAAGTAGGTTTGAATTTGGGCCGCCATATCCTGGAAAAACGTGCTCGTGGTGCGCCCGCAGCCGGGGCAGGCCGCCACCTGGGGCGTGAAACTGCGGAGCCCGAGGGCCTGCAGGATCTCCTGGCACACGCGGACCTCTTCGGCGCGGTCGCCGTTGGGCAGCGGGGTGAGGGAAGCGCGGATCGTGTCGCCGATGCCTTCCTGCAGCAGCACCGCCAACGCCGCGGTTGTGGCCACGATGCCCTTGCTGCCGATGCCCGCTTCGGTCAGCCCGAGGTGGAGCGGGTAATCGCAGCGGGCCGCCAGGTCGCGGTTCACTGCGATCAAGTCCTGCACGCCGCTCACTTTGGCGCTCAGCAGGATCATGTCATGACCCAGGCCGTACCGCTCAGCCGCCTCCGCCGATTCCAGCGCGCTGAACACCATCGCCTGCCGCATCACGCCGCCGGCGTCGAGCGGCTCGGGCGACCGGGCGTTTTCGTCCATCAGCCGGGTCAGCAGCGCCTGGTCGAGCGAACCCCAATTCACACCGATCCGCACCGGCTTCCGGTACTCGATCGCGGTCTCGATCATGGTGCGAAAATTGTCGTCGTGTTTCTTTCCGATATTCACGTTGCCGGGATTGATCCGATACTTGGCCAGCAGACGTGCGCACTCCGGATATTTCTTGAGCAGCAAATGCCCGTTGTAGTGAAAATCACCAACGATCGGGACGCGCACGCCGAACGCGGACAGCGTCTCAACGATCTTCGGGACCGCCGCGGCGGCCTGCTCGGTGTTCACCGTGATGCGCACGATCTCCGAGCCGGCGCGCGCCAACTCCATAATTTGATTGACTGTTGCTGCTGTGTCTACCGTGTCCGTGTTGGTCATCGACTGGACCACCACGGGGTTCGCCCCGCCAACCTTCACGCCGCCCACATCCACCGCCACCGACCGACGCCGCGCCTGCACCGCCATGGGAATTCCGGATCCTCCGCAGAAAAGATGAGAGTTTTTATTCTAGCAAGCCCTCTAGCCTATTAGAATTTTCGATTGATTGACGATAAGAGTCATGGTACCCTCGGAGTGTCTGGGTGCGGCGTTGTCCGTGTCCTTGGTCCCTGCCGACGGAAGTCTCTCCTGGCTGAGAGCGTTCACGATGGAATGAACTGTACGGGGAGTTGGCAATGGCGAAATCTACTGGGTCGCAACTGACGGCTTTGCTGTTCGGTCTAGAACCAAGCCTGTCGGCGGAATTGGGACGTGCGTTAGCCGGACAGTCGGTCCGGACTGTTGCCGAGGGTGAAGTCAAGCCTGCCGAAGCGCGCGTGGACATCGTCTTCGCGCCGTCGGATCGCGATGGATTCGGGGCGGTTCGCGACGCGGTTCGAGGCACGTGCCCGGAAGCCCCCATCGTTGTCGTGAGCCGTGTTCCCGAAGTATCGGAGTGGCTCGACGCGATCGAGGCCGGCGCAAGGGATTACTGCGCAGCGCCCTTCGAAGGCACGCAACTCCGCTGGCTCCTGGAAACCAATCTGCATCGTTGTTCCACCGCCGCTGCCTGACCGGCGCGCGTTCCGTCCTACAATAAGGGCTAAGGGGGCAAAGATGCGTGTACCTCTTGCCGGCATGCTGCTCGCCGCCGCGCTTACCGCGTCGGCGCAAACTCCCATCGCCCGCGGCTCCACCGACATTCTCGAAATCAAAGCGCGCGCCTTCCTGGGCAAGGAACAGGTGAAGCAACTGCTGGGCTACGACCTGGACGGTTTCATCGCCGTCGTTGAGGTCACCCTCACGCCGCTTGACGACCGCACCATCAAGATCGATCGCGACGAGTTCCTGCTGCGTTCCGAAAAAGACGGACAACGCGCGGGCGCATTCGAGCCGGCGCAGATTGCCGGGGACTCCTCGCTGGTTATCGGTTCGCGGAGCGTGGGCGGCGGGAGCATCGTGGCGGAGGATCGCGGACCGATCTTCGGGGGTCCGGGCATCGGCCGCATCGGCCGGCCCAACACCGGCATGGCCGGCAACTCGGCCGGGGAGACCGCGGCCACGGCCCGCGTGGAGACGGATCCGAAGAAGAAAGACAACCCCCTTCTGGCCACGCTCGAAGAGCGCATTCTCGCCGAGCGCGCACTCGACAAGCCCTACTCCGGCCTGCTCTACTTTCCGCTCGAAGGAAAGCACAAGCCGAAGGAACTGCTGCTGGTGTACAAGGGCGCGGGCGGCTCAATTACGATACGATTCCAGCAACCATGACCGTCGACCAGCTCGAGACGCCTGCGCTCATCGTCGACCTCGATGTGATGGAACGCAACCTGTGCCGCGTTGCTCAATACACGCGACAGCACGGCCTGCGGCTGCGGCCGCATACTAAGACGCACAAGACCCCTTCGCTGGCCCGCCGGCAACTGGAGCTCGGCGCGGTGGGCCTCGCGGTGGCAAAGGTCGGCGAGGCGGAAGTGATGCTCGCCGCCGAACCGGAAGACCTGCTCATCGCCTACCCGGTGCTCGGCCCATCGAAGCTGCGCCGCCTGATGGCGGTGGCCCGGCGAGCGCGCGTCACCGTTTCCCTCGACTCGTTCGAGGCCGCGCGGCAGTTGAGCGAGGCGGCGGAGGCGGCGCGTCTTGAAATCGGCGTGCTCGCCGAATTCGACGCCGGGCTCGGGCGCATGGGCGTGGTCCCCGGCGAGGGTCTGCTCGCGCTGGCGCGCCAGATTCGCGCCCTGCCTGGACTGCGCTTCGAGGGAATCGCCTTCTACGCCGGCCACATCAAGCGCATGAACGAGGAAGGCCACGAAAAGCTGCACGAAGTGGGCCGCCTCCTCGATCGCGTCTGCGGGGAGTTCGAACGCGAGCGCATCGACCTTCCCGTGGTCAGCGCCGGCTCCACGCCGACCCTGTTCCATTCCCACACCATTCCCCGCCTGACTGAGATCCGGCCTGGCACCTACATCTTCAATGATCGCAACACCGTCGATTCCGGCGCCTGCGCGGTGGAGGATTGCGCGGCGTCGATGATCGTCACCGTGGTCTCCAACGCGCGGACGGGCCGCATCATGGTGGACGGCGGCTCGAAGACGTTTTCCTCCGACCGGCCTTCGGGAGCGGCGGACGTGACGTTCGGCTGGGTGGTGGGCGAACCGGCGGTCCGCTTCTTCCAGATGAACGAAGAGCACGGCTACCTCGATACGTCGACGGCGGGCCGCTCCTTCGCCGTGGGCGAACGGCTGCGCATCATCCCCAACCACGTGTGCGTCGCGATGAACCTTCATGAGACGGTGTACGGGGTGCGCGGCAACACGGTGGAGAGATCCTGGCAGGTGGAGGCGCGCGGCAAACTCCAGTAGCCGGACTCGGGTTTGACACTTCCGCCCCAAATTCGCTACCTTAAGAAGTTTGTAAGACTCGAACGGAGAAGGTCTGTCCATGAATACCGAATTTCCGTCCAAGCCGGAAATCCAGCGCTCCTGGCACGTTATCGACGCGCAGGGGCAGGTGCTTGGCCGGGTCGCCAGTAAGGCGGCGAAAATCTTGATGGGAAAGAACAAACCTTCCTACACGCCCTTTATCGACACCGGCGACCACGTGATTGTGGTGAACGCCGAAAAGGTCAAGCTGACGGGCAAGAAGGAAGAGCAGAAGATCTACCGGTCGCACTCGGGGTATCCGGGCGGCCTGAAGGAAGCCTCCGCGCGGAAGGTCCGGGCCACGCGTCCGGTGCGCATGGTGGAGGATGCCGTTTCTGGCATGCTGCCGAAGACCAAACTCGGCAAGCAGATGTACCGCAAGCTGAAGGTCTACGCGGGCGACAAGCATCCCCACCAGGCGCAGAAGCCGGTGGCGCTCGCGGTTTAGGGAGCCGATAGGAACTAAGAATGGCAGCGACGTTGGTTCAGTATCTTGGAACGGGACGCCGGAAGACCTCGGTTGCACGAGTTTTCCTGCGGCAGGGCAAAGGGCAGATTACGATTAACGGCCAGGGCCTGGAGAAGTACTTCACCACGGAGACTTCGAAGGCGCTCGTGCGGCAGCCGCTGGCAGCTACCGAAACGGCCGACAAGTTCGATGTGTTGATCCTCGCAAACGGCGGCGGGACCACGGGTCAGGCCGGCGCGGCGAGGTTGGGCATTGCGCGCGCACTGGTGGAGTTCAACAGCGAGTTGCGCGGCAAGCTGAAGGAGCTCGGTCTCCTCACCCGCGATCCGCGCGGCCACGAGCGCAAGAAGTACGGCCAGAAGGGCGCTCGCCGCCGGTTCCAGTTCTCCAAGCGGTAATCGAACGGGCGGGGACCGTCCCCGCCATGCTCCTTCCGCCAGTTTGGGCCGCTGTGTGTGAGCCCTTGGTTATTGGGCCGCCCGCTGATTCGCGCGCAAATTTCGCTTTGGGCCGCGCTGCGAATGAGGGGGAGTACGGCCTTGGATCCACCCCCCCAACGGGGACGCCCCCCGTCAGCCGAATCCGAGGAGGATTTTTTGCCGTCCATTTCCATGAAAGAATTGCTCGAAGCGGGCGTTCACTTCGGGCACCAGACCAAGCGCTGGAATCCGAAGATGAAAGAGTACATCTTCGGCGAACGCAATGGGATTTACATCATTGACCTGCAGAAGACCTTGAAGCTGTTCAAGGACGCCATGCGCTACGTGGGCGAGATGGCCGCGCAGGGCAAGTCGGTGCTGTTCGTCGGCACCAAGCGCCAGGCCCAGGAAGCAGTGGCGGAAGAAGCCACGCGATGCGGGCAGTATTACGTGAACCAGCGCTGGCTGGGCGGACTCCTGACCAACTACACGACGGTGCAGCGCTCCATCAAGCGGTTGAAGGAACTGGAAGCGATGGCCGCCGAGGGCACCTACGCCGGGCGTGTGAAGAAGGAAGTGGGGCGCCTGGAGCGGGAACGCAAGCACCTGGAGTCGAACCTGGCCGGCATCAAAGACATGAACGGGCTGCCGGACATGTTGTTCGTCATCGACTCGAACAAAGAATCCATCGCCGTCGCCGAAGCGCGGCGCCTGGGCATCCCTGTGGTGGCCGTGGTAGACACCAATTGCGACCCGGACGAAGTGGATTGGGTGATTCCGGGCAACGACGACGCGCTGCGAGCCATTCGCCTGTTCACCAACAAAATCGCCGACGCGGTGGTGGAAGGCCGCGCGCTGGCTACCGAGCAGGACTTCGTGAGCGAGAAGATTGTCAGCTCCGAAGAACCCGCCGCCGCCTCCATCGAGGAGATCCCCGAGTACATGCAATATGTCGATCCGCAGTACTCCCAGCAGTTGATGGCGGAGAGCTTGAGCGACGAGGATCTGCCGTCGGTCTCGCTGCCGCGCAAGGGTCCGGGTACGGAAGCGCCCGGCGAGGCGGCCGCTCCGGTGGTCACCGAGAATCAGTAGTTCGTTTCATTCCGCGGGGCGGCACCTCTCGCCGCCCCGCAACCAAATCGTCCGGCAGTACATCGTTCGTCATCGATAGATCATCACGAAGAGAGAACTATGGCGGAAATCAGCGCGCAATCAGTGAAAACGCTCCGCGAACGCACCGGGGCGGGCATGATGGAGTGCAAGAAGGCCTTGACGGAGGCCGGCGGCGACCTGGAGAAGGCCGTCGATGTTCTGCGCAAGCGGGGACTCGCTTCCGCGCAAAAGAAGGCCGGCCGCGCCACCAAGCAGGGCGTGATCGGCACCTACCTGCACGCCGGCTCGCAGCTCGGTGTGATGGTGGAGGTGAACTGCGAATCCGACTTCGTCGCCCGCACCGAACAGTTTCAGGCCCTGGTCCACGACATCGCCATGCAGGTGGCGGCGGCGGACCCGCAGTTCGTGCGCAAGGAAGACGTCACCGCGGAGATCCTCGACAAGGAGCGCGAGATCCAGAAGGCGCGCGCCATGCAGGAAGGCAAGCCCGAGAAGATCGCCGAGAAGATCGCCGAGGGCCGCATGCAGAAGTTCTATGAAGAGGTCTGCCTGCTTGAGCAGCCGTTCATCAAGGACAACACGGTGAGCGTGGGCCAGTTGATCGCGCAGAAGATCTCTACCATCGGCGAGAACATCTCCATCGCGCGCTTCGTCCGCATGAAGGTGGGCGAAACCGCCGCCGCCGGCGGCGATGCGGAAGCGACGCCGGAGCCCGTGGCCGCTCAGTAGTCTCCCACCGTGGCCAAGTACGAGCGCATCCTCCTGAAGCTGAGCGGCGAGGTGCTCGCCGGTCAGGGGTCGTTTGGAGTTGATTCGGCCCGTGTTTCCGACCTCGCCGCGGAAGTCGCCGACGTCGCCCGCACCGGCGTCCAGATCGGGCTCGTCGTCGGCGGCGGGAATTTCTTCCGCGGCGTCGCCGCGGCGGCGCGCAACATGGACCGGGTGGCCGCCGACCACATGGGCATGCTGGCGACCGTGATCAACGCCATCGCGCTCCAGGACGCTCTCGAGAAGCAGGGCATTCCCACCCGGGTGATGACTGCGATTCAGATGCACCAGGTGGCCGAGCCTTACATCCGCCGCCGCGCCATCCGCCACCTCGAAAAAGGCCGGATTGTGATCTTCGCGGCCGGCACCTCAAACCCCTACTTTTCCACCGACACCGCGGCCACGTTGCGAGCCCTGGAGATTCACGCGCAGGTGGTCGCGAAGGCAACGCGCGTCGATG
>DALYJJ010000136.1:0-15225 GCA_031969915.1 Bryobacteraceae bacterium | reverse complement strand
TCTTCGAGGACGCAAGCTACAAGTACCTGTTCCGCACCGGCCCCACGGCGACCACGTGGCTCAGCACCCGGATGCCGAACTCGCCGAGCAGCGCCTTGGCCAGCGCCCCCACGGCGACGCGCATCGTCGTCTCCCGCGCGCTCGCCCGTTCCAGCACGTAGCGCGCGTCGTGGTAGTCGTACTTGATGGCGCCGGCCAGGTCGGCGTGCCCCGGCCGCGGGCGCGTCAGGCGTTTCTTCTTCTCGTCCGAACCCGCGTACTCTTCGACGGGCAGAACTTCGGTCCAGTTCTTCCAGTCCCTGTTACGGACGATCATTGCCACCGGCGCACCGATGGTCTGTGAATGACGGACGCCGGCCACGATCTCGACCGTGTCCGTCTCGATCTTCATGCGCCCGCCGCGCCCGTACCCCTGCTGCCGGCGCCACAACTCGCGATTCACCGCCGACACGTCCACGGGCACGCCGGACGGCAAGCCGGTCAGCGTCGCGACAAGACATTCTCCATGGGATTCCCCAGCGGTTTCGAAGCGGAACATCGAGGGCGAAGTCTCATCGTAACGCACTCCGCCTCTGAGCGCTGCCGATCCGCCTTACAGATAGCGTTGGATCTGTTCGCGGAAGCGGGTGTAGATCCAGGAGGCCCCGACCAACAGCAGCCCGAGCACGACGAACGACAGAATCCGGCTCATGGTGTCCAGCTCGCGCAGGTCGTAGAGGAAGACCTTCAAGACGCAGAACAGGAACAACGCCAGCCCGGACAGGCGCAACGGCCGCTCGCGCAGGAGGAAGCCGGCAATCAACAGCCCGACCGCCTCCGCCGCGAGGGCCATGGTGAGGACGCGCCCCGAGCTCTCGTCCACGATCAACGAAGTCAGCAGCAGCGTACCAAGGGCCGTGAAGACCGGCAGCCCGCGGCCCAGCAGCACTTGCGCGGCGTAGAGGAGGATGACGGTGAGCAGTACGGTTTCCCACCGCACGAGCGTCTCGGCGCGCGTGTCGGGAAAGTTCTCACTGATCGCCCGCCCTACCACCGCGAGCGCGAACAGGAAGCCGCCGAACGCGGCAAACCGGCGCTCGACCCGCACCGCGACGGCCGTCGAGGCAAACAACAGCGCGGCCCATGCCGGGGCCACCCAGATCGGGGGCAGAGCCCGCGCGAGCGCGAAAGCGGCCAGTACGACCGCGCCGGTGCCGGCGCCGGCGGCGCTGAACCGGGCCCCGCAGTACGCCAGTTGGGCGGCCGCGGCCGCGGCGATCGAGGCGCCCGCGAGGGTCATTCGCCAGGAGGCGCTGTCCATCAAGACGAGCGACGCGAACGCCCCGCAGCCGAGCGCGGCCCAGCGAAAATCGCGCCAGCGTTCGGCGTAGCCGCGCTGCAAGAGGACGGCCGCCAGCGTCATCCAGCCCAGCGGTTCCCGCTTAGATGAAAGTTCGTGGCCGATGGGCGCCATCAGCAGCACCGTGCCCAGGTACGTGAAGCCCTGCCAGCCCGCCACAGCGCGGTTCAGGAACATCGCGGCAGCGAGCAGGATCGCCACCGGAGTCCACACCCGAAGAGTGAGGCCGAAGTAGGAGAACTGCTCCGGCCGGCTCATGTTATCGAAAAGCACGTACAGTGAGGGAAGCAGCGCCGCGGTGGCGATCCACTGGAGAATGCGCAGGCCCGCGAACGCGCCCGCGAGCACCGCGAGTTCCGCCACGAAGAACAGCGCCAGCGCCTCCGCCGGGCCCTCGAAGCGCACCGCCGCCGCGTACTGAAGCAAACCCAGGCCCAGCAAAGCCGGCAGCAGGAAGCCGCCTTCGGCAATCTGCTCCGGGGTTTCTTCGCGGCCGCGCAGCCACCAGCGAAGGAGTGCGCTCGCCACCTGCGCCAGCGCCGCGGCGGTGAGGTACCAGTCGAAGCCGGGCTGATCGGGTTTCCACAGGAGCATCGACGCGCCAAGGAAGCCCGCGGCGTTCAGGGGCATGAGCGGGGAGCGCGGCGTGCGCAGGTCGTAGGCTTCGAACAACAGCCAGTAGATCCACAACACCGGCCACGTTGCGTGCGGCGGTTGCGCGCCGGCGAAGGTTGCGTATGTGAAGACCAGGCCGCCGGCTGCCAGCCAGCGCCACTCGAACCGCCCGGCGATCCACACCAGCGAGACGGCGAGCGGAACCGAGGCCTGCAGGGAAAGCGCCGTGCGGGGCGCGAAGACCAGCGCGAGAAACGCCGCCAGATAGGCCAGGCCCGTGACCACTTCCGAACGATAATGCAGCGAATGGAGCACGAAGCCGGCGGCGGCGAGAAAGAGCAGAGCCGCGCCCATTACCGGATCGTCCACGATCTTCGCAGCCGGCAGTGCGTGCAGCGCGTAGGTGGTGAAGTAGACGATCGCCCACCCACCGCCGATCAGCCCGCGCGCCCAGAACACGTAGCGCTCCATACGCTCCATCGCCACACCTGCGGCGAGTAAAGAGACTCCGACCGCCAGGCCCACCGCCACGCGTCCGCCCGGACCGAGTTGTGTGACCCCGTAGGCCAGGAACAAAGCCACGCCGATCACCAGCACGAGCACGCCGATCTTGTTTAAGATGTTGCCGCCGATGAGCGCTTCCCAGTCGATGGGCGGGGCTGCGGGAGGTTCGGGCGGGGCGGGAATTTCCAGTTCAGGCGTTGAGACCGCGGCTTCGGGCGCGGCGGCTTCGACCGCGGCAGCTTCGACCGCCGGCTGCGGCAGGGGCTCATCGGGAGCCACGTCTCCGGCGAGCCTTCGCTCCAACTCAAACGTGCGCGCGGTGAGGCGGAACACCTGATCTTCGAGTCGCGCGGCCTTCGCCCGCAAGTCGTTCACCCGGCCGCGGAGATTGAAATACAGGATGCCGAATAGGACGAGTAGGACGAACTCGAACATGTGCCCGCCAGCCTATCACGGCGGGTGGATGTAAACGCGCTCCGCCTGTCATCGGATTGTTACCGGACTGCGCTATCCTAATTTCTGCTGCTTCAGACTGTGTTCGGATCCCCACTCTTTACCGAGGTGTGTGCCGTGAGGAATCGTCTTCGTCTACTCTGCGGGTTGCTCTGCGTGCTGCCGCTTGTCTACGGACAGGCCGACGCCAACAGAGGCCAGATCACAGGTTCCGTACTGGACCCCAAACAGGCCGCCGTACCGGGCGCCGGGCTCAAGATCAGGAACGTCCGCACCGGCTTGGTGCGCGAACTCACAACCAACAGCGAGGGCCAGTATCGTGCGCTTTCGCTCGACGCGGGCGAGTACGAAATCGTCGCCCAGTCAAGCGGTTTCGCCGCATCGACGATCCAGGGCGTCACGCTGAGCGTGGGGTCTTCGATCAACGTCGACATCACGCTCCAGGTGCAGGCGACGACCACCACCGTGGAAGTGGCGGACACGCTGCTGAGCGTGGCGCTGCCCGCGCCGGCCGCGGTGGTCAACTCGACCGCGATTACGAACCTGCCCATCAACGGCCGGCGGTTTCAGGAGTTTGCCACGCTGACGCCCACCGTGCAGGTCGATCCGCAGCGTCAGCAGCTCTCCTTCGCGGGCCAGCGCGGCATCAACGCCAACGTCATGCTGGACGGCGCCGATTACAATCAGCCGTTCTTCGGCGGCCTGCGCGGCGGCGAGCGCTCGAACTTCTCCTTCACCGTGCCCCAGGGAGCGATTCAGGAGTTCCAGGTGATCACCAGCGGCTATTCGGCCGAGTACGGACGCTCGAGCGGCGGCATGCTGAACGCGATCACCAAGTCGGGCTCCAATGAAGTGCATGGCGAGGCGTTTTACCTGCTGCGCCACAAGGAACTCGGGCGGGTGAACCCGTTCGGGTTGCAGTCGCTCGAAACGCAGCACCAGTTCGGCGGCAACGCGGGCGGGCCGATCAAGGCGGATCGCCTGTTCTGGTTCGCGGCGGTGGAGCGCCAGGACTCTTCCACCCCCCGCCGCGTTTTCATTCCCGCCGTGGCGGGCATCGCCGAATCGGACGCCAACCGCGAAGCGCTGCGCTACATCCGAGGCCTCGAGGCGCCCTACACACAGACCAATAAGGCGACCGCCGTCACCGGCAAGCTCGACTGGAACCTCCGCGCCGGCGACCGTCTCAGCCTGCGCTACAACTGGAAGGGGAGCGGCGAGGACAACGCCGTGTCGGTCGGCGGCTCGCTGAATCCGGCCACGAATCGCGCGCTCTCCAACGACGGCCGCGAGGAAAACAACCTGAACCTCGGCGGCGCGCAGTACACGTGGCTGATCGGGCCGAATGCGGTGTCGGATTCAAGGTTCACCCACACGGTGGAAGACCGGCCGCGCCTTTCGAACACAGCGGTTCCGGAGCTCAGCCTGGGCGGCGCCAACGTCATCTGGGGCTCGCGCAACTTCCTGCCCACCTACCAGGTGGACCGGCGCACGCAATTCACCCAGTCGCTCTCCTACATCCGCGGCGGGCACACGTTCAAGTTCGGCTTCGACTGGAACTACATCTCCGCGCCGCAGACGTTCGGCTTCAACCAGTTCGGCGGCTTCTTCTTCCAGATCACGGATATCAACCAGTTGCTCGAGATCCTGACTCCGGGCGGCACGACAGCCAACCGCTTCGATCATCCGAGCGCGCGCTACCGCCGGGCCATCGGCAACCTGGAAGCGGACATCAATACCAGCCAGTTCGCGGTCTTCGCGCAGGATAGCTGGCGCGTGAGCCGAAAGCTGACGCTCGACTTCGGCTTCCGTTGGGAAGGCCAGAATAACGTCGAGGGCAACGGCACGAACACGGCGGTTGTGAACGCCGTTCGGGCGGCTCCGCTGCCCAACGGACAAACCTTCGATCCTACCCGCATTGCCGACAGCATGAAGCAGTTCATGCCCCGCTTCGGCTTCACCTACGCGCCCTTCCAGGAGAGCAGGAAACTGGTGGTCCGCGGCCACACCGGCCTTTTCTACGCCACCACGCCGCTCATCCTGCTGGCAGCCGCCAGCAACAACTTCCGGCTGCCCGCGGGCGACGTCTCGCTCGAAATCGGCACGCAACCCGGCCCCACGGTCTACCAGGCCTTCCGCGGGGCGGGGGTCGACTTAAACGGCGCCAACCTCGGCAGCCTGCCCATTCTGACCATCGAACAGGCCGTCGCCGCCGCCAACTTCGGCCGCACCGGCGCCGTCGATCCGTTCTTCCGCGCCAACTTCACCGGCAACGCCGCCGACTATGTGAACCCGCGCTCCTTCCAGGTGGGCCTGGGCTTCGATTCGGAAGTCTTCAGCAACTTCGTCGCGGGCGTGCAGGTGAACTACGTCAACACCGTCAATCTGCAGCGCAACCGCGATTACAACCTTCCCGCGCCGCGCGTGGCCTCGACCGACCGTTCGCTGCGGCCGTCCTACGCCGCGGCGGTGGCCGGCGCGCGCCCGATTCCGTCGGTGAACATCCTCACCGTGCGCGAGACCTCGGCGCGCAGCATGTTCCGCGGCATTACCTTCCAGGGCCAGTACCGGCGCAGCAAGCTCCAGTTGAGCACCTTCTACACGCTCTCGGACAACCGCTCGGACGACGATAACGAGCGCGACGCCGGAGGCATGAACGGTCCCGACTCCTTCAACTACAGCCGCGACTACAACTACTCGCGGCTCGACGTCCGGCACCAGTTCACGGCCAATGCCGTTTACGACCTGCCCTGGGGCTTCCAGGTGGCGGGCATTGTGCGCGCCTATTCGGGCCGGCCGATCAACGCGATTACCGGCGCCGATTCCAACGGTGACGGCCAGAACAACGACCGTCCGTTCGAAGCCCCCGGCGTGGTCTTCCAGCGGAACTCGTTCCGCAACCGCGCCACGGTCTTCAACGACCTGCGCGTCCTCAAGAGCTTCGGCCTGGGCGAGAAGCGCCGCCTTCAGTTTTCCGCCGAGTTCTTCAACCTGTTCGACCTCGACAACGTGATCTTCTCCGACGGCACGAACATCTTCGATCAGCGCTTCGGCGTGGGCATCGACGCCAACGGCAACACCGTGGCCCCGCGCGCGCAGTGGCTGCGCCTCCGCGGCACCGACGGCAGGTACGACCCGCAGAACCAGCAGGTCGGCACCCCCCTCCAAATCCAATTCGGCATGCGCTTCTTCTTCTAAAAACCGGGGACGGACGAGACGTTCCCCTTATAGAACTTCGATGAACTATAAGGGGAACGTCTCGTCCGTCCCCGGTTTTTCAGGCCGTTCTCGCGGCGGGCTTTTCCGAGCCATAATAGAGGTACCGAACGAAGGCCGGTTACTTTTGCGCCATACCTCTCTCGCTGACTTCCTCGATCAAGCCCGCCGGCGCTATCTGGTCAACCAGGGCCTCGAACAATTGGCTTTCGCCGCGACCGTGGCCTGCGGCGGCTTGATCGTCCTGCTGCTGGCCGGAACGCAGATCTTCGATTGGTATTGGCCGGCGCTGCTGTTCGTAGCCAGTCTCGGCTGGGGCATCGCACGCCTTGTGCGCCGCATCCCAACGTCCTACCGTCTGGCCCAGGCCGTCGACCAGCGGCTGGCCACCCAGGACACGCTCTCCACGGCCCTCTATTTCTCCGAGCATCCCGACTCTGGCCTCGCCTGCCCGGAATTCCGGGAGTGCCAGTTCGCCGCCGCCGGCTCGCTTGCGGCGCGGCTCTCCGCGCGGGAGGCCGTTCCGGTCCAGACACCGCGGTCCTCCTGGGCCCTGCTGGCCTTGCTCCTCATCGCCGCCAGCCTGATCGGCGTGCGCTATGGCGTTCTCGACACTCTCTCGCTCAGCGAGCCGCTGGCGAACATCCGGTTCGACACGTTCCTCTCGAACGAAGAGATCGCCGCGCGCACGAAGAAGAAACAGGAGCAGACGCTCGACGACCAGATGCGCAAGATGGGCCTGGTGCTCGACGAAGAGAAGGCCCAAGCCGCCGGGAACCAGGAAAGGACGCTCGACGTAACGCAGAGCAGCGAGGACGGCGAGCAGCCTCAACCCGGGGGAGAAGAAAAGAAAGGCCGCCAGGGGAAGAACTCGCTGACCGGGGAAGAAGGCGCTTCTGAAGAGAAGCAGGAGCAGGCGGAGGGCGGCCAGCAGCAGCCCGCCGACTCCGGGCCTGCCGATAACGCCGCCACGAACGATCAGAAGAAGCAGGCGCAGAACGGCAAGCCGCAGAAAGACGAGAGCGGCTTGATGGACAAGATGAAGAACGCCCTCGCCAACCTGCTGGCGAAGATGAAAGCGAAGCCGCAGGCCGGCAACGGCGAGCAGCAGCAGCAGATGGCGTCCAATCAGAAGAACAGTGAGCCGGGCGGCAAGCCCGGCGAAACGCCCGACCCGAACGGTTCCCCTCGGAACGACCAGCCGGGCCAGCAGGGCGAAAAGCAGGGCGACGCCAAGGGAGAACCGCAGGGCGAAGGCAATCAGCAATCGCAGGGCGGGCAGGGCAAGCAATCCGAGAGCGGCAGTGAGAAGCCGTCGAACCAGGATTCCAAGACCGGCGCGGGCAAACAGGACGGCGCCAAGGACGTCAAGATGGCCGAGCAACTGGAGGCCATGGGCAAGATCTCCGAGATCATCGGACGGCGCGCGCAGACCGTGACCGGCGAGATGATGGTGGAGGTCTCCAGCGGTAAGCAGCAGTTGAAGACCGCCTGGAGCCAGCGGCAGGCGCAGCACGCCGATGCGGGCGGCGAGATCCATCGCGACGAAGTGCCGCTCGTGTTGCAGCAGTACGTGCAGCAGTATTTCGAGGAAGTCCGCAAGGCCTCATTGCCCCCACTGCCGTCGCGCACGCCCGCCAAGGGCGCTTCGAACTGAGAATGCTCGCGTTCCTGCTGGCGGCCGCCGCGTGGACTTCGCTGTTCGACGGCACACTCGAGAAGTTCCTTCCCGCATCGCCCGCCTGGGTGGTGGAAGACGGCGTCCTCGCGGCCAAGCCGCACAACACGGAGAGCGTCTACCTGGTGACGCGCGATGCCTGGCGCGCCTTCGAACTGGAGTTCGACTACAAACTCGAAAAGGGCGCCAACAGCGGCGTGAAATACCTGGTGCAGTACTTCGAGCGCACCGAGCGCCGCGAAACCCTCTACGGCATCGAGTTCCAACTCATCGACGAAGCCCACGACGACGCCGGCCCGCCCGCTAACCGCACCGGCGCGCTCTACAACCTGCTGGCGCCCACCAGCGCCCCGGCGCGACCCGCCGGCGAATGGAACACCGCGCGCCTCGTGGTCCGCGGCGCGGCGTTCGAACACTGGATCAACGGCGTCAAGGTGCTCGAAGGCGATCTCGATTCCGCCGAGCTTCGCGCGGTGCTGCTGCAGCGCTGGGGCAAAGGCCGCCCCGGAACAGTAAAGGCGCTTACCGAGCGGAAGCGCAGTGAATGCCCCGTCGCCTTCCAGAACCACGGCGACGCGCCGGTTTACTTTCGCAAGATCCGGATTCTGCCGCTGCCCTAGCGGATTCCCCAACGCCCCTACAGCGTCCGCGTCACTTTGCTCAACGTGCGCGGCTGATCCGGATTCAACCCCTTCTGCGCCGCCAGACACGCCGCGAATAACTGCGCCGGAATGATGTACGGGATCGGCGTGTACAACTCCTCGGGAACCGCGCCCCGCCGGCCGAGCTTCATCGGCAGCGCCACCGCCCGCCCCATCGCGCGCGCCTCGGCGTTCGATTGATCGGTGATCACCAGCGTCTCGGCCTTCAATCCTTGCAGCTTCTCCACCACCTGCTTCAGCCCCGGCCACGTCACGCCCGTGGGCGCGAACACGAAGGCCGGAAACGAATGCTCCACCATGGCGATCGGCCCGTGCATCAGGTCCGCCGACGAGAACCGTTCCGCCACCACGTAGCAGGTCTCCATCAGCTTCAGCGCGAACTCGAAGGCGTTCGAGTAGTTCAGGCCGCGGCCGATCACCACCGCGCGGCTCATGAACACATACCGCTCGGCCACCGCGCGGATCTCGTCCTCCAACCGCAGCGCCGCCGATGCGTGCTCCGGCAGCCGCTCCAGTTCGTCCAGCCCGATCCGCCCGCCCAGCGCCCACGCCAGCAGATAGAAGGCCAGCAACTGGCCGGTGTACGTCTTCGTCGCCGCGACGCTCTTCTCGCGCCCCGCGCGCACCAGGAAGACATGCTCCGCCAGGCGCGCCATGCTGCTCTCCGGTTCGTTGGTGACGCCCACCGTCAGCGCCCCCGCGGCCCGCGCCTTCTCGAGCACGACGTTTGTGTCCGTCGATTCGCCGGATTGCGAGATCGCCACCACCAGCGCCTCGCGCAGATCGATCTCCCGGCCATAGAGCGTGTAGATGGAAGGGGCCGCCAGCGACACCGGAATGCCGGTCGCGATCTCCAGCAGATATCGCCCGAACTGCGCCGCGTTATCCGAGGTGCCGCGCGCGGCCAGCACAATGAGCCGCGGCCGATTCGCCGCCAGGGTCTTCTTCAGCCGTTCAAACCGCTTCCGCTCCCCGCGCAGCGTCCGCTCCAGTGCGCCCGGCTGCTGCCGGATCTCTTCCAACATTTTCGACGTCAATTGTTTCCGATCTCCTGCCATCGCACACCGCTTCTTGAGACTACTACCGCGGGCTCCCCGGCGTCGCGCCACGCCGCGAAGACGTATCCCGGGCCGCGCTCGATCTCCCGCGCGCGCCCGTCTTCGATCACCACCAGCCGTGAACCCTCGCCCGCATCCTCGCCCGCCAGCAGCCGGCCGCCCCGCTCGTCGAAAGCACGCACCCGGCGCAGGTCCGCCGGCCCCGCGTGCGCAGTCCAGAGGTCGCGCGCGTTCGCGGGCCGTTCGAACCAGGCGATGCGCGCCGGCGAGAGGTCCCGTTGCGCCGCCCACACCCGCTCGCCCGCCGCCAAGCGGACCGCCGCCGAAACCGGCGTCTCCCACCAGTTGTGGATCGGATACAGCCGCCACGGCTCCTCGAACCGCTCCGGGCTCTCCACCCAGTAATTGCCGCACAGCAGATCCGGCCGCCCGTCGCCGTTCATGTCCACCATGCGCAGCCCGCCCTGCCACGATGCGGTGTAGATGGAGTACAACTCTCGGTACGGCCAGCGGCCGCCCACGCCCGCCGCGGGCCGCTCATAGAAACGGATCTGCGCGCCGCGATGCACCACCAGCAGGCCTTCGCGCCCGAACAACACCGCGCCCAGGCAATCGCGCGCGTCGAGTCCGCTGTCGATCGTCACCGGCCGCCAGGCCGGCCCCTCCAGCCACACCATGCCGCGCGAACGCGTCTGTACCGCCACGCCGCGCCGCCCCGCGAACTCCGCCACGCAGCCGCCTTCTTCAAACCGCCCGCGCGCCAGCCGCCGGAATCCCCGATCCCGCTGCCAAAGATGAACCCCGTCGCCGCCCCACGCCACCACCTCGCCGGCCGACCACACCGCCGCCCCTTCGATCGCCGCGCACGCGGCGGCGCAGCAAACCACCGCAAGCACCGTCGCTTTCCACATTCAGTGCTATTCTAACGGCACGTGAAGGCGCTTCAGGCTCTGTTGACGGGCGCGTCCGCCGCTCCGCTCGACCGCGCGGCGCTCGAATTGGCGTCCATAGAATTTCCCGGCCTCGACCCCGCGCCCTACCTCGCGCGCATCGGCGAACTGTCGGCGCGCATCCCGGCCGGCGCCGATGGCCCCGCGTTCTTGGCCGCCGCCAATCGCGTGCTTTTCACCGAAGCGGGCATCAGCGGCAACGCGTCGGATTACTACAATCCCCGCAACAGTTGTTTGAACGAAGTGCTGGACCGCAAGACCGGCATCCCGATCACCATCGCCGTGCTGTATCTCGAAATCGCCCGGCGCCACGGCGCGCCGGTTCTGGGCGTCGGACTGCCCGGCCACTTCATGGTGCGTTACGACGACGGCGAGTTCGCCGCCTACATCGACGTCTTCCACCAGGGCGCGCTGCTCGACGCCGAGGAGTGCCGCGCGCTTATCCAGCGCGTCGCGGGCGTCGATATCTTTTCCGACGCGGCGTTTCTCCGGCCGGTGGACGCCCGCCACATCGCAATCCGCATGCTGAACAATCTGCGCAGCGTCTACTTCCGCCGCCGGAACCCGGGCAAGGCCGTGCAGGTGCTCGATCTGCTGCTCACCGCCGCGCCTTCCGCCGCCCCGGAGTACCGGCAGCGCGCCGTGCTCAACACCGAACTGAAGCGTTACGGCGCCGCGCGCGAGGACTTTCTCGCCTACCTCCGCCTCGCCCCCGACGCTCCCGACCGCGCGGAAATCGAGCGCCAGTTGCAACAGTTGCGAACACTGCTATCCGCGCTCAACTAGGCGGCTCGGGCGCAGGGGCGTGCAGGCTGCCGCCAACCGCGATACACTCGCGCAGCATGAGGCTGCTGCAAGTGGTTCGCGCCGGAGTGCGGCGCGTAGGTGTGGTGGACGGCGCTCTGGTCCGGCTGGTGGATGGGCCTGCTTCGGTCGTCGCCGTCGCGGAAGCGGCGTTCCTCTCGGGCCGTTCGCTCGAGGAGGCCGCCGCCGCGCGGCTCTCCGCGGAGACCCTCGACTACGACGCGATCCACGCCGGCGCGTCGGAGTGGCGCATTCTGCCTCCCGCTGACCATCCGGTGGAGCCTGCCCGGTGCGTGGTCACCGGCACCGGCCTCACGCACTCGTCCAGCGCCAAGAGCAGGAACGCGATGCACGCCTCGGCGGAGGAACTCACCGACAGCATGCGCGTCTACCGCTGGGGCCTGGAAGGCGGCCGTCCCGCCGAGGGGCGGGTGGGCGTGGCGCCGGAATGGTTCTACAAAGGAACGGGCGCGGTTCTGCGAGGGCATCTCGATCCGCTCGAGATCCCGGTGTTCGGCGAGGACGGCGGGGAGGAAGCAGAACTCGCCGGCGTGTATTGGATCGACCCCTCGGGCACGCCGCGCCGGCTCGGCATGGCTCAGGGCAATGAGTTCTCCGACCATCGCTTTGAGAAGCGCAACTACCTTTATCTCGCCGGATCGAAGCTGCGTACCTGCTCGATCGGCCCCGAATTGGTGCTCGCGCCGAAGTTCGTATCCGTCCCCGGCCGGGTCGCCATTGAACGCGGCGGCGCCACCCTGTGGTCCCGGGAGATCCGGTCGGGCGAGGAGGCGATGTGCCATTCGCTCGCCAACCTCGAGCATCATCATTTCAAGTTTCCGCTCCATCGGCGGCCGGGCGATGTCCACATCCACTTCTACGGCGCGGACGCACTCAGTTGTTCCGAAGGCATCGTGCTTGAGGATGGCGATACGATGACCGTGTCGTTTGAGGGCTTCGGCCGGCCGCTCCGGAATGTTGTCAGGAAGGAAGCCGGGGCGGACAACCTGGTCCGCGTGGCGGCGTTGTAACGGAGGGGTCGATGAATCGCAGATCGTTTTTCGGATCGGCGCTCGGGTCGGCGAGCGCCGCGGCTCTGGCGGGCGCGGGCGGCGCGGCGGCGGCGCCGTCGAAGATGAAGATCACGAAAGTGCGCTACTTCGCCGGTCTCGGGGACGCGGCGCAACGGAAATCCAAAGTGCCGGGGTTGTTTAACCAAAGCACGAACATCGTGCTGGTGGAGACCGACGCCGGCATTACCGGAATCGGCGAGGGCGGCGCCAAGGACACGATGGAGCAGTGCGCCGCCGCCATCATCGGCCAGGATCCGTTCCGCACCGACGCCATCTGGCAGCGTCTGATGCGGGGCTACTTCTACCCGGCGGGGCGCGAGAAGCTGCACGCCATCGGCGCGCTCGACATGGCGTTGTGGGATATCAAGGGCAAAGCGCTCGGCGTGCCCGTCTATCAGTTGCTGGGAGGGTTGGCGCGCGATCACATCGAGTGCTACGCCACCGGCTTTCCCTCCCAGGGCAGCCTGCGCGAGACCGCGCGCGCCTGCATCGAGGCCGGCTATCGCGCTCTCCGGATCGGCCCCGCCGACGGCCAGCCGTGGGACCGCTTCGAGACGGTGGAACGCACCGCGGCGATGTGCCGCGAAGTACGCGAGGGAGCGGGCAGGGATGGCGGCTGGGCGATCGACTTCCATACCCGGCTCGATTTCCCCGATGCCGTGCGGCTGTGCGCCGCCATTGAGACATTGGGCGCGTATTTCGTCGAGGATCTGATCCGCTCGGAGAACAACGGAGTCTACCGGCAGTTGCGGCAGTTGGTGAAGGTGCCCATCGCGGTGGGCGAGCAATTCGGCTCGCGATGGGATCAGAACGAACTCATCGAAGGGCGGCTCATCGATTACTGCCGCGCGACCATCCCGAATGTCGGCGGCATCACCGAGTTCATGAAGCTGGCCGCGATCTGCGAGACGCACTATGTGGGCCTGATCCCGCACTTCACGGGGCCGGTCTCAGAGGCCGCGCTGGTGCATTGCTGCGCCGTTTTCCCAGGGCCGGTGCTGATGGAGATGCTGCCGCGCGCCACGGGCGGTTACTCCTACCTGCCGCAGTGCTTCGATTTCAAGAACGGAAAGCTGTGGCCCAATGCACGGCCCGGGTTGGGCGTGACGTTCGACGAGAAGCAGTTGACACCGCTCACCGAGGTCAGCGAGGTCACGCAGCCGACGCCCGTCTACCTGCGGCCCGACGGGTCGATCACGAACTGGTAGGCGGCTCTACTCGCGGGTTCGAAAGGGAGACGCCGACAGCCCTTCGAAGTTGATCAGCGTAGCCTTCGGGTCGTCGGCCCAGCCGTAGCGCGCCTGCACCGGCGCCGCCACTTCGCCGCTCACCAACACGACGCTCTCCCCGTCGATGCGCGCCGCCGCCGGGTAGAACTTCCCATCGGCGCCGGCGAGTTCGAAGCCCTCCAGTAATCCGCGGCGAGCCGCCAGGCCGCCCCCCGTGTGCGCGAAGTACAACCGCATCTGCGCGCCCTCCCGCGCCGCCTGGCGGAACACGGGTCCCGAATAGACCAGCTTCTCGCCATAGGCCAGCGCTCGCGCCGCCACCGCCAGCCGAAGTCCCACGTCCTGCTTGTTCTTCGGGTGGATGTCCTGCGCCTCGCCGATATCGATGGTCACCGCCATGCCGGTGTTGTTCAGGCCCAGCGTCTTGAGCTGAGCTTCGCGCAGGAGAGGCCAGCCGTCGTTGGTTCCCGGCCTCGCGTAGTTGGCCAGTTGCACGAACAGGAACGGGAAGTCGCCCTGCCCGAAGGCGCGGCGCCAATCGGCGATCAACGTGGAGAACAGGCGGTGATAGTGCGGCGCTCGTGCCGCGGTGGCGTTAGTCTCTCCCTGGTACCAGATGGCCCCTTGGATGGCAAAGGGCACCAGCGGCGCGATCATGCCGTTCCACAACGCGGACGGCGTGTGCGGATGGCCGGGGCCGGCGGGCGCACCGGGACGAGGTCCCTGGCTGCCCTTGGCCTCCCACTCGGCGACGGCGCGTTCGTGGCGGGCAGCCGCGTCGGGATAGGCCTCGATCACGCCCGCCCAATAAGCGTGGATGGGCATCAGCGCGGCGTCGGCGGACAGCGCGGAGGCGCGCACCCAGCTCTCCGCGGGAGTGCCGCCCCACGCCGATTGGAGGATCGCGACCGGCACTTTCAGCTTGTCGTGCAAGTGCCTCGCGAAGAAGTAGCCCACCGCCGAGAACGCGCCTGTTGTCTCCGGCGAGGCAGCGCTCCAGGCGCCCTTCACGTCCGCCGCCGGAGCGGGCGCGACTGTATTCTCCACCTTGAAGAAGCGGATGCGCGGGTTGGCCGAGCCCGCGATCTCGCGTTCTGCATCGAAGGACTGGCGCACGGACCAGCCCATGTTCGACTGGCCCGAAGCCAGCCATACCTCGCCCACGAGCACATCGTTGACGCGGACCGTGTTCTTCCCGGCAATCTCCAGCGTGAAGGGACCGCCAGCAGGCATCGCCCGCAGCGTTACCTGCCATCGCCCGAGTGCATCCGCGGCGGCCTGTATCTGCTGATCCATAAATGTCACAGTGAGCCGCTCGCCCGGGTCGGCGAAACCCCACACGGGGCAGGGCCGGTTGCGCTGCAAGACAAGGCCGTCGGAGAAGACGGAGGGGAGCCGGACATCGGCCGCCAGCGGCAGCGCGGCCAGGAAAACAAGGAGGCGCCGGAGAAGCATGCCAACTACTCTACCGCCCGCCGCGTACCATGGGGGAATGCGCGGCGCGTGGCGGGGGCGGCGGTTGGCCGCGGTACTGCTTGCCGTGTTGTTCTCGACGGCCTGCGGCGGTCCCGCTCCCGTGGCGCAACGTCCCGCGCCGCCCGACCAGGTCACCCGGTTCCTTGATGCCGCTATTGGCGTTGACGT
>DALYJJ010000135.1:0-15435 GCA_031969915.1 Bryobacteraceae bacterium | reverse complement strand
CCTGTTGAAGAAGCTACCCCCGCCCGCGCCGGCGCCGGCACCGGCGGTCCTGCTGATTTCCTCGGGCGGCAGCGAGCAGAACCGGAGGCTGGCGGCCGAACTACGGATCGAGCATCCGCTGCTGGTTCAGCAGGCACACGAGGTGGGCGATCTGCTGCGGGCGAGGGGCACTCCGACGGGCTACCTGGTGGGCGCGGAGGGACTGACGGAGACGGGGCTGCTGGTGGGAGCCGAGCCGCTGCTGGCGGCCCTCGGTGGGGCGGCGCCGGCGGGCGCCGCGGCGGGGACGGTACAGGGTCCCTACCAACGGAGCCTGGAGGGCAGCAAAGTCCGCCGCAACGGACTGCCCGCGGGGGCGCCGGCACCCGAGTTCACGCTGCCGAGCTTGGACGGCACGGAGTTTTCGCTGCGGCATTGGTTCGGGCGGCGGATTCTTCTGGTCTTCTCGGATCCGGGCTGCGGGCCGTGCCAGGCGCTGGCGCCGAAGCTCGAGGCGATCCACCGCCGCGCGCGCAACCTGGAAGTGCTGATGGTAAGCCGCGGGGACGCCGAGGTGAATCGGGCGAAAGCGCGGGAACAGCAGTTGAGCTTCCCGATTGTGCTGCAGAAGCACTGGGAAATTTCGAAGGCCTATGGGATGTTTGCGACGCCGATCGCGTTCCTGATCGGCGCCGACAGGAGGCTGGCCGGCGACGTGGCTGTCGGTGAAGAGGCCATCTTGCGGCTGGCGGAGCTGTAATGTTGGGAAATCAAAACACAGAGAGGGCAAATGAGCAAACGACTTGAAACACTATCCAAGGATCTCGCCGCGGGCATGAGCCGCCGCAGCGCGTTCAAACGGTTTCTGGGCGGTTTGGGGGCGGGCGTGGCGCTGGCCATGAGCGGCCGGCGCGCCTCGGCCAGCGACATGAGCGTGTGCGTGGAATTGTGCCGCGTATATGACGGCCGGTTGTTCGGCGAGTGCGTCAGCGAGTCAGCGCAGTGCCCGGACGGCTATTGCGCCCGAGCGTTACAAGTCAACGGGTCCACTCCGAATGCAGCCATCACATGGGTGTGCATGCCGACGGGCCCGATTGCCGTCCCGGCGTGATTCCGGCTGCGCTGGTTTCGGTGATCCTGACCACGCGCGACCGTCCGCGTCTGCTGCCGGTGGCCTTGGAGTGCTACCGGCGGCAGACGTATGCGGACCGGGAACTCATCGTCGTGGACGACGGCGATGAGCACCCGGTGGCGGAGGCGGATGTGCGGGCCGTGGGCGGCCGGCTGATCCGGATGGCGCCCGGTACGCCGCTGGGGGTGAAACTGAACGCGGGCGCGGCGGCGGCCCGCGGTGCGCTGTGTCAGAAGATGGACGACGACGACTGGTACAGCCCGCGGTTTGTGGCCAACAATGTAGCCGCCTGGACGGCCGGGCGGGAAGCGGTGTGTTCCCCGTCGCTGGTGTGCATGACCTCATTCCTCTTCTTCGAAGTGGGCCGGTGGGAGATCCGGCAATCGATTGACGGCAACGCGCCGGGGGCGACGTTCCTGTTCGCCCGGGAAGACTGGGAGGAGTGCCCGTTCCGGCCGGTACGGTGGGACGAGGACACGTGGTTTCTGCTGGATCAGTTGGCGCATGGCCGCAACGTGGTTCCGATGACGGACCTGGAATCGTTCTTGGCCGTGCGGCATCGCGGCGCGGCGCGCGACCGGGGTCACACCTGGATTCACCAAGGCGACGGCCGCGCCCTGGAAGACTACCTGAAGGAGCGGCCGCTCTACGGGCGGCAGCCGGATGAACTGCTTGCGCCGTGGGTGCTGCCGGTGTACCGCGCCATCCGGGACGAGATCCACGCGGCGGCGGCATGAAGCCGTCGCTGCTCTACGTCACGCCGGTGGTGCCCCAACTGACGGGCAACGGGCTGGCGATGCGTGCGGGCATGGTGTTGGAAGCCCTCGCGGCGCACTACAAGGTTTCACTGTTGGCGATTCCGCTGTATCCGCCGATCGCCCCGGTGCCGCAGGCCCTGGCGCAACTGTGTTACCGGACGTGCGTGGCGCCGCCCGGCGAGTGGGCGCGGGAGCGATGGTGGAAGCCGTGGACGGCGGCGGCGCGGTACCGGCGGCTCCGTTTCGACGTCGTGCATGTCTTTCGCCTGGCAACGTTCCCCTGGGCGCGGCCGTGGCTGGACGGGGCGCTGTGCCACCTGGACATGGACGACCTGGAACCGGAGACGCATCGCCGTCTGGCGGCCCTCTACGGCGCCAACGGCGACCCGGCGCGAGCGGCGATGGAAGAGGCCGAGGCGCGGCACGCCGAAGCGATCGAGCGGGAGGCGCTCCGTGTTTGCCGCCGCGTGTATGTCTGTTCGGGGGTGGACCGGGCGCGGCTTGGGGCGCGGGCTCCGGCGGCGGACCTCGTCCAGGTGCTGCCGAACGCAGTGCGCGAGGCGCCGCAGGCGGCGCGCGCGGGATGTCCGGCGGATCCATTTCCATTGCTGTTCGTGGGCACGCTGAGCTACTACCCGAACGAGGACGCAGTGCTCCATTTCTCACGCGACATTGCCCCATCGATCCGCGCGCGGTTCGTGTTTCAGGCGGTGGGTCCGGGCGCGGCGCCGCGTTTAAACCGCAACAACGTGCATCTGGCAGGGGCCGTGCCCGACGTGGCTCCGTGGTACGCGCAAGCGGGTGCGGTGGTGGCTCCGATTCGCGCGGGCGGCGGCACGCGCATTAAGATTCTGGAGGCTTTTGCGCACGGCTGCCCCGTGGTCAGCACTTCCCTGGCCGCCGAGGGCCTGGACGTCCGGGACGGCGAACCCCTGCTGATCCGCGATACGCCCGAATCGTTCGCCTGGGCCTGTGAGGAACTGATTCGCAACGAGCTGCTCCGCGCCCGCCTGACCGCCCACGCGCTGCACTTCGTCCGAGCCAGGCATTCCCCCGCTGCGGTGGCCGCCGCCCTGGCAAAACCGGGGACGGACGAGACGTTCCCCGGTTACTCGACCCACCGGCACGGCACTGCGGGCGGTGACACCACGCAGCGGGATTTGTCCCTGCCTTACAGCCCTGGAACCCGACGTGCAGCTCAATCGGCAGAGGGAGTGGGAGAGCGATGATGCTAATCTCGGCTTTGGTGGCAGCGCTCCTGGTTTTCGCCTTGTTTTTGGCGGCTCTGACGTCATCGCCTCAGCCGGATGTCTCTGGCGAGGCGGGTGGCCCGGCGAAGGCGGGTGCGGGCCAGGAATGACACACGGCGGGAAATAAGTACACAGCGGGGCGTGTGGGCCAACTATCGGCCGCCGTCTTCGTACTGCATCGCGCCTACGAAGTTCGCTTCGGTATCGAGGAAATAGATCCCGTTTCCGACGGTCGGGATGTGGAACTTGGCCATCACGATGCGGCCACCGTGCTCGACGATCGCGCGCGCGGTGGAGTCGATATCCTCGACTCCGAAGGTGCATTCGAAGCCGCGCATGCCGGTTCCGCTCAGGGGCTCGCGGCGCTCGTGCAGCAGCCCTTGCACGCCGTGGCCGGATGCATCGGACGCATCCCCGGTATGGATCAGGTAGAAGCCGGGCGGCCCCCAGGGTTCGAAGCGCCATCCGAAGACGGCGGTGTAGAAAGCGCGGGCGCGGTCGACGTCATCGGCGGTGATTCCAAAGCTTCGGAGATGGTTCGGCATTTCGGCAGTATAGAGGCGGCGGGGCGTGACGCGCTTGCGCTATCTTGACAAGAAATGTCGCCGGCGCGCCGCTTCTCGATCGACGACGAGCCGCACCTGGCCGTGCGCAGCGTGGCTTGCGATTACGGGAGCGGAACCGTGATCGGGCGGCATGCGCATGCATTCGGGCAACTGTTGTACGCCACCTCGGGCGCGATGTCGGTGCAAGCCGCCCACGGATCCTGGATTGTCCCTCCCGGCAAGGCGGTTCTGATCCCGGCGGGCTCGTGGCATTCGGTGCGCATGTGGGGGCGTGTGGAGATGCGGTCATTGGTTTTTCCGAGCGATCGGGAGGGCCTGCTCGGCGCGGCTGTAGGCGGCGGCGGTGACGCCCGGTGCCGGGTGATCTCCGTGTCTCCGCTGTTGCGGGAACTCATCCTCCGTGCGGTTGAGTTGCGGGCCCTGGACGTGCGGAACGGCCCGGAGCGGCGACTTCTGGAAGTGCTTGCCGACGAGTTACGCGAGGCGGCGACGCTGCCTCTCGAACTGCCTCTGCCCGCGCACCGGCAGGCGCGAAGCGTGGCTCAATGGGTGCTCGCGCGGCCGGGGGATCCGTCGACTCTCGATGTTCTCGCGCGCCGGGCGGGCGCCGGACGCCGCACCATCGAGCGCGCCTTCCGCCATGAAACGGGTCTCAGTTTCGGCCTGTGGCGCCAGAAGGCGCGGCTTCTGCACGCGGTCCGGCTGCTCTCAGAGGGAGCTTCGGTGACCGATGCCGCACTGGATACGGGTTACTCGAGCGTGAGCGCGTTCATCGCGACCTTCCGGGACACGTTCGGTTTCACGCCGGGAAAGCTATCGGCCGCCCGGGGCGGGGATTCGCGCTTGCGGGGGACCGATTCCGGCGCGTGATGGGCGGGGCCCCGGCTACGTCTCTTCCTCCAGCGCGTCGAGCTCGGCGAGAGCCTCCAAGTCTTTGGGACGGCCCGCCGCCCGCTTTGTCCGGATCAGTTGCCGAAGGCTGAGACAACGGCACGTTGCGCCGAACAGCTCCACTTCGACGGACTCGGGGAGGAGGCCGGCATAGGCGCCGCCGCCGGGGATCTCTCCGAGTAAGTCGATGGCGCCGACGGTGGTCTCGAGGGTGAAGTTCAGGCCGCGCCGAAGCGTTTCCGCCTCCCAGCGAAACGGAAGGCCGGGCGGAGCGCCGCGGAGATAGTGCTTGAACTCGGCGAGCGCGTGGACCAGGCGCTCAAGGTTGTCCGGGGCGCGATCGTAAACCACATCCAGATCCTGTGTCAGCCGGGCGGAGCCATGTACGATGGCCGCGGCTCCTCCGACTAGCAGGAACGCGACCTTCCGGCCGGACAGGGAATGCAGCAGGGCTTCGAAATCGACGCTCACTGCGAGTCCGGCCTCCTACGAGGTCCTCGAATTCTGCGGCCGGCGCCGCGAAGCTCCTCGGCGAGCTTCATGTGGGCCATCGCTTTCCGCAGGCGCTCAGTGGGTGAGAGCTTCAGATTCTCGCGCAGAAGCGTACGATCGATGCCGGCTTTGTAGGCTTCGACAACGGGATCCTGCGGCGATTGATCCATAGCTCCAGACTAGAACATTCGCCGGCCGCGGTTGCCCGTTCGATCTGAGAACGCAAGGTGGCCGCGATGTGCGGCGAACATTGGATCCACTAGTGTGGCGCGACGCGCGGAAGCGGGTGAAGTAGAATCGGCTCGCAAGGAGGCGGCATGCTTTCGAGGCGGCAGTTCGGCGCATCGCTGTGCGCGAGCACGATCTGGGGTCAGCGAAGGTCTTCGCGGCCAAACATCATCCTCTATCTCTCCGACGATCATGGCTGGAACCTGGCCGGCTGCTACGGCCAGGCGGCCATCCAAACGCCGAATCTCGATGCACTGGCAAAGCAAGGGATGCGGTTCACGAGCGCGTTCGCGGGTTCCTCCACGTGCAGCCCTTCGCGGGCGATTCTCTACACAGGGCTCCACTCGGCGCGAAACGGACTGAAGGGCAATCACACCGCCTGCCGGCCCGGCGTGCGGTCGATTGCCCATTACCTCAGGGACCAGGGCTACCGGGTGGTACTGGCGAACAAAGTGCACGTGGGGCCAAAAGAGGTTTTCGACTTCGAGTATGTGAAGGCGACGCTGCCTCCGGTGCCGGGCCGCCTCCGCCGGTATCGTGAGGAAGGGCTGGACACGACGGTGATCGATTCACTTCTGGCCGACCATGCGAGGTCCAGGCGGGAACAGCCGCTCTGCCTGATCTGCGCCGACAACGGCCCGCACGTGGTCTGGGAAAAGAACCGGATCTACAGGCCGGATGCGGTGCCGCTGCCGCCGGTCACCATCGACACCCCGATGACGCGGGCGGCGATGGCGAACTATTTCCAGGACATTACGACTACCGACCAGCGGCTCGGGGAGGTGATGGCCTCGGCGCGGAAACATGGTTTCGAAGAGAACACGATGTTCCTCTACACGAGCGATCAAGGGCCGGAATGGCCGCATTCGAAGTGGACCGTGTATGACAGCGGGCTGCGCGTGCCATTCGTTGTCCGCTGGCCCAAGCAGGTTCGGGCCAACTCAGTGACGGATGCAATGATCTCGTTCACCGACGTTACGCCGACGTTGGTCGAGGCCGCGGGGGGATCGCCGGCCGCAGGACTGGATGGAAGCAGCTTTCTCGATGTCCTGTATGGGAAGCGAAAGGAGTTCCGCACGGAGATCTACGCAAGCCACACGGGCGATGGCGACATGAACCGGTTTCCGCAACGGTGCGTGCGGGACCTGCGCTACAAGTACATTCTCAACCTGCACCCCGATCGCAAGTGGACCACTCACTACACGTTGGTGAACGGCATTCCGGAGAGCCACAAGGACCTCTACGACACGTGGCTGGAACGCGCCCGCACCGATGCTTCCGCCGCGAAGCTGATCGAGAAGCTGGAGCGGCATCCCGCCGAGGAACTCTACGACACCGAGAGGGACCCGTGGGAGCTGAACAATCTGGCCGCGGAAACGGCGATGGCGCCGGTGATTGCGCGGCTGCGAGGAAGGATGAAGGCGATGCGCGAGCAACTGCGGGACGAAGATGACTAGCCAGGCGACGGGCCTATCGCGCAGGGAATTCCTGGCGGCTGGCGCGCACGGCTTTCTCCGGCAGGAGCCTCGCCCGAACGTCATCTTCCTCTTCGTCGACGACCTCGGATTCGGCGACCTTGGCGTGACGGGCAACCGGGATGTGCCCACGACGAACATCGACCGGATGGCGGCGGAGGGTGTGCTGTTCCGGCAGTTCTACACGGCCTCGCCCATCTGCTCACCATCGCGGGCCGGGGTCCTGACCGGCCAGTTCCCATCGCGTCATGGCATCCATAGCTACCTGAGCGACAGGAAATCGAACGCTGCAGCGAAGATGCCTGACTGGCTCGACCCAGAGGCGCCGAGCGTTGCACGCGCCTTTCAACGCGCCGGTTATCGGACAGGGCATGTCGGCAAATGGCATCTGGGCGGCGGCCGCGATGTGGGCGACGCTCCCCTGCCCCAGGCCTATGGTTTCGACGAATCCTGGACGTCGTTCGAGGGCCTGGGCGACCGTCTGCTGGTTGAGAACGACAACCTCTCGCGTCAAAGCGCCGCACTCGGCCGGGGCCAGATCACGTGGGCGCCAAAGCACCGTACCACGGAACTCTACCTCGACCGGGCCATCGATTTTATGAGGCGCTGCGGCGAGTCGCCCTTCTACCTCCACCTTTGGCCGATGGACGTTCACGACGCGCACCTGCCGCGGCCCGATCTGCTCGACAAGTACAAGCGGTTCGCGGTGAACCCCTACCAGCAGAGGTTCTACGCAGTTCTTGAAGAGTTCGACCGTCAGGTGGGGCGGCTGCTGCAGTTCCTCGACAATAGCCGATTGTCGGAGAGGACGCTGCTGGTGATGACCGGCGACAACGGACCCACCGCCTGGCCGCGGTATTACAAGGAGGGCTTTGCCCCTCCCGGTTCCACCGCGGGATTTCGAGGCCGCAAGTGGAGCCTGTATGAGGGCGGCATCCGCCAACCGCTGATTGCTCGCTGGCCGCGCAGGACACCGGCGGGCGTCGTGAATGCAGCCACCGTTATGTCCGCTGTGGACCTGCTGCCGACGTTCTGTTCTCTCGCGGGCATTTCGCCGCCGACCGCGGCTCTGGACGGCGAGGACATGAGCCGCGCGCTCCTGGGCCGGAAGCAGACCAGGACGAGGCCTCTCTTCTGGCACTACGGCTTTCGGGGCGCGCTCCAGCCGGGCGCCGAGGAGGACCGGAGCCCCAGCCTGGCGGTCCGTGACGGCGACTGGAAACTCCTGATGCAGCCCGATGGAACCGGCGTGGAGTTATACAACTTGAGATCCTCGCCGGACGAACGCGTCAATGTGGCCGCGAGCCGTCAGCGGGAGGCAAGGCGGCTGGCGGAATCACTGACGCGCTGGAAGGACTCTCTTCCGAAAGGACTGTGGTGACAAACCCCAGTACGCGTTCGAGCGGCGCCGCCGTTCACCCCCTGAAAAGCGCCGCCCGGGGCCGATACCGGCCATTCGGGTCCGAATTGTTGAAATTAGGGGCGGGGCCCGTATAGTGGAGTACTGAGGAGCATACCGCCCTATGCCCGTAAACCTGGGACTGGACATTGGCGCCATCAGCCTGAAGCTTGCCGCTCTCGGCCGCAGCGAGGACCGCGCGGCCCTGGCCGCCCTTTGCACGCACCGGCCGGCGTTCCGCATGCTCGATTGGAACGGCCTTCCGCTGGTTCTGTCCGATTACCGCCGCATCGGAGGCAGCCCGATGCAGAGCACCTACGATCTGCTCCAGGAGATCTATGAGTTCGTCCCGGAGGGCTCGGTGGACGGGCTGCGGGTGACGGGGTCCGGGGCGCGTACGATCTCGAAGATCCTGGGGATTTACTTCGAGAACGAATTCAAGGCGATCGCGCACATGATGGCGGCGTTTTACCCGGACGTTCGGACGCTGTTCGAGATCGGCGGGGAGAGCTCGAAGTACATACGGATGCAGGACGGGGGGATCGTCGATTACGACCGGAGCGGGGAGTGCGCGGCGGGCACGGGGTCCTTCCTGGACCAGCAGGCGCTGCGCCTGGGGTACCCGGTGGAAGGAGTCGGCGAGCTGGTGTGCGAGGCGGGGTGCGCGGCGCGCATTGCCGGGCGCTGCTCGGTCTTCGCCAAGAGCGACATGATTCACGCGCAGCAGAAGGGGTATCAGCCGTCCGAGATCCTGCGCGGGTTGTGCGACGCGGTTGCGCGGAACTTCAAGAGCGCGATCGTGAAGGGGCGGAAGCTCGAGGCGCGCGTCGCGATGATCGGCGCGGTGTCGCAGAACCAGGGAGTGCGGCGCGCGATGGAAGAGGCGTTCGGGCTGGGCGCGGGCGAGCTGTTCGTGCCGGAGCTGTACGCCTGGTGCGGCGCGGTCGGGACGGCGCTGCTCGAGAGCGAAGAGAAGAAGAAGCGCTCGTTCGGCGAGATCCACCGGCTGAAGCAACATGAGACGGAGCGGAAGTCGATCGACTCGCAGCCGCTCTCGATGGACAACGTGGTGCTCCTGCGCGAGGGGATTCCGCCGTATGTGCCGCCGCCGGGCGACGGGCCGATTCCGGCGTACATGGGGATCGACATCGGTTCCGTGTCGACGAACGTGGTGGTGATCGACGCGGACGCACGGGTGATCCACGACGTCTATCTGCGGACGGCGGGAAGGCCGGTGGAGGCGGTCCAACAGGGACTTGCCGAGGTGGAAAGGCTGTGGGGCACGCGGCTGGTGATCGAAGGGGTGGGTACGACGGGGTCGGGGCGCGAGTTGATTGCGGAGTTCGTGGGCGCGGACGTAGTGAACGATGAGATCACTGCGCACAAGACGGGCGCCTGGCATGTTTCGAACACGTTGGGCTCGGCGCCGGTGGATACGATCTTCGAGATCGGCGGGCAGGATTCGAAGTTCATTGCGATCGAGAACGGCGTGGTGGTGGACTTCGCGATGAACGAGGCGTGCGCGGCGGGGACGGGATCGTTTCTCGAAGAGCAGGCGGAGAAGCTCGGCATCAAGATCAAGGGTGAATTCGCGAAGCTGGCGCTTTCCGCCGAGACGCCGACGCGGCTGGGCGAGCGCTGCACGGTGTTCATGGAGCGGGACGTCACGGGGTACCTGCACAAGGGCGAGACGGTGCCGGCACTGGTAGCGGGGCTGGCGTACTCAATCGCGTTGAACTATCTGAACCGCGTGGTGCGCGGACGGCGGATCGGCGACAACATTTACTTTCAGGGCGGCACGGCGTACAACGATGCGGTGGCGTCGGCGTTCTCGATGGTGCTGGGCAAGAAAGTGACGGTGCCGCCGTACAACGGCGTGATGGGCGCGGTGGGCATGGCGCTGATTGCCCGGGATTGGCACAAGGCCACGCGGGGGATGTCGCGGTTCCGCGGATACGATCTGCGGCAACTGGATGTGAAGACGCGCGACTTCGTCTGCAAGGCGTGCACGAACACCTGCGACATCAAGGAATTCACGATCGAGGGGAACAAGAGCTTCTGGGGGGACAAGTGCTCCGATAAGTACCGGAAGGCGTTCTCTTCGGGGCGCAAGCCGGTGATCGAGGATCTGTTCGCGTACCGCGAGAAGGTGGTGGAGGAGCTGACGGCGAAGAAGGCGCCGGCGGCGAAGCTGACGGTGGGCATCCCGCGAACGATGTCGACGCTCGACCGCTATCCGTTCTGGCACCGCTATTTCACCGAGGCGGGGCTGGGCGTGGTGCTGTCGCGGCAGACGGATTCGAAGATGGCCTCGGTGGGCGTGGACCTGGCGATCGCGCAGCCGTGTTTCCCGGTGCAGGTGGCGCATGGGCACGTGGCGGCGCTGCTCGATCAGAACGTGGATTACGTGCTGATCCCGAATGTGCTGGACGCGGAGTCGGCGAACGACGACCAGGTGATCGCGCACTACTGCCCGTGGAACCAGACGCTGCCGTTCGTGTTGAAGGCGGTGCCGCAATTCGAAGAACACGTGCACAAGTTCCTGGCGCCCTCGCTGCATTTCCAGTTGGGGATGGAGCACGTCAAGGGCGAGATCGCGGGCATGGCGCAGAAGCTCGGGATCAGCCGGAAGGCGAGCGACGGGGCGGTGGAGGCGGCGTATGCGACGCAGCGCGAGTTCCAGCGGCGGCTGCTCGAGGCGGGCGAACGGGCGATGGCGCGCCTGGAGGAAACGGGCGAGCCGGGGCTGATTCTGGCCGGACGGGGTTACAACATCTACGACCGGGGCATCAACTGCGACATCCCGCGGAAGCTTCGAAACCAATACGGCGCGAATGTGATTCCGCTCGATTTCCTGGTGACCGGAAAGGAATCGATCGCCGGCCTGCACGACAACATGTACTGGGCGTCGGGGCGGAAGATCCTGGAAGCGGCGCGCCGCAGCGCGGCGAGCGAGAACCTGCACCTGATCTACATTTCGAACTTCAAGTGCGGGCCCGATTCCTACATCAAGTACTTCACGCGCCAGGCGGCCGGGACGCCGCTGCTGGTCCTGCAGTTCGACGGGCACGGCAATGACGCGGGCTACATGACACGCTGCGAAGCGTACCTGGACAGCAAGGGGATTCTGAGATGCTACTCGTCGAACGGGGAAACGAAGCCGAAAGCGATGCCGGCCACGGCAAGCTGAAGCACAATCCGCTGATTGGGAAGCGAGTGCTGATTCCGCCGATGGCGTACGGGAGTGCGCGCGCGTTCGCGTCGGGCTTCCGGGCGCTGGGGGTGGAGGCGGACATTACGCCGCCCTCCGACGAGCGGACGCGAGAGTTGGGAGCGAAGTACACGTCGGGCGACGAGTGCTATCCGGCGAAAGTGACGGTGGGCGATTTTCTGAAGGCGCTGGAAGCCCCGGGCGCGGAGCCCGCGCGCACGGTGCTGTTCATGCCGACGGCGGATGGGCCGTGCCGGTTCGGGCAGTATGCGCCCTACCTGCGGGCGATCCTCGACGGGCAAGGCTTGCAGTCGACGATCGTGTTGTCGCCCTCCTCCAAGAACGGCTACGACGGGCTGGGCGACCTGGCCCGGCCCTTCCTGCGCACGGGGTGGCGGATGCTGGTGGCGGCCGACATTCTGCAGAAGCTGCTGCTGCTGGTGCGGCCGAACGAATACGAACAAGGCGAAACGGACCGGGTGTACGAGGAGTGCCTGGACGACGTGTGCTCGACGGTGGAGAACTGCTCGATCGAGCCGGCGGTGCAGTTGCGGGCGATGCACGACGCGATGCTGCGGTCGCGAGACCGGTTCCGCGCGATTCGCGGGCATCGCGAGCGGACGCGGCCGTTTATCGGGGTAGTGGGGGAGATCTTCTGCCGGCTGAACACGTTTTCGAACGACGACCTGGTGCGCCGGATCGAAGAGTACGGGGCGGAATGCTGGCTGTCGGACATCACGGAATGGGTGTGGTACACGAACTCCGAGCAGTTCCGGAAGCTGCGGCTGAAAGGGCGGCTCTTGTCGATGGAGGCGTTGGGGGCGTGGATTCGCAACCGGGTTCAGCATCGCGACGAGCACGTTCTGCTGGCGCCGTTCCACGACGATTTGAAGGGCAGCGAGGAAGCTCCGATAGAGGAGATCCTCGAATATGCGCGGCCGTATCTGCCGCGCGAAGGCGCGCTCGGCGAGATGGTGCTGAACATCGGCAAGACGGTGTACCTGGCGAAGAAGGGCGTGGACGGGGTGGTGGACATCAGCCCGTTCACGTGCATGAACGGGATTGTGAGCGAGGCGATCTATCCGAAGCTGAGCCGGGACCTGGGAGGACTGCCGATTCGCACCTTCTACTTCGACGGGACGCAGGCGGACCTGGACCGCGACTTGGGCGTCTATCTGGAGCTGGCGAAGAGCTACCAGAGGCGGAAGCCCTATGCGCGGGTGGCGCCGAAATATCCGATGTCCTAGCGCGGCCGGTTTACTTGCGGCTCGAGTACTTGTTGAGTGCTGAGATCAGCGGCGCGGCGCCTTCCGGCGTGCCGACCTTGCCGCCGGCCAGTTCCTTGTTCGTCACCTCGCGCCCGTAGAGCCGCTTGTTGACGTCCAGGTCCTGGCGCAGGGTCGCCCCCTGGAGCGCCACACCGGCGAAGGCGCCTCGCGACCGCGACCACGACAGAATCTCAGCGCGCATGAAGGCATCCGTTTCGGCGGTGGAACTGCGGCCCACGGGGCCCGCCGCCACGGAGGCATCGCCGCCCACGGTGAACTTGCTGGAGAGCAGTTTCTCCGCGCCCCGCTTGTTCATCACGAGCATGATCACGTCCGTTTCCGAGCCGCCGATTTGCAGCCCGATGCTGCCGCCCTCGACGCGCACCGCGCCGGGGGCGGACCACCCGATTCCGCTCGTCCGGCAGGAAAGGAATCCACGCCCGTACTTGCCGCCGATGATGAACGCGCCCTTCTTCAGTCCGGGCACCACCACCGCACACTCGGCCTTGTCCAACAGTTCCTGCGGAATCGCCTTGTCGGAGATGCCCATGACCTCAGTCAGAACGGCCGCCGCTTCATTGATCCGGCGAACATCGTCCGACTGTGCCCACAAAAGCGCGGGCAGAAGAAAGAGACCCAGTTTCTTGTTCATTCCATTCCTCCGGGAACTCGAACGCTCCCAGTGTAGCGAAACGGACGGCTGAACCGGCCGCCGGCCGGAGCGGGCGGGACACGTTGGGGTATCATCGAGAAGTCCCCGTAGCACGCCAGCCCTCCCTATGGATTCCAGAGATCCGGCCGAATCGGCCATCGAGCCCTTGGTTCGAACCGAGCTGAGCCGGATTCTGAGCAGCCCGGAATTCGAAGGCGCCGACCGCATGTCGGCCCTGCTCAAGTATCTGGTCACCACCACCATTGAGGGGCGCTCCGATCACCTGAAGGAATCGGTGATCGGCGTTCAGGTCTTCGGCCGCGAGATCGGGTACGACACGAAGATTGACCCGGTGGTCCGGGTCTCCGCGGGCCGCCTCCGCCAGCGGTTGCTGAAGTTCTATGAGCGGACGGGTGAGGCGCCGGCGGTGCGGATTGAAATCCCGAAGGGCAGCTACGTACCGGAGTTCGCGATGGTGGGACAGCCGCCCTCCGATCCGGCCGCGGCCGGCCCGATTCCGGACTTCCCGGAGGCGCCCGAACCGCCGGCCCCGCCGCTGCCCGCCGCAGCTCGCGGCAGCCGGACGCTGGGGCTCCTCGCCGTCGCCGCCGCCGCACTGCTCACTGGGGTTGCGTTCTATCTGGTCTACCGCACCAACCGCCTGCAATCGCTGGCCGACCTGGTTCGGGACGGCGAGCCGTTCACCAACTTCAGCGGCTCAGTCCTGCATCCTTCGTTTTCTCCGGATGGCCGGACGATCGCCTACGACTGGAGCGGCCCGAACGACGACAACCGGGATATCTGGATCCATCGGATCGATGCCGACGCACCGGCGCGCCTGACCACCGATCCGGCGCTCGAGGTCTGGCCCGTGTGGTCGCCCGACGGGGGCTGGGTGGCGTTCCTGCGGATCGTGGAGGGCCCGGCGGCGGCGCTGGTTCTGAAGCCCGCCTTGGGTGGCGCCGAGCGGATCCTGACCCGGTTTCCGATCGGCCCCAATGACCGTCCACGGCTGGATTGGAGCCCTGACGGCAAGTGGTTCGTCACCGCGGAGCGGCCCGAACTGACGAGTCCGATGCGACTGGTTCTGGTGAACGCCGCCTCCGGCGCCCTCCGGCCGTTGACGAATCCCGCCGCGGGCACGGGGGGCGACGCCGAGCCCGTCTTTTCACCCGATGGCCGCACCATCGCCTATCGCCACACGGTCTCCTCGGGCGTCGAGGATGTCTACCTGGCGGGGTTCCCCGGGGGCACACCGCGCCGGCTCAGTTCCGACAACCGCGGCGTGGCCGCGCTGGCGTGGCGGGCCGATGGCCGCGCGGTGATCGTGTCCTCGCGTCGGGCAGGCTCCGTGCGCCAGCTCTGGGAGTTTTCCCTCCAGGGCGGCGAACCAACCCGGCTGACGCCCGCCGCGATTGACGCGGGCAGCCCCGCGGTCTCGCGCGACGGACGCGCCCTGGTGTTCGTGCAAACCTACGAGGACAAGAACATCTACGCGCTGGATCTCACCGATCCTGAGGCCAAGCCCCGGCGCACGATCGGCTCCGTGGCGCCGGACATGGACCCGGCCCTTTCTCCGAACGGCGCGCTGCTCGCCTTCCGCAGTCTCCGCACGGGCGCCGACGAGATCTGGATCTCCGCCGCGGACGGCTCGAACGAGCGCCGCCTGACGCGCATGAACGGACCCTCGACGGGCTCCGCGAAGTGGACACCCGACGGTTCCGCCATCGTGTTCGCTTCGCGCACAGGGGCCAAAGGCGACGTCTACACGATCCCCGCGCAGGGTGGCGAAGCGCGCGTGCTCACGCCGCCCTCGTCCAACGAATCCGCGCCGTTCCCCTCGCCGGACGGCAGGTGGCTGTACTTCGCGTCTGACCGCAGCGGTGCGGCCGAGGTCTGGCGGCAGCCGCTCGCGGGCGGCCCGGACGCGCAACAGATCACCAGAGGCGGCGGTTCCGGACCCAAGCTCTCGCCCGACGGCGGGACGCTCTACTACGTCCGGCCGCAGGCTCGGCCCAAACCCGCCGCGCTGTGCGAAATCCGGCTGGCGGAATCGGCGTTTCCCGTTGAGGGCAGCCCGATCGTCGAACTGGACAACCGGGTCACGGGCCATTGGGCCGTGGCCCGCGCGGGC
>DALYJJ010000134.1:0-15541 GCA_031969915.1 Bryobacteraceae bacterium | reverse complement strand
CACCAGGTCCGCCCGCCGGTCATATGCGGCCCAGTAGCCTCCACCCGGCGCCGGCAGGACATGCAGATAGCCGCCTAACGCTGCCAGCGGCTCCACGCGCCGGAGCTGTCTCGAATACCGGTGAACACGGAGATCGCCGCCCACGAAATAGACGTCCCCGGCCGCGTCCGGGAGAAGATCGCCGCGAGGCGTGTCTTCGAAGGACCGGACTCCCCCGCTTTCGTCCACTTCAAGCAACGTCTCGGTCTTGATCAGGACCCGCGAACCGACTACCGCCATGGCGGCGATGTCGCCGGAAACCAGGGTTTCCCACGCATTCCCCCGGCGGCGCAGCAACCCGTCCCGGCCGCCCAGCCAGAGCGATCCATCCGAGGTGAAACCCACAAAGCGTAGCGCGTCTGTCGGACGGTCAATCTCCTTTTGGAAGTGCAGCCCGGAAAACGTGTAAAGGCCGTCGCGCGCGGCAAGCCATAGGCGGCCGTCGGGACCCTCCGCCATGCCGTGCACGACGATCGAAGTCTGCCGGTGCAGACGGTGCCTGTGCGGCGCGGCGAAGGCCGCGGCGGCCACTACCAGGACGATCCCGAGCCGGACTTGCCACATCGGATTCCGAGTCCTCCCGCACAACGGTGCGAAGCATCCCCATTCTAGAGGCGAGGCCGCATCGCAAACTTGCGAAAGTGGGACCGGACGATAGGTTTCGCGGATTCAGCGGCGCTTTCCGCTATCTCTTCTGAGATCGTTGCGCCGCTGCGGGCGCCGGCCTGATGGCGTACCACGCGCCGTCGCACCGCAGTGCTGCGCGTGCAGCGGACAGTCGGACGGAAGGGAGGACTCCGAATGGATCGTCAGGATGAGCGGATCGTCGTCGTCGAGAAAAACAAACACCCGTTTCTGACTTTCATTGGCGGTGCCGTGCTGGTGCTTCTTGGGATCGGAATGGTCGGGGCTTGGCTCGACAAGGAAGGCAAGGGTGGCAAACCGGAACCGCCGCCGCAGCCTCCGCCTGAGGCACGCTTCGAAATCATCGACCGGTTGTCCGATGAGCAGTGCACGCAGTTGGGCGACTACTGTCTGCAAGTCCACTGTTCCTATCAGAACAAGGGCGACGGCGCGGGTGAGCAGACGGTGGCGGCCGAACTGATGAACGAGGAAGACGCTCGCGTCGCCCTGCGATCGCAATCGCTCACGCTCATGCCCGGGGCGACACAGCGCGTCAGTTTCCGATTTCCCGAGGCCGAGCTTGAGCAGAAGTACCGATACCGTTGTCTGGTCGGCGGTGGCTAGAAAGCCAGGGCGCAATTCGCCGCCTACTGCCCCGCCACCGCCTCCAGCACTAGCAACCAGTCCTGGCCCCTGCCCTCCGTCGGCGGCTTGTAGGTTTGGAAACCGTCGCTACCGCCGGTGTGGATCTCGGTGATCACGCCGTAGCGCGGGTCCCACCACGATTCGCGGATCACCGCCCCCTTGAAGAACGAGCGGTCGAGCGTGAACGCCTCACCCCTGGGCGTGTAGATGAACGCGAAGCTGCCGTCGGAAGCGCGCGCCGCGCGGACCTTCGCGCCGCCGCTCATGGGTCCGCTCTTCACCATCGCCTGGTCTGGAACCAGCTTCTGCCAGGCGCGCGATTCGAACAGCCGCCGGATGTATCCCACCTGTGTCGCGCCCGGATGGTCGAGCGACTCCTGCCACGTCGTGTCCGGGAAGATCGCGCCCGCGGTCCCGCGGCGGTACATCTGCCAGATGCTGGAGTGCCCGTAGGTGTGTCCGCACGCGCCGGCCAGCAGCGCCCAGTAGGCCGCCTGCCGGACGTCGTAGTCGTCGAAGCGCTCCAGGCGGTTGTAGTCGCGAAAGTAGAAGCCGACGGCCACGCGCTCATAGCGCGGCTCGGCGTCGAGCGTCGGACGCACGGGCGTGAGCGCGCGGTCGAACTCGATGAAGAGGCCGTTGTCGTGATCGCGCGCGGCGTGCGAGGACTGGCTCATGTGAAAGTCCAGCCACGGCGCGTCGTTCAGATGCAGCGAGCTTTGGCCCGGGCCGCGCGGGTGGAACGTGCGCAGGTGCTTGCTGCCGCCCTCGGCAAGCCCCTCCGCCATGGCGTCGATCACCGCCCGTTCGCCGGGCGTGCGCGCGTCTTCGTCGCCGCCCAGCACCCAGATGATGGGCTTCTCGCGGTAGCGCTTCCCCAGATACCGTCCGTACACGCGCGCGTTGTCAGCGTTGAAGATGGTGGGCAGCTTCGGATCGCGGCGCGACCAATAGCGGCCCCAGGTGGGTAGCATGGCCATGCGCAGACCCAACGCGGCGGCCCGGTCCACGATGTGATCGACATGCGCGAAATAGGCTTCCACCGGTTTCGTGGGATCGCGGTCTTCGAGCGGAAGATGGCCGTACGGGTTGGGGACATCCAAACCGCCCAGCTCCGCCAGCACGACGGCCTGGATGACCGTGAAGCCCTTGCGGGCGCGGTCACGCAGGTAGACGTCCGCTTCCTCGCGGTTCAGCCGATGAAACAGCTCCCACGCCGTGTCCGCAAGATAGAGGAACGGCTTGCCCTCCGTGGTTTGCAGAAAGCGCTTGTCGGGCGAAACCACCAGGCCGGGCAGCGCTTGCGCGTGCGCGGCCGCCGCCGCGATGGTCAGAGCCAGAGCCAAGCTTCGCATGCGCAGATTATGGCGCAGCAGCCACCTCCCGGTCGACCCGTTTCCCGAACCAGCCCAGAACCAGCAAGCATTGATCGTATCCTCTTGAGCCTGCTACACTCGTCCATTGAGTCCCGCGCCGTGCCTGGTTCCGGCGCTCACTCGTTTTCGGTCTTCCTACCTCTAACGGAGTCTCAGATGTCAGGCCACTCAAAGTGGGCGACCATTAAGCACAAAAAGGCCGCCCTCGACGCCAAGCGCGGGAAAGTCTTCACCCGCATCATCAAGGAAATCATGATCGCTGCCCGCTCCGGCGGCGGCGATCCGGACGGCAACCCACGTCTCCGCACCGCCGTCGCCGCCGCCAAAGCGGTGTCCATGCCCAACGACAACATCAAGCGCGCCATCCAGCGCGGTACGGGCGAAATCGAAGGCGGCCAGATCGACGAAATCATGTTCGAAGGCTACGGCCCCGGCGGCGCCGCCGTCCTGGTCGCCGTCGCCACCGACAACCGCAATCGCACGGTCTCGGAAATCCGCCACGCCTTTTCCAAGAACGGCGGCAACCTCGGCGAGCTCGGCAGCGTCGCCTGGATGTTCGAACGCAAGAGCCAGATCTTTATCGAGCAGGAACACGCCACCGAAGAACAGTTGATGGACCTCGTGCTCGAAGCCGGCGCCGACGACCTCCGCAACGACGGAACCAACTGGGAGATCCTCTCCGCCCCCGAGAGCCACTTCGCCGTGCTCGGCGCGCTCGAAGCCGCCAAGATCGCCACCGCCTCCGCGGAAATCGCCATGGTCCCCAAGAACCTCATGAAGCTGGAAGGCAAGAACGCGGCCGCCATGCTCAAGCTCTCCGAAGCCCTCGAAGAGCATGACGACGTCCAGAACGTCTACTCCAACTTCGACATCGATGAGAAGGAGATGGAAGCGCTCGCCTCCTAGCGCGCCGCTTCCCGACCGATGCGCATCCTGGGGATCGACTGCGGTACGGAGCGCACCGGCTGGGGTGTGATCGACACCGACGGACACGCCCACAAACTCCTCGGCGCGGGCGTCATCCGCACCGATGCCCGGCAGCCCCTCGAGACCCGCCTCTGTGCCATCGGCGCCGGGTTGCGCCGCATTGCCGCCGACTTCGCCCCGGACGCCGCCGTGGTCGAAGATCTCTTCCACGCCGCCAATGCCCGCAGTGCCCTGAAACTGGCCCATGTGCGCGGAGTCGCTCTGTTCACCCTCGCCGAAGCCGGACTCCCGGTGGGCGCGTACTCGCCCGCCGAAATCAAGTTGAGCGTGGTCGGCCACGGGCGTGCCGAAAAGGAACAGGTCCAGTTCATGGTCCGCCGCCTCGTCGGACCCGCCCCCGAACTGGACGCTGAAGATGCGGCCGACGCCGTCGCCGCCGCCATTTGTCACGCCACTCGCGTCCGCCTGGAACAGCGCGTGCACTCCGGAGTCGCACTATGACCAGACTCGCTTTTCTCCTGCTCGCCGGCGCGCTCGCCCTCGCCGCCCAGCCCCGCCTTTTCTTCTCGAAGACCTTTCCCGGCAGCACCCCTGCCTACGTCGAGATCGTGCTCGAAAAGGACGGAGCCTGCGTCTACCGCGAGGATCCCAAGGACGAAGCCCCCCTGAAGTTCAAGCTCTCCCCATCCGACACGGCCGCGATGTTCGACCTCGCCGAGAAGCTCGACCGCTTTCAGCGCCCCCTCGAATCCGGTCTCAACGTCGCCAAGATGGGCGAGAAGGTTTTCCGCTGGGAAGAAGGCGAAACCCGCCACGAGCAGAAGTTCAACTACTCGATCGACGAGACCGCCAAGGCGCTCCATGAGTGGTTCGAAAAGATCTCGGAAACCGAACAGCGCCTGATGCACCTGGAGCGTAGCGTGAAGTTCGACCGGCTCGGCGTCAATCAGGCCATCCTCTATGTCGAAGCCGCCTGGGATAAGAAACGGCTCGTCGCCGTCGAACAGTTCATCCCCTTGCTCGAGCGGGTCGTCAAGAACTCCGGCTATCTGAACATGGCCCGCGAACGCGCCCGCTATCTCGTCGAAACGTTCCGCGGTCCGGGTAAGGCCGAGTGACGCGCCGCTTCGCCCTTGCCCTTTTCGCCTCCGCACTCCTGCTCGCCCAGGAACCCTCCGAGGAAGATCGCGCCCTCCGCCAGGCCGTCGGCGAGGCCGGCTCCAGCCCCGTCGAGTTCATCCGCGCCATCGAGGGCCACCTCAAGACCTACCCGCAATCCTCCCAGCGCGCCGATCTCGAGCGCACCCTCTTCCGCGCCTCCTCCGAACTCAACGACGATCGCCGGATCGTCGAATACGGACAGCGCCTCCTCGACCGCAAGGAGGAGGACCTCGAAACACTCGACCGCGTCAGCCGCGCCCTGATCGCACTCGGCGGAGGCAAGGAGAAAGCGGAACTCGTGCTCGCCTACGCGCGCCGGCTCGAAGAGCGCCTGCGCGCCAACGACGCCGACTCGGCCATGCAGCAGCGCTTTCTCAAAAGCCCTCGCGACCGCGCCCGCTTCCGGGACGAAATGGATCGCAGTCTCGGCCGCGCCCTGCTCTATCAGGCCCGCGCGCACGGCTGGCTCGGCGATACGGCGCAGGCCGCCGCTCTCGCGCAGCGCAGCTTCGAAGCCCATCCCCAAGCCGAAGCCGCCCGGGAAGCCGCCCGCTGGCTGCCGCCCGCCGAAGCGCTCACCGCCTTGGCCAACGCGTTCGCCCTCGCCTCCGACGCCGACCGCGCCCAAGCCCGCAAAGCCCTCGGCGACCGCTATCGCCAGGTGAACGGCTCCGAGGAAGGCCTCGGCGCGCTCGTGCTCGATGCCTGGGACCGCACCGCCGCCCTGCAGGCCGCCCGCCGCGCTCGCCTCCAGAAACTCGACCCCAACCTCGACGCCGCCACCCCGCTCGACTTCACGCTCACCGGTCTCAAAGGCGACCCGCTCCCGCTCCGCTCCCTCAAAGGCAAAGTCGTGGTCCTCGATTTCTGGGCCACCTGGTGCGGCCCCTGCCGCGTCCAGTATCCCCTCTATGAGCAGGTGAAACAGAAGTTCAAGGGCCGCGCCGAGGTCGTCTTTCTCGCCGTGAACACCGATGAGGACCGCTCCGTCGTCGAGCCGTTCCTCAAACAGCAGAATTGGAATAAGTCGGTCTACTTCGACGAAGGACTCTCCTCGAACCTGCGCGTTTCCTCCATTCCAACCACCGTCATTTTCGGGAAGCGCGGCCAGATATTTAGCCGCTTAAATGGCTTTCTGCCCGAGCGTTTTGTCGATATGTTAACGGAGCGGATCGGGGAGGCCCTCGAAGAATGACGATGCAATTCCGGAGGGTCGTGTGGATCGTCCTGGACAGCGTGGGCATGGGCGCCCTGCCCGACGCCGCCGGCTACGGCGACGCCGGCGCCGACACGCTGGGCCACATCGCCGCCTATCGCCGCCTCAGTCTGCCCAACCTCTGCCATTTGGGCCTCGCCAACATTCGCGACCTGAACAAGCTCGAAGCCGTCACGCTGCCGCTCGGCTGCTATGGCCGCTGCGCGCTCGCTTCGCCCGGCAAGGACACCACAACCGGCCACTGGGAAATGGCCGGCATTCACCTCCAGAAACCGTTCCCCGTCTACCCCCAGGGCTTCCCGCGCGAAATCGTCGAGACCTTTGAAGCCCGCACCGGCCGCCGGGTGCTGGGGAACTACCCTGCCTCGGGCACCACCATCATTCGCGATCTCGGCGAAGAGCACATGCGCACCGGCGCGCTGATCGTCTACACCTCCGCCGATAGCGTCTTTCAAATCGCCGCCCACGAAGCCGTGGTCCCTCTTGAGGAGTTGTACGAGGCCTGCTCCATCGCCCGCGACATCCTCCGCGGCGAACACGAAGTCGGCCGCGTCATCGCACGCCCCTTCGTCGGCGAACCGGGCGCCTTCATCCGCACATCGAACCGCCACGACTATGCCGTGCCGCCCCCCCAAGGCATGCTCCTCGACCGCCTCGCCGAAGCCAAGGTCAAGGTGCATACCGTGGGCAAGATCGACGACGTCTTCCTCGGCCGCGGCGTCACGTCCCGGTCCAAAACCAAGAACAACGGCGACGGCATGCAGAAAACTCTCGACGCCATGACCTCGCGTTGGGAAGGCCTCATTTGGACCAACCTGGTGGACTTCGACCAGCAGTACGGCCACCGCAACGACGTCGAAGGCTACGCCAAGGCCCTCGAAGACGTCGACCTCTGGATCCCCTACATCCTCGACCGGCTCACCGGCAACGACCTGCTCATCATCACCGCCGACCACGGCTGCGACCCCACCACGCCGGGCACCGACCACACGCGCGAGTACGTCCCGCTGCTGGTCCACGGTCCCCACGCCCGCCGCGCCCGGAACCTCGGCGACCGCGCTTCCCTCGCCGACATCGGTCAAACCGTCGCCCGCAACTTCGGCGTCTCGATTCCGAACGGCGAGAGTTTTCTCGAAGCCATCGCCGGCTAAGCCGCTTCTCCAGGCCGCACCGCTTTCATCGGCGCACTTCCATCTCCTGCTCGGTAACCCACGTCCGGCCGCCATCGTTCGAGGTCATCGCGCGCCAGCGGAATGAATCGGCTTTGATATCCGAGAACACCCAGCGCGCCGGATCGCCAGGCTCTTGCCCTTCAAGCACGATGGCATCGCCCTGCCTTCGGGCCAGGAAGCGGTAGACCAGTGAATTCATCGCGCCGTGCCACGTTACCCGCCAGGCATCGATCGCCGGATCGTAGATTCGAATGGTGGTTCCATAGCCGAGCGGATTCTTCGTTGGAGTCCAGACCCTCCACACATCCTGAATCGCCCGGCCTTCCAACGTCCAGCCAAAGGTCCACGTCCCGGCCGCTTCCAGCACCGTGCCGTCGGGACGGCGGTAGGTGACCTTCACGTCCCAATCGCCGATGAAGGGCGCAAAAAGGTCCGCGTTCAGGCGCGGCGGCGGAGCACCGGAGGCCGCGTCCCGGGCCTGCCCCTGGCTCGCGCTGGAGAGCCCCAGACGATCCCGCACGAAGTTCACGATGGTCCTCCCCGCTTCCTCGTTGTACCGGCCGCCTTCCCGTCGGAACGCCTTCTCCGCGGTCTCGAACGACATGAAATTGTGGTCGGTTCCGGGAATCGCCGCAAAGCGCGCCGTTCCCGGCCGGAGCCGGTTTACCACCTCTGCGATCAGTTCGTGATCCACACGGCTCATCATCCAGTCATACTCGCCATGAACGGCCAGAACAGGCGCATCCACCTTCTCCCATGCGGCCGCAAGATTCGCCGCTTGCGCCTGTTGGTGGAACGCGGCCGGCCGGCCGTACAACCCATCCGGCTCTCCGTACCACAAGGCGCCGAGTTCGGGGTGCTTGCGCAACACGTCGCGAGGCCGCAGCCGGTCGAATAGCACCCGCGCGTGAAGCTCGCTCAGTCCCCGGACTTTCTCGGTAATGACGGACGGCGAATCGCCGGCCAGAACCAGCCGGCGCCGCTCCTGCGCGAGCAGGTGTTCGAACCAGGTTCGGGCGAAGGTGCCCCACGCGGCCACCGCCCGCAAGCGTTCGCCCTGCGCCACCAGCGGCCCGATGGCGCCCCCCATACTGGCTCCAACGATGGCCAGGGCGTTCGGATCGACCGAGTCGAGTTGTTTCAGCGCCTGGAGGGCGGCCTTGTATCCAGCAACCTCGGTGTCGAAATCGGTCGCGCCGCAGTTGCCGTCGCTATCGCCGGCGCCGGGCTTGTTCACTCTCATCACGACGGCGCCCGTGTCGCGAATCAGCGCCTTTTGAAATCGCGCCCAGCCGTCCTCCGCGCCCGGGCTGAGCTCTACCGTGTCGCAAGACAGCCAAGCCACAAACAGGATGCCCGGTAGCCGTCCCGTGGCGTTGCGCGGCCGTGTGACGATGGTGCGCAACCTGGTTCCGTCCGGCGCGCGCACAAAGTCATACGATGTCTCGCAACAGGGGTGGGTCTCCCTGTAGGGAGCCGGTTGGGCGTAGGCGGGCCGGCCGGCGGCTAAGCCGGCCAACTCCAAAAGTAGAACAAGCATTCGCGTCGAACGCAGCGCAGACGACAAGGGCGTATCCTCCCGGTAAGTGTGCCGCGACTCAGATGCTAAACTACGATGGCTGCGGGAAGCTTGCTCTTTCTTGCGAACTTGCAGCGTGGGAGTCAGGCCGTGAATCGAATCCGCGGGCTCTTTCGGTCCTCACTCGTCAGTGTCGAACGGTTCGATCATCCCGAGGACGAGGACCATCGCGACCCCGCCGGAGAGGAAGCGGCCGGCTTCGCCATCAACGTCATCGAACAGGGAGCGTTTCGAGTCCACGCCGGTGGCTATTCATGGACCGCCGCCGCGGGTGATGTGTTTTGCACCGCGCCCGGATTCGCTTACCGGTGCGAGCACCCGCCGGGCCCGCCTCGCGATTCCTGCCTCACCTTGTTCTTCGGGTGCGGAACGGAGGACGAACCGTTCCAGCCGGCCCGTTGGCCTTCACAAGCGGGACGGCCCGTCGTGCCGCCCGCAAACCGAGCCCGCTACGCAGTGTCGAGGCTGCACTCTCGCCTGCACACTTCAACGCTGGCCGTTGAAGCAGCCGCGTTCGAAGTAGCGGCCGCGATTTCGGCCGGCGCCGGCGCACCGTCGAGACTGTACCGCGCACATCAGCTCTCGTGGTACGCGCAGAGAGTCGACCGGGCGAGAGAGCGGCTCGACGTCGAGTTCGCGGACGATCACTCGCTCTCCTCGCTGGGCGCCGATGCGGGCATGAGTCCGTTCCATTTCGCCCGGGTCTTCGCCGAGCTCGTCGGGACGCCGCCCCACCAGTACCTGGTCCGCCGCCGCCTGCAGGTGGCCGCCGGCCGGTTGCGCCAGGGTTCCTCGGTGAGTGACGCGTGTTTCGAAAGCGGCTTCTCCAGCCTGAGCCATTTTGTGAGGAGTTTCACGCGACAGCACGGCGTCACACCATCCGGCTATCGCCGTCGCGATTCCCGCTACAATTCTCGCTGGGGCGAAGCGAAGGAGCCATCTCCATGCCCGAATTCCCGGTAGCCGATCACTCCCTGGCGCGGCGCCTGGAAACCGCTGAAGCCGCCGCCAACGCCGCCTTCATCGAAGCCCGCGCGCTCACCGACCCGGCATCCGGCGCCACGTGGACCACCCTTGCCGGAGCCACGCTCTGCTACGACGGCCCGCGTTCGCCCTGCACGCAGACCTTTCGCCTGGGCATCGATCAAGTGCCCAGCGGCACGGAAATGGACGCGATCGAAGCGTTCTTCGAAGACCGCGGCGCCCCCGTCATGCACGAGATCTGTCCCGTCGCCGCCAAGAACTTGCTCGGCCTGCTCGGAGAACGCCGCTACTTCCCGATCGAGTTCTCGACCAATCTCTACATGCCGCTGCCCGCCGCGCTTCCCGCCGCCGGCGAGCGCTCGCCCTCGCTCACCGTCCGCCTCGCCCAGCCCGGCGAAGAGCAGTTGTGGGCCCGCGTGATCACCGAAGGGTGGAGCGGCATCACGGGCTTCGACGATCTGCTCTTCGATCTCGGCGTGGTCAGCGCCCGCCGGGCCGGCGCGCTCTCCTTCTTGGCGGAGTGGGAAGGCAGGCCCATTGCCGGAGGCGCGCTCGTCCTCCACGAAGGCGTCGCGGTCCTGGCCGGCGCGTCCACCATCCCCGAATGGCGCAAGCGCGGCGCGCAGAACGCCCTCTTCGAGGCCCGCGTGCAACACGCCGCCCGCGCCGGCTGCGATCTGGCGATGATCAACGCCGAACCCGGCAGCGCCTCCCAGCGCAACGCCGAACGCCAGGGCTTTCGCATCGCCTATACCCGCACCAAGTGGCAGCGCATCCGCCGATGAACCGGAGACCGAAGCAAGCCAGGCGATGGTACGTCAGCGGCCGAGTCCAGGGCGTCGGCTTCCGCTACTTCGTCCAGCGCGCGGCCGCCGAAATCGGCGTCCGCGGCTACGCGCGAAACCTGGAAGACGGCCGCGTCGAAGTCTTCGCCATGGGCGCCCCCGCACAACTGACCGAACTCGCCGGCCGCCTCCACACCGGCCCCCGCTGGGCCGACGTAAGAGCCGTAGAAGAGCGCGAAGCCGCCCCCGAAAGCGCCGCCGGCTTCCTCATCGAATAAAACCGGGGACGGACGAGACGTTCCCCTGTTTTATTTGCGGCGCCTCGAAAGGCCGCCGCGAGCCTCCCGCCCCCATTCCCTTCTGTTAGACTGAATCTGTCTTCGCCTTGGCCCACGCCCCCCAACCCATGACCGATCTCAAACACCTCATCCGCGAGGTCCCTGACTTCCCCAAGCCCGGCATCAATTTCTACGACATCACCACGCTGCTCAAGGACGCCGCCGGCTGGCGCGCCGTCATCGATGCCCTCAAGGACCGCTACGCCGCCACCCAGGCCGACGCCATCATCGGCATCGAAGCCCGCGGCTTCTTCTTCGCCCCCACCCTCGCCTACGCTCTGGGCATGGGCTTCATCCCGGTGCGCAAACCGAAGAAGCTGCCCGCCGCCACCGCCTCGGTCGAGTACGCCCTCGAGTACGGCACGGACCGCCTGGAGATCCACAAGGACGCCGTCCAGCCCGGCCAGCGGATCCTGATCATCGACGACGTGCTCGCCACCGGCGGCACCGCCGCGGCCGTGGCCTCGCTCGTCGAAACCCTCGGCGGCCAGGTCGCCGGCCTGGGCTTCGTCATTGAGCTGGACTTCCTCAACGGACGCTCCAAGCTTGGGAAGCACGATGTCCACTCCCTGATTCACTATTAGCCGCACCCCGCAGTGACCAGGCAAGCCAGTCTCTCCGCCTTCGCCAAGCTAAACCTCGACCTGCGCGTGCTCCACAAACGCGCCGACGGCTATCACGAACTCCGTACCGTTTTTCAAACCATCTCCCTCGCCGACCGCATCCGCCTCGCCTTCACGCCCGGCCGCTCCACCACCGTCGAGCTCGACTCCCAGCCCACGATCCCGGACAACCTTGTGGAACGCGCCGCCCGCGCCGTGCTCGAAGCCTCAAACGCCAAGGGCGCCGTGCGGATCGCGCTCGCCAAACGCATCCCCATGGGCGCCGGCCTCGGCGGCGGCTCCTCGGACGCCGCGGCGATCCTCCTCGCGCTCCCCGTACTCACCGGCCGCCCCCTCGCGTTAACTCGCCTCGAAGAGATCGCCCTCCAACTCGGCAGCGACGTCCCGTTCTTTCTCCACGGCGGCGCGGCCCTCGGCCTCGGGCGCGGCGAAGAACTCTACCCGCTTCCCGACGCACGCCTGGGCCCCATCCTGGTCGTCGCCCCTGCCATCCACGTCTCCACCGCCGAGGCCTATCGCGCCCTCCACCGCGAATTGACTTTCACCGCGCTGTCACATACCCTAAGTAGTTTCCGGTGTTTCGTTTGGAGCCACGGCGGAGGACCGCCCGGAGAGGCCGCGACCGGTGGGGCGAACGACTTTGAAGACCCCGTCTTCGCGCGCCATCCCGATCTTCGCAAACTCAAGACGAAGCTGAAGCGGTTGGGTGCCCGTCACGCCATGATGTCCGGCAGCGGCTCTTCCCTCTTCGGAATCTTTCGCTCGGAGGAAGACCTCCAATTCGCCGCGGATCGCTTCGCGCCCGGCACGACGTTCGCGGTGAAGGCCCTGCCCCGCCGCCGGTATCAACAACTGTGGCGCCGCCGCCTGGCGCCGCACACCACGGGAAGTGAATGGCCGCCACTCAGCCGGTACTCGAAATGAAATTCGATCGCCTCAAAGTCCTCACCGGAACCGCCAACCCGGCGCTGGCGGACGAGATTTGTTACCACCTGGGTTGCGAACTCGCCCAGGCCAAGGTCACCGTCTTTTCCGACGGCGAAATTCACCTCCAGATCGAAGAGAACGTCCGCGGCGCCGACGTCTTCGTCATCCAGCCCACCTCCAACCCCGCCGACCGCCACATCATGGAGGTCCTCTTCATGATCGACGCCCTCAAACGGGCCAGTGCGGACCGCATCACCGCAGTGTTACCCTATTATGGGTACGCGCGGCAGGACCGCAAGGACAGGCCGCGCGTTCCGATTTCGGCGAAACTGGTGGCTAGTCTGTTCGAAACCGCCGGCGCCGACCGGGTGCTGGCGTTGGATCTCCACGCCGCGCAAATTCAGGGCTTCTTCGACATCCCCGTCGATCATCTGTTCGCGACGCCGGTCTTCATCGACTACATCCGCGCGCAGCAGATCGAGGATCTGGTGATCGTGAGTCCCGATGCGGGCGGCGTCGAACGGGCTCGGGCGTTTGCCAAGCGATTGGACGCCCCCCTGGCGATCATCGATAAGCGCCGCGAACAGGTGAATGTCGCCGAGATCATGCACATCATCGGCGACGTGGAAGGTAAGCATTGTTTGATGGTGGACGACCTGATCGATACTGCGGGCACGCTGGTCAAGGGCGCCGAAGCGCTCCGGCAGGCTGGTGCGCAGTCCGTTCGCGCCTGCGCCACCCACGCCGTGCTCAGCGGCCCGGCGGTGGAGAGAATCGCCAGTTCGGAACTGGAGGAAGTGGTGTTGACCAATTCCATCCCGCTCCGCAAGGAGGCCGAAGCCTGCAGCCGGATCCGCTCGCTCTCGGTCGCGCCCCTGCTGGCGCGGGCCATCCAGTCGATCCACGAGGAAACTTCGGTCAGTACTCTATTCGTTTAGAAAAGGAACCTGGTCCCGGGACCAGCATCGCCGCGGCGGTGGCCCGGTTAAGGAATCGAGCATGAGAAAAGACATCACAGTAGTCGCAGAGCCGCGCTCCTCGCGCGGGAAAAACGAAGCCATCCGCATGCGCGCGGCGGGCAGTATTCCGGCCATCGTCTACGGCGCCGGCCAGGACCCCGTGCCGGTAAAGGTGAATCCCAAGGAGATCAACAAGATCCTCCATAGCGCCACCGGCCACAACACCATTTTCAACGTCCAGATCGAAACCTCCACCACCCCCGCCATGGTCGTCGACTGGCAGCATCACCCCGTCAAGGGCAGCCTGCTGCACGTCGACCTGAAGCGCATCGATCTCTCCAGGCGCCTGAACGTCAAGGTCCCCGTGCACCTGCACGGCGAGCCCTTCGGCGTGAAGACCGAGGGCGGCCTCCTCGAGATCGTCAATCGCGAAATCGAAATTGAGTGCCTCCCCGACGACATCCCCGAGGCCTTCAACATGGATGTCACCGCGATGCAGATCGGCTCCGCCATTCGCGCCGGCGAGGTTCCGCTCACCGCTTCCATGAAGCTGGTCTCCCCTGCCGACCTGGTGGTGGTCCACGTCGTCGCCCTCCGCGCCGCCGCCGCCGAAGAGGCTGCCGCCACTGAAGGCGCTGCCGCCGCGGCCGAGCCCGAAGTCATCAAGAAGGGCAAGAAGGAAGAGGAAGGCGCCGAAGAAAAGAAGAAGTAGCGCGTGCCGCCGGTCTACGAGTGTGCGCTCATCGCTGGCCTCGGAAATCCCGGAGCCGAGTACGAGCGCACCTTCCACAACCTCGGTTTTCTGGTCGTCGACCGGTTGGCCGCCCGCCACTCCGTTCGCGTCACGCGGAAGGAGTCGATGGCGTTGGTTGGTTCGGGCAGGGTGGGCGAGACCCCGGTGGTGCTCGCCAAGCCGCAGACGTACATGAACGTCAGCGGCCAGTCCGTGAAAAGCCTGCTCGAGAAGGCTTCGATTCCGCCGGAACGGCTCGTGCTTGTCTATGACGAGTTGGACCTGCCTTGGGGTTCGTTGCGCATCCGGCCCAATGGGTCGGCCGCCGGTCATCACGGCGTGATGGATGTCATCCGTTGCGTCAAAACGAACGAATTCGCCCGGGTTCGCCTGGGTATTCATCCTGGCCACGCCCTTCGGGACGGCGCGGGTTACGTGCTGTCGAAGATCGGCAAGGCGCAGGAGACAGAGTTGGACGAGCTGCTGGACGCCGCGGCGCTGGCAGTGGAGTCCATACTTGCCGAGGGCGTCGAAAAGGCCATGACCCGTTGTAATCGTCGCGCCCAGGGCTCAAACACGAAGAAGGAAGAATGAGAATCTACGAGGAGTTGTTCATCCTCCGGCCCGACGCGGCCGAAGAGGAAACCAACGCTCTCCTCGATCAGTTGCGGCCGATTATCACCAACGGCGGCGGCGTGATCGAGAAAGAGGAGCGGTGGGGCGTGCGTAAGCTCGCCTACCGCGTGCAGAAACGGGACGAGGGCTTCTATATCCTGCTCGTCTTCAAGGCCGCCCCCGAAGCGGTGCGCGAACTCGAACGCCGGCTCCGCGTGTCGGACCTGGTGCTCAAGTTCCTCACCTCCCGCATTGACGAAAAGCTGAAGAAGATCGAGAAGCGCCGCAAACGGCGCGAAAAACGCGCCGCCCGCAAGCCCGCTCCCACCGCCGCCGCCCCCGGCGTCCCCGGCATGGAGCAGATGATGGCCCAGGCCGCCGCGGCGGAAGACAAGGAAGTCTAGGAGGAACGACATGGCGGAACAACAGCAACAATCCAGAAGCGGCGGCGGCCGTCCCGTCAGCGCCTCCCAGCGGCCCACCGGCGGCGATAAGGCCCTCGGCCCCAAAAAGCAGTATTTCCGGCGCAAGAAGGTCTGCCGGTTCTGCGTGGATAAGATCGACGACATCAACTACAAGGACGTCAAACTCTTGTCCAACTACATCAGCGAGCGCGGCAAGATCACGCCCCGCCGCATCTCCGGCGTCTGCGCCCCACACCAGCGCCGCCTGAGCGAAGCCATCAAGCAGGCCCGCAACATCGCCCTGCTGCCCTTCGCGGCGTCGGAGTAGAAGAGGAGGAGGAACACACCCATGGAAGTCATTCTCAGGGACGATGTCGAAAAGCTCGGACACCGCGGCCAGATCGTGAAGGTCGCCCCCGGCTACGCGCGCAATT
>DALYJJ010000133.1:0-15680 GCA_031969915.1 Bryobacteraceae bacterium | reverse complement strand
CGATTTCTCGGCCTCGAGCCCGAGGGCGTGCAACGGCTGCTCGGAAGCCGGTTGCAGGGCACGTCGTTCGACCGGACCGGCGCGCACTCCAAGTTGGCCATCCGGCCCTCGGAGCGGCAGAGTCTGACGTTTTGGTTCCAGCGTGGCGGATTGCAGGGCGTCCGGTCGTACCGCGACCAGCTCGGCGGCTTGGGACGCTGGCAGGCTGCCCTGGAGCCACAGGGCCTGCAGTTGTTCTATCTGCGGCACGAGATTCTTTCCCCCGGCGGATTGGATTCGCTGGCGAGCACGTTTTCGGTGAACTCGCAGCGCGACGGTTCCGTTCGGCAAGGCCTGCTGAGCACCGGCGTCATCACGCGCGACAGGAACCGCGTGGATGCGTTCGGCTACACCGCCCAGGCGGCAACCCACCTGCGGAGCCGCTGGCTCGGCGTCTTCGGGGGCGAAGTGTACCGCGAGAATGTCTTCTCCGTGCGCCGGGAGGACGATCCGCGAACCGGCCGAAGCCAGGAGGTCCGCGCCCTCTACCCGAACGGTTCGCGGTACACCACGGCGGGCCTGTTTTCGCAGAACACGATTCACCTGTTGCGCGAACGCGTGCGCGTGTCGGCGGGCGCGCGTTGGACCCTGGTGCGCGCGCGCACGTTCGCCGGCAGGAACCGCGATCTGTCGGGAGCGAGCCTGGGCGTTACCGATACCGCGCAGACCTTCCGCGATGCAACGTTCCATTCCGGAGTGTCGTGGCAGTGGACCCGGCAGGTGGCCCTCCAGGCCATGGCCGGCCGCGGCTTTCGGGCGCCAAACATGAATGACCTGGGCGCGGTGGGTTTGACCGGATTGGGCTTTGAAATACCGGCGCTTCAGGCCATGCCGTACCGCCCCTTGTTGAGCCGCGACGCCGGAGAAGGCGCGCTCACCAGCGGCGCCCCGCTGCGCGAGCTGAGACCGGAAACCTCGATCAACTACGAAGCGGGAGTTCGCGTTCAGACTCGAGGTCTGTATCTGCGGACGCAAGGCTTCTGGATGAACCTCTACGATCCGATCGTGCGGAGGACCTTGCTCTTTCCCGCCGCCAACCCGCCCGCGGAGTTGGGTGGCGTCCCGGTCACGGTGGTTGCGCCCACGCCCGAGCAGAGGGCGCAAGGCGTGGTGGCGGTGGCCACCGCGCTGGATCCCCGTGCGGTGAAGGCGTTCGTGAACGACGGCCAGAGCCGCTACTACGGATGGGAGTCGCTCCTGGAGCGCTCCTGGTCGCGCCGCTGGAGCGTCCGCGCCAACTATAGCTACCTGGTGGGCCGCGACCTCAGCCCGAACCGGCCGGCCCGCCGGCTGCCGCCGCAACAGGGACGCTTCGCCCTGCGCTGTGTTCCTTCCTCCGGCCGCTGGTGGTGGGAGGCCGGCGTCTCCGCGGCCGGTGCGCAAAGGCGCCTGAATCCGGGAGACGTCGACGACGAACGCATCGGCGCTTCGCGGCGGCGGAGCGATATCGCATCGTTCTTCGCCGGTTCGGTGGTGGCCCCGTATCTTAACGGGGGCGTGTTCGTCCCCACGGGCGAAACACTGCGGCAAATTCAGGACCGCGTGCTGCCGCTGGGTGCGGTGGTGAACGGCGTCCTGGTAACCGGCGACGGCACGCGAGTGCCTCTCTTTCGCGAGACCGCGGGCTGGCTCGCGTTGGACGTCCGCGGGGGCGTGCGGCTGCGAGCATCGTGGGATCTGAGCCTGGGTGCGACGAACCTCCTCGATCGCAGCTACCGCGTGCATGGATCGGGCATCGACGCGCCAGGCGTACGCGTGTTCGCCGGGTTGCGGTGGCGCCGCTGACGTCGGCAGGTTACGCGCCCCCCGCGCGCAACCCGAACGTCACTTCGCCGCGGGCCGCGGCTGATACTCCAGGATCTGCCCGTCCGCGAGCAAACGGTCGCGGAGTTTCTCGTAAGGCACTTCCTGCACCGCGATGGCGGCGTCGATGGCCATCGCCGCAGCCGTGGCCGCGGACTGGCCCAGGATCATGAACACCGGTTCCATGCGGATGGAGCCGTAGGCGATGTGGGAACTGGAACAGGCCACCGGCACCAGCAGATTCTCCACCTGGCCTTTCTTCGGGACCAGCGATCCGTAGGCAATCTGGTAGGGGCCATTGGTGCTGACGCCAACATCGCCTTCGTTCTGCACATAGCCCTCCGGCGTCACGTAGCGCTGGATATTGTGCGAGTCGATGCCGTAGGAGCCCATTCCTACCGGGTCCGGCGTGGGACGGCGCTTCAGCAGCTCATTCTCGGTCATCACAAAGCTGCCGATCATGCGCCGCGCCTCCCGCACGTAGATCTGGTGCGGCCAGTTCGCGTTGTCCTTGAACTCGTCCTTCGCCAGTCCCCACTGTGCCATTTCCGAGCGCACTTCACTCGGTACGCGCGGATCGTTGGCGATGAAGTAGAACCAGCCCTGCTGGTAGACGCGGTGCTCTTCGATGATCTCGCGGCGGCGTTCATAGGAAGCTTCGGGATAGTCCCAGTTGCGGCCGATGTTGTCCGTGCTGAACGGTCCGTGGTTGTTGGTGTCCGTCTTGGCATTGGGAATCGGGTCGAACTTCGCAAAGGTCTCACGCCATCCGGCTTCGAAGATCCGCACCAGCAGTTCGTACTGCTTGGGGTCGTAGCCGTCCGGTTTGCGGAAAGCAACGCGATTCGCCGACACCTTCGTCAGGCACACGCGGAAACAATACGCTTGGACTTTGTTGTCGGCCTCGCCGTACGTGCCCGGCGGCGCCGTGCTGATGCGCGGCAGCACGCCGGACTTCGGATCGCCCGGGATCACGTAGGGCGAGATCTTCACCGGCAGGTAGCCGAAGTGATGGCGGTGGTGGAGGACGCCCGTCTGGACCCCGTTCCATTTTTCCCCGTACTGCGCCGTCGATTCGCGGCCCACGTGGTAGCTGACTCCGGCGCCGGCCATCAGGTCGCCTTCATACGTCGCATCGATGAACATCTTGCCCGAGTAAGTGTTGCCGTCGAGCGTGGTCAGTGAGACGATGCGGCCGCCCTGCCTCCGCACGCCGTTCGTGCGGTTGAGCCAGGCGTTGCGGACAATCGGAACCTTCTCCTCCTTCACCCACGATTCGAAAATCCGTTCGGCCACATGCGGCTCGAAGATCCACATCGTGCGGGCTTGCTGGTCCATCGCGCCGGTGCCCTGACCCCGGTTCCCGTACTCGTCGCGCTTCTGCCACCGCCAGGCTTCGGCAGTCTGATAATGACGCCAGACGCGGTGATAAAACTCGCGCGACAGCCCGCCGATGACGTCCTTGTTGCCCGTGTCGGTGAAGCCCAGTCCGCCGGCCGTCAATCCGCCCAGGTGCGTTTCCGGACAGACCATCACCACCGTCTTGCCCATCCGGCGCGCCTGGATCGCGGCCGCGATGCCGCCCGAGGTACAGCCGTAGACGACGAGGTCCGCCTGCGTGGTCGCCGAGGCGGCGTGCGCCGCCAGGCCAAGGATGATTGCGATGAGGCGCGCGATGGTGGTCATAGCGATGCCACCACTCTAGTGCATACTGGCGACGCTAGGGCGCGCACTTCTCAAAGGTTTCCCGCAGCCGTTCCCAGGCTTCCCGAAGGTCCTCCGGCAGGTGCGCGGTTAGGGCCTCTTCGGTGGTGGTCCAGCAATCGTGGGCTTCGTCCGCCTGGATCCACCTCTTGCAGTGAAAGCACTGGCGAGTCGCCATGGGTCTCATTGTAGGGGCCTCCGGCTCTGCGGCTGATACCGCGCCGCAAGTCCGTCCAGGCATCGCATAGAATTGACCCAGAGCTAACCGCGATGCCCAAGACAACAGTTCAAAACATGTATGGCCGGCCCTTCGAAATCCTGGAGGGAGACGACCTTCGCTCGCTGTGCGAGGAGACCGTCAGGAAGGGAGGCGGGGCGCTGGCGACCAACACGGCCATGATGTGCCGGCCGTTTTGCGCGTCGGGCGCCGGGAACCCCATCATCTCCGCGCACCGCTCGCCCATCCCCGGCTTTGAATGGGACGAAGTGTGGTTCGGGTTTGAGGACTTCACCTCCGAGGAGGAGTTCCTGCGCGGGCACGGCTATTACGGGTCGGGGCGCTGCTACATCGTGGTGCAAATCGACGGCCGCAAGAAGCTGGTGGCCTTGAAGGATTTCATCGGACACACGCCCGACCTGATTCTCGGACCCGCGCTCCGGGCGCTCGGCCACGGCATGTTCCGCTACTCGAAGTTCTTCATCAACAAGAGCCGCCTGCCGCATCACACGCACGACGTGAAGGAAGAGGCGTATTGGATCGAGCCGACCATGATCGTCGACTACGATCTCTTCGACGAGCGCTGCTTCATGACCCTCGGGCTGCACCAGGATTTCGGCCCGGAGCAGTTGCGCGAACACATCACCGCCCAGGCGTGGGACGACCCGATGAAGGCGCTGAAGCGGCACGCGCGGTGGTTCTACATGCGGCCCGGCAACGCCATGATCATGAAGACCCAGAACCTGCACGGGCCGGCCGCGCTGCTGCCGCACTACGAGCCGCAATTCCTCGACGACGGCTATCGCATGTACGAGCCGATGCCGAAAATCCCCCGAAGCCTCCTCGTGGGACGCGAGATCCCCGAGCGGCTGCGCGTCCCGGACGCGGCCGCGGATGCGCGCCAGGACCGCGAGGAGCTGCTCGACTACCTGGTGTCGGACGAGGCCCTGGACTGGAAGAACATCCACGACCCGATGTACGGCGAGAAGCACACCTGCCGGCCCGTGCTCGATACCAACACCTGCGACGGAACCGACGTGACCGACCACTGGGTAATCTACGGCGCCTTTGGACGCGAGAACAATCACCAGGTGCTCGCGTCGAAGCGGCTGGTGTTGCAGCCCGGCGTCGAGTACCGGATGCAGGACCCGGCGGGCAGCGACCTGATCTGCACGGCGGGCGTGGGCACCGTGGGCACGCACGTCGCGGCCGCGCCGCGCGCCCTGAAGCCGGGCGACCTGGGCAACTGGTGCTTCATCATCCCCGCGGCGACAGCGGGCGAAGTCGTGATTCGGAACACAGGCGACTGCGAGATGGTGCTGCTCCGCACGTTCGGCCCCGATCACCCGGGCATGCCGGTGCTGCCCTGGCAGGACCGGAGCGCGCTGCGGCCCAAGCCGCTCCCGAAGAAGTAGCTGGGCGCTGACCGCTCAGCGCGGCGTCCGGCGCCGGGCAACAAATGAATTCAGGTCCAAATATCCAGTATTCTGATGTATGCTGGCTGAAACACATGCGATTGGTGTGGACTCTGATCTGCCTGGTTCCCCTGTTCGGGCAGCCGGCGAAGGACTGGGAAGCCACCCTGCGGTCGGCGCAGGAAGCCGCCGATGCAGGCGAAACCTCACAGGCGCTGGGCCGCTACATGGTGGCGCTGCAACAGGCCCGGAAATTCGGCGCATCCGATGTTCGTTTGCTGAAAACCCTGAACCGTTTGCTGGAATACTGCCTGTCCGGCGAGGATGTTTGCGTCGAGGAGGCGAAGCAGAGTTCCTGGCAAGAGGCCCGGGAAGTGAGCGCGAAGGTGCGGCCGCGATCCGAGCCGCTGGCCGACGAACTGGTCGCGCTGAGCGAGCACGCGGCGAACCTTGCGAAGTTCAACGATGCGCTGGCGCTGCTCGGCGAAGCGGCGGGCATCCGGCGCGCGGCGCTCGGGCAATTCCATCGAGCCACGCTCGGCGTGTACCGGAGCGAAGCGTGGGTGCACGAGCGGAAAGGCGACGCCGGCGCGGCGCGGCGGAGATTCCAGCAGACGCTCGAGCAGATGACCGCGGCGGGGGCGGGGCAGTCTGAACCCCATGCCGAGTTCCTGGACGCATACGCTGACCTGCTCGTGAGGCAGGAGAACTACCGCGACGCACGGGCCCGGTATGAAGAGGCGTTGACAATCCGCTCCGCGCTCTGGGGAGCAAGCGACCCACGGACCGTCGACGACCTGGAAAGCACGGCGCGTGCGGTGTCCCGATGGCCGGACCCCACCTTTGCGGAGGCGCTCTACCGGCGCCTGGGGTCCCTCACCTCGCGTACTCCGCGCTCGCGGGAACATGTGGAGGCTCTGCGCGGCCTTGGGGAAGCGCACGCGAAAGCGGGGCGTCTCGGGGACGCCGAGGCGTCTTACGACCAGGCGCTGGCTTACGCCGGAGGCGGGCCGGAAGAAACGGCGCAGATCCTCTACGAGGTTTCCGTCGTTCGCAGCCGCCGGGGTCGCGCCGGTGAAGCGTTGGCCAACGCCCAGCGGAGCGTGGCCTTGACGGGCGAAGAAAGCGCTCCGTACTTGCGGATCGACCGCCATCTTCGCGTGATCGATCTCGCCCTTCAGGCCGGCGACGACGAGGCGGCGTTACGGTATTTCGACCAGGTGCTGCCGCTCGCTCAGCAGCACAACTGGTCCGCGGTGATTGTGTGGTCGGAAAAACTCTCGGATCGGCTCACCGCCAAGGGGCGGTACGCCGAGGCGGCCGAGAAGATGGAGTTGTGCGTTCGCACCTTCGAGAAGACCTACGGGGAGACGCCGCCGGAGTTTCCGCCGAAGCTCATGAAACTCGGCGACCTGTACCTGCGGCTCGGGCGCACTGCCGACGCGAACCGCGTGAACCTGCGCGCCACGGCGTTGAGCTTCGGGGCGCTCGGGAAACTGCTCGACGAGAAACGTACGGCCGCGGTTTTGTTGGTCGCCCTCGGCTTCGCGTTTGCCAGCCTGATTGCCGTTGGCGTGCTGGCGCTGCTCTGCCGGGTGGTGATTCGGGCCTCGGACCGGAACGTGGACGCGCTGTTTGCGGCGGCGCCATCGCCGGCGGCCGCGCGGGAACCGGCCGCGGCGGTGTCTGACGCGGCAGAGCCCGTGGCGGAAACGCCCGTCTCGCCTGAATCCGAAGCCGCGCCCGAAGCCGCCCCCGAAGCCGCGCCGGAACCGGTGCCGCAACCCGTGCCCGGCCCGCCCGCGGAACCGGCGAGGCCGCGCCTGTTCTCTTTCCATGGCGACGGCGGTACGCTCTTCTCCATCCGCATCGTGAATCTCCTGCTCTCCGCCGTTACGCTCGGAATCTACTATTTCTGGGGCAAGGTCAAAGTCCGTAAGTACATTTACAGCCACATCGAGTTCGAGGGCGACCGGTTCGCCTTCCACGGCTACGGGCGGGAGTTGCTGGTGGGATGGCTGAAGAGCCTGCCCGCGCTCGCCTTCATCGTCTTTTTCCCTTACGCGCTTCCGTTGTTCTGGCAGAGCATTCACGCGGTGTGGGTGGCCCAGTTGGCGGCCACGGCCGTGATTCTGCTGCTCTGGCCGCTGGCGCTGGCCGGGGCCTACCGGTACCGGATTAACCGCATGTCCTGGCGGGCGATCCGTTTCTCGTTCCGCAAGACCACCTGGGGCTTCCTCGGACTGAACCTCAAGAGCTACCTGCTGCTGATCGTCACCGCGGGTTTCTATATGCCATTCCTCAGAACGAGAATCCGCCGGTATCTCACCGATGGAACTTACTTCGGAAACGAGCCCTTGCGGTATCATGGACGCGGCCTCGACTTACTGCCAATTCACATCCTCGCATTGCCTCTTTCCTACCTTACCTTCGGCATCGCGATTCCCTGGTGGACGGCGATGCAGCAACGCTACGAGTGGGCGCACACCACCTTTGCGGGCGCCCGGTTCCGGTGCACCGCCACGGGCTGGGGACTCTTCAAGCTGTATACGGTGAACCTGTTGCTGGTGGTCTTTACGCTCGGCCTCGCAACGCCCTGGGTGCTGACCAGGACGGTCGGCTACTGGATGTCGAACATTCAACTGACGGGCGAACTCGCGCTCGACACCATCGCGCAGGAGGCTCAATCTGCCGCCGCGGTGGGCGAGAGCTTCGCTGACTTCCTGGGCTTCGACTTCGGCATATGATCGCACCCGCGCCCGAATCGTTCTCCGGCTACTATTACGACGGCCGCAGCCCGCGCCGGCTGGACGTGCGGATCTCGCTGGCCGCCGAAGGCGTGCGCATCGATGGGATCGAACCGGCGGTGACGTGGCGCTTCGAGGAGATCGAAGCGGCATCGACGCACAACGGGCCGATGCGTCTGGAGCGGCGGGGCGGCACGGAAGTGCTGATCGTCGAGGACGGGCGGTTCCCGGCGGCGCTGGCCCAGTACCGCGCTCCTCCGGTGAACGTTCATGCGCTGCGATGGCCGGTGCTGCTTCTGGCGTGCGTTGCGCTGGTGGCGGCGGGTGGTTTGGTGTACTCCAGGGGCGTGCCGCTGCTCGGCAACGCATTGGCCGAACTGGCCCCGCCGGTGGTAGAAGAACGCCTGGGTGCGGCGGTGACGTCCATCCTCGCGCCGCCCGCGTCGCGCTGCGCAGACAACGCCGCGCAGCGCGGTCTGGCCGGGATCGTCGCGCGCCTGAAGGCCACCATCCCGGGAGTGACGTACGACTTTCGCTTGAGCTACGACCGGAATCCGATTCCGAATGCGTTCGCCGCCCCGGGGGGCCGGATCGTCTTCTTTCGCGGGCTTCTGGATGCCGCGGAAACGCCGGAGGAGTTCGCGGGCGTGCTCGCGCATGAGATGCAGCACGTGCTGCGCAAGCATCCCACGCGGGGCATTGCGCGGGAGTTCTCCGGGCGCGCGATCCTGTCCATGTTCAGCGTCGACAGTTCCGGCCAGCCCATGGCGATCGTTGCCGCGACGGAGTTGATGAAGATCGGCTACCGAAGGGACGAGGAAGAAGAAGCCGACCGGCGCGCCATTGAGATGCTGGCCAAGGCGCGCATCCGGCCGGACGGGCTGGCCTCGCTGCTCGCGCGTCTGCAGTCCATGGGACTCGCCTCCGACGCGCCCGCTTCGTACCTCTCCACCCACCCTGCGCTCACCGGGCGCATCTCGGAACTCGGACGGCTCGCCGGGCCGCACCGCGACTCATTCCCGCCACTGCCGGCGCCGGCGGGCTGGCGCGACGTCTGTCCGGAAAGTCAGGGGGCGGGGGGCCGGTAGGCGTCAATTCCGCCCGCAGAGTCCCGGGGTCCGGCACATGCCCGCGGGGCAGCCGCCCGGCATGGGTGCGGGAGCGGCCGAGCGCCCGTTCGCGTGGGCCGCAAACGTGGAGAGCTCCCGCTTCAAGTGCGATTCTCCGCAGGAGGGGCAAGCCGGCCCCTCGGTGTCTGAGTTGCGGACCAGCTTCTCGAAACGGTTTCCGCAGTCTTCGCAAAGGTACTCGTAGATCGGCATAGCTGCTTCTTCTCATTTATAACTGTTTTTGCTAATCCGAGTTCGCGAACAACACCGCGATCTTGTCAATGATGCCCCGGGCCTCGCTGGCGGAGCCTCGATAAGCGTTCACTACAATCGAGAAAGCGATCCGCCGCCCTTTTCTGTTCACCGCGTACCCGCCCAGCGCGTTCACATGGCTCAATGACCCGGTCTTCGCGGCGATCCGTCTGGCTGGCTCAGGGGCGTCCTTGAAGCGGTTCTCGAGCGTGCCGTCCACACCGGCAACGGGCAGCAGGTCGAACCACACCTCGGCGTGCGGCGACTTCGCCATGTGCGCCAGCAGCGCGGTGACCACCTCCGGCGTGATCAGGCCGAGGCGCGAGAGACCACTGCCGTCTTCGAGCCGGTAGTCTTCCTTGGCGATCCCCGCTTCGGCCAGGAAAGCGCGCATCTCCTCCAGCGCGGCGGGCCGGCTCCCGTCGCCCCGCTTCACTCGCGCCACTTCGCGCAGCACCAGTTCCGCATAGAGGTTCTGGCTCACCTTGTCGATTACCTTCAGGATTTCGGCGAGCGGCGGGGATTCGCGGGTCGCGAGCACAGTGCCGGGCGCGGGGGGCCCCGGAGCGGCTTCGCCCGGCAGACGGTGCAGCGCCTTGGCGTGTCCGCGCACCACGATGCCCCGGCGGACCAGCGCCTCGCGCAGCGCACGCGCGCCGTACAGCGCCGGGTCGTCGATCGCGATCAGCGTCGAATAGCCGATCCCGCCCGCGCGCAGGGAACCCGTGATCCGCAGTTCGTTCGATCCCGGCAGGCGGTCCACGTCCACCCGGCCGTCGCCGCCGTCCACCGTGAGCACGCGATCGTGAATGACGTAATGATCGATCGCCGGGTCCAGTGAGACGATCGCCGATTGGCCTGGCGCGGCCGGCCGTACCCGGAGGCGCACAGCGTTGTCGTTGATGGTGAGCGCGCTCACCGGGGCGCCGTATTCCCAGACTACGTCTTGAATGCCCCAGCCGTCCGGGTAGGGCTCCCACGGATAGGCCCGGTCGTCGCCCGCAATGTCCCCGTCGATCACCCGAACCCCACGGGCGGCCACCTGCGCGGCGAGCTCCTCGATCGCGCGTAACGGTTCCCCCCGGACGCCGGTCTTGTCGTAGGGAAATGAACGGGCGGTGAGCGTGGGATCGCCCCCGCCGATCAGCCGCAGATCGCCCCGCAGGCGCCCCTCCGCGTCCGGAGCCGCGTCGCCGGCGACCCGTGTCAGAAAGCGATGCGCCGGCCCCAGACGCGCGAGGCCGAGCGCCGTGGAGAAGAGCTTGGTGTTCGAAGCGGGCGTGAAAAAGCTCCGAGGCTGCCGTTCGTAAAGCACCTTGCCGTTGTCCAGCCGAACCGCGCGGATGCCCCAGTGCGCGCGTTGCGACATCGGCGCCGAAGCCAACAGTCTCTCGATCTCCCGCTTGAGCGGAGCCGCCGGCAATGCCGACACGATGACCAACGCAAGCAGCAGGCGCATGGGAAGGATAGGAAGAATTATACTTCGGGCATGGTGCGTGGGCTCCTCGCTTTTGTGATTGCCGTGGCGGCAGTGGGCAACGAACCTCTCCCCAAGGCTTCCGATTATCCGGCGCACAGGGACCTCCAGAGCTGTTCCCTCGGCGCAGAGTACCTGGCGCGCAGCTTTTCGCTCCAGGGCAAGAGTTTCCTCACCGAAGACCACCTGGTGGTCGAAGTGGGAGTGTACCCGGCGCCGCGGACACCCGTCGAAGTGAAGCACTCGCAGTTCCGCCTCCGGCTGAACGGCAAGGAGACCTTGTCCGCGCAGTCCCCTTCGGCCGTTGCCGCCGCGATCAAGTACGAGGATTGGGAGCGGCGTCCCGGGTTGGAGGCGAGCGCGGGGCCAGTGATCCTGGGCCGCAGAACTCCCGAGCCCCGGTTTCCCGGCGATACGCGGCCCGCGCAGGGCCGCCTGCCCGCGCCGCCGCGAGCGCCTGGCGCCGAGCCGCAGGCCGAACCCGAGCAGCCGCCCCTGACCGCGGATCAGGCCGCCGTCGCCGGGGCGCTCGTCGAGGGTCCGCGCGAAAAGCCCGGGCGTGGTTACCTCTACTTCTACTTTCGCGGGAAGACGAAGAACTTGAAATCGGTTGAGTTGCTCTATGAAGGGCCGGCCGGGAACGCCGCGCTCAAACTGCTATAGGCGGTACCGTCGGCCGCGCCACACAATGGTGCGCCCGAACGCGGAAGCGGCGAACGACCAGAGCCAGATCCAGGTCACCACCGGAGAAGCCCATACCTGCGTCGCGCTTTGCGACCGCAGCTCCGCGGCCAGATGCGGCAGCGCCAGCGCCGCCAGACGCAGACGGTTGCGTCCCTTGATGCATCCGGCGGTCAGTTGCGCCGCGAACACCAGAGCGGCCCCCGGCGAGGGCAGCGCCGCCAGCGACGCGGCCATCGTGGCGCAATACAAAACGTGCGCCAGGAAACCGAGCCACCAGAGCCGCGGCGCGTTGGCCCGCGTGATCATCAACTGGCGCCGGATCCACCCGAGGAACTCCGGCCAGTCGGTGCGGTCCCGTGCGGCGACGGTGGCCCCGGGGGCGAACACGATCCGAAGGCCAGCCGCGTGAACGGCCCGCGAGAGACGGTAGTCGTCGCTGATCGCCGCCCGCCAGTAGGCCGGAACGTCGGTCTCGTAAAAGGTCTCCCGCCGGATGGCCATCGCGCCGCCCCAGGCGAAGCGGTTGTCTCCGTCGCCCATGCCGCCGTAGATCACGCCGTTCCAGGCGGACCGGAACAGCGAGGCCGCGTTCGGGCGAGCCGGGACGTGCCAGCGGTAACCCGTGGCCGCGCCGGCGCGGGGCTCTTCGAGCGCCGCCACAAGGGCGCGCAGCCAGCCGGCGCGAACCTCGCCGTCGGAGTCGGCGAAGGCGAACACCTCGCTCTTCCCGCGGGCGCGGCCCACGGCGGCCAGCAGGTTCTCGATCTTCTCCCCGCAGGGCGGCTCAAAGCGGCCGTCGGCGATGAGCACCCGCGCCGAGGCAGGAACAGCCGATCGGTCGAGGTCTTCCTCGCGGCGCGCCACCACGATCAGTTCGTAGTCCGGGTAGTCGAGCGCGGCGAGCGAGGCGAGGTTCTCGCGAAGGCCCTCGTCCGGGCCCTTCACCGGCACGATGACCGTGGCCGGCGGGCAAACGCCGGGTTCGGGCGTGGGGAGCCGGCTTTCGAAATACCGGCGCCGCCGGCCTTCGCCGCGCAGTGACTCGAGCGCCAGAAGCAGAGTGGGAATCGCGAGAAACCAATACCAGAGCACGGGTATACTCATACTTACTCATGCAGTCCCGCGCGCGCCAGAGGTTTGGCTACATTGCACTCCTGGCCGCGGCATTTCTCCTCGCGGCCGCCGCCGGCCTCACTTCCTTCGCTACCCAGATCGACAACGACGCATACGACTGGATGTTTCGCGCCTACGTGCGAAGCGAGGGTGAACCGCGCTCCATCCTGTTGACCGTGGATGAGGCGACGCTGCTCGAGTTGGGCGGCCAGCGCCGCTTACGCTCGTTTCTCGCCGAAGGGCTGGAAACCTTGAAGGCCGCGCAGCCGCGGGTCGTGGCGGTGGACATCGCCCTCGTGGACGCTGAGGACGAAGCTCTGGACGGGCGCTTGGAAGCGGCGCTCGCGGCTCTGCCCGCCGTGGTGCTGCCGAGCGACGAGATGCCCGGCGGACGCGCCTGGCAAGAGCCCCTGGCGCGATTCCGAAAGCTCGCGAAAGCGGTCGGACACGTGCACGCCCTCCCCGATCCGCTCGACTCGGTCAACCGCGCCCTCCCGCTCGAAGTGATCGTCGGGCGCGACCGGCGTTGGGCTCTCGCTCTGGAGACCTTCCGGCTGTATTCCCGCGCCGGCTCGATCACCGAGAGCCCACAGGATCTGGAAGTCGCCGGAACCGTCGCGCCCGTGCATCGCGCGGGCGGACGGAAGATGCTCATCCGCTACCGGCCCGACGGTGTTCCGCGCATCAGTCTCCTGGATCTCAAGCGGAACCCCGAGCTGCGCGAGCGCTTCCGCGACCGCGCGGTGTTCGTAGGCGTGGTGGCCCAGAACATGGCCCGCGACCGCCTGATGACGCCCACCAGCGGGTCGTCGCAGATGCCCGGCGTGGAAATCCACGCCCACGCCTTCGAAACTCTCGCCGGCGGCGTGTTCTTCCGCGAGGCCGGAACCGCCGCGGCCGTCTTCGCGTGTCTGCTCATCGCCGTTTCCGCCGGGTTCGCTCTCTGGTATCTCTCCGGCGCGCGCGCCTACGCCGCTGCGGGCCTCGTCCTGGCCGCCGCCCACGCCGCGCCGCACCTGCTCTTTCAGAATGGCGTCGTGTTTCCTCTGTTCGCCCCGTTGGGCGCGGCGTGGCTCTCCGTGGTAGGCGCGGGAATGTGGAAGCACTTCGTCGTGCGCAGCCAGTTGCGCAAGACCGAGGACGATCGCGCCCGGTACCAGCAGGCGATTCACTTCGTCACCCACGAGATGCGCACGCCCCTCACCGCCATTCAGGGTTCGAGCGAAATCATGTCGCGCTACAACCTCCCCGAGGAAAAGCGCAAGCACATCGCACAGACCATCCATGCCGAATCGCGCCGCCTCGGACGCATGATCCAGACGTTTCTCGACGTCGAGCGGCTGACCGCCGGACAGATGGAGCTCAAGCGCGAGCCGTTCGAGGCCTCGCCGCTTGTGGACGTGTGCGTGGAGCGCGTCAGGCAGGTGGCGGAACGGAAGCGCATCGCGGTGCAGGTGGCGCCCGTGCCCCCGGTGCGCCTCACCGGCGATCGCGAATTGATGGAGTACGCCCTCTACAACCTGCTCACCAACGCCATCAAGTATTCGCCGGAGGAGACGCGCGTCGATGTGCGGGTCCAGTTCGGCGGCGGCGCTTGCCGCTTGACCGTAACCGACCAGGGTATCGGCATGGACGAATCCGAACTGCGGCAGATCTTTCGCAGGTTCTACCGGACCAAGCAGGCGGTGACCTCGGGCGAAGTGGGCACCGGCATCGGCCTCTCGATCGTCGAGCAGATCGTCACCGCGCACGAGGGCACGATGGAAGTCGCCAGCGCGCCCGGGAAGGGTTCCAGCTTCACCATCGTGCTTCCGGCCCAGGCGGGTGCGCCTGCCGCGCCTGATACGATGGTGGTTTCGCGGTAGCTATGTCCGGCAAGCCCAAGGTGCTCGTCGTCGAAGACGACAGCGGCGTCCGTTCCACCATCGTCACGTTCCTCGAACTGGAAGGCTATCCCGTGGAAGCGGTGTCCTCCACGCGAGAGGCGCTGGCGCGGCTCGATCAACACGCCTATCCGATCGTGCTCTCCGACATCTATCTGGATGAACGGACCGGCCTCGACGTGCTCGAAAGAGCCAAACAACGCGACTCCGCCTGCACCGTCATTCTGATGACCGCCCGCGCCAGCATGGAGACCGTCATGGCGGCCACCCGCGGCGGCGCGTTCGATTACGTGGCCAAGCCCTTCGAACTCGACCGCCTGCTCGACGTGCTCCAGCGTGCCGAGGCGCAGCGCGCGCCGTTCGTCGAAGAGGAAGAGGACGCCACCATCGACGATCTGCCCCCAACCGAGTGGATTGGGAGTTCGCCCAAGATGGTCGAGATCTACAAGACCATCTCCGTCGTGGCGCCGACCGACATCACGGTGCTGATCGAAGGCGAGACCGGAACGGGCAAGGAACTGATCGCCCGGATGGTTCATCAGAACAGCCCGCGCGTGGCGAGCGTGTTTCTTCCCGTCGATTGCGCGGCGATCGCGCCCAGCCTCCTGGAAAGCGAATTGTTCGGCGCGCTCCGCGGTTCGTATACCGGCGCGGACCGCGATCGCGTGGGCGTGTTTGAAGCGGCGCATCAGGGGACCGTGTTCCTCGATGAAATCGGCGAGATCGACCTCGCGTTCCAGCAGCGCATGCTTCGTTTCCTCCAGGAGCGCGAGGTGCGTCCCATCGGCTCCGCGAAGGGACGGAAAGTGGATGTGCGGATTGTCGCGGCCACCAACCGCGATTTGCGAAAGCTGGTGGACGAACGCAAGTTCCGGGAAGACCTGTGGTACCGCCTGAACGTGATGCGAATTCTCGTGCCCCCGCTCCGGGAGCGGGGCGGTGACGTGGCGCTGCTCGCCAATTTCTTCCTCAAGCGCTACAACGAGCGGTACGGCCAGCACACCAGGCTCGTCGAATCCGGGCTGCGTGCGATGCAGGAGTACACCTGGCCGGGCAACGTACGCCAGTTGCAGCACCTGGTGGAGCGCAAGCGCAGGGCCGCCGAGGCGAATGAACCGCCGCTGCGCTCGCCGGCGGATCCGCGCGTGATCGAGGCGGTGATCGCCGGCGCCCGCGAGGTCGCGCCCGGCATCGTCACCGCGACGCTGACCACCATCATCGGCTTCCTGCCCGTCTT
>DALYJJ010000132.1:0-16015 GCA_031969915.1 Bryobacteraceae bacterium | reverse complement strand
GTAGGGCGAAACGCTGGTCCAGAGCGACTCCACGGCACAGTACTCGTTCGGTGGGATTTCGAAGGCGCTGGCGAGCGGAAAGGATTGCGAGAAATTGCCGCCGGTCCCCAAGCGGGCCGTTCCTGCGCTCAGGTTCAAGTCGAGGATGCAAGCGCCGGCGAAACTTAACTCCGAATTCAATAGGAGACGGAAGAATTGGATCTCACCGGGGTCGTTTTCGTCTTCGATCCGCAACGAGAAAGGCAGGCTGACGCCCGATTCGGGCAGGGGTGTGTTCACCTTGACGACGGGCGGCAGGTTGGTCGAAGTCCATGTCCCCAGTTGGCTCCACCCGCTCCCAAGAAAGCCCGAGTCCTGGGCCTGTGCGTAGACCTTCAAATCGCCTAGCAGACGAGTGCCGAAGGCGACCGAGACACGAAGTTGAAACTCGTTGCCCGCCGGAGTGGCCGTGTAGAAGTGGTGCAGGGTGCAACGTCCATTCGACAAAGTCTGCCCGCCGGTCGAACTCGCGCCCCAACCGCTGCCGTCGGCGCTGAGGATGCGAATGGTGTTGGTCGCTCGGGTGTACTGGAAACCGCACCCGCCGGCGAAACTGAGCGTGGAATTGAACAGGACATGAAAGACCGCGGCTTCCGCGGGATCGTTTTCGTCAGTGAACGTGAAGGAAAACAGTTGGCGCGCGCCGCTTCCGGTGGCTGGTTCGACTCTGAGGACAGTAGGTGGAACGGCGACTCCCGCCTGCGTGATTGTGAATGGCATTCTTCCGATGAGGATCGTTCCGGTTCGCGGTTTCGGGAGCGAAGCGGGGTCGAGCGCATACTGTACGGCGCCTGAGCCCGTGCCACCGGGTGTGAGAATCTTGATCCACGGGTCGAACGACGAAACGGTCCAGGAACAACCCGCCGCGGCGGTTACCTGAATGGAGCCGGTCGAGCCAGTGGCGGGGTGCGCGGCGCTGGACGGAGAAAGGGAAACGCACGGGGGGGATTCGTTCACCGAAAGAGCCAACGCGGTGTCGCCCGCCGCCACCACCCGAAGCGAGAGCGGCGAGTAGGGGTCCAACCAAAGCGGCCCAGGCGTCAAGGCCGCATCGTCCAGGTTCCCGACGGTGGCCGGCGCAAAGTCAAGCAGGTGGGTTCTCGGCACCGCGCGCTGGTGCTCATCCTCGTAACGGACTGCCGCGCCTGTGAACATGGCCGGAGCCAGTCCCGACTGGTAATAGCCGAAGGGCCGGTTGTATTCAAACCAAAGGTAGCGGTCACCACTCCGGCGCACCTTCAGCGCCTTGATTCCGGGCGGAGCAATGTGAACGGCTTCCACGGTCCGGGTGCCGCTGTCGAACTCAGTCACGTTCTGGCTGCCCAGCCAACCCAACTGCAGCTTGTGTTGCACGACGTAATGACCGAAGCCGAGGCCCATGACGGAGAACCAATCGCCGTACTCGCCGATCTCACCAGGCTCGCCCAGTTGGCCGATCGTTTCCGGGACTCCCTGGGAGTTACGGAAGAGCCGCGAAGAGGAGTGGCGGAGACCGAGGTTATGGCCGCCCTCATGGACCGCGAGGTAAAGGAAGGGACGGTCTCCAATCCCGCTGCTGTGAACATTCCAGGAGATGGAAGATTGGAAATCCCCGTCTGCGGAGGTGAGTGACCGGCAGCCGAGCGTGGCCATTCCGCTCCAACCGCACGGGCCTTGCGGGGAGTTGGGCAGATTGGGAATGATCAGAAAGATCCGCGTGTAGTTACGGAAATCCGCTGCGCCGTCGGCGGCACGAATCGCCGCCTGGAGCAGTTCGTTGGTTTCGCCGCAGTGATAGTCGCGATCCAGGGCGAACCACCCAAGGGCTTGACCCGACGCCCACGCCTTCCCATAGGAGACCTCGCGCCAAAAATGTGTAAGTGAAGGTCCGTTTTCGTTGAAATATCCCTGTGTAACTTCGGCTGTGGAATACGGTCCGGGCCCGGTACTGGGGTTGTACACCAGGAGCACTAAGGTCTTCTGTTCGCCGGTAGTGCTGCAAGTGAGACCCGCTCCCGGAGACTCGGCGAGGCGGGCCGAATCCGCGACAATGAGGCCGCCCAATTCGTAGCCGGTGAACTCTACCCTGGTGCCGCAAACCGCGCCGGACGGCGGCTCAACGCCGAACCGGACTTCGCGGCGGACGCCGGCCGGGTCGGTGAAATGACCCACCAGCACGCTCGTGCCGCGGTCAAAGTCGTCCTCATACATGAGGTCCAGTTGCGACTCCCAACGACCGTATGACTCGACAAGAGCGGAATCGAAACCACGCTTGGACGCCAGTTCCTGCAGCTTGGGGGTCGAGTAGAACAAGGGCAGCGCCCGCCCTGGATCGCGACGGCTCAGCGCCGGCAACGTGTTCGCGCGCTCGCGCAACAGCTCAGCGTCCAGCGTTTCGGAGAGCAGTAGAGCACGGGAGAGATCGCGAACGCGCTCGAAGGATCCCGCCAGCGGCTCCTGCGCGCGGGACAGGCCGGCACAAACTACCAGGACTACTGGGAGCCATAAGCGCCGTGACGTGTCTTCGAAGCGCATGCCAGACAAAGAGCATCTTGTCACACAGGCGGCTTCGGTTCAAGCCGCTAACAATACGCTCTTGTACCTGGCCAGATCCCGCGCTCACAATCGGTCGGCCAGGAGAAGAAGTGTTAGTGCCCTTCATGACGCTACCGTTGGTCATTCTTCTTCAGAAAGTTGAGTTCACTTTCCAAAGCAGCGAGCGTTTCGAGAATAGTCTCAAAACGTGGCGGCTCGCCGAAGATCATGACACCCATTTCCCGGTAATCCTGCCGAAGAGTCTTGACCCGTGCTTCCGGTGGCACGATGCGAAACGTGCCAGGGGAGGCGAGGGGATATTGTGCCCAGGCACATGGATAGAAGATCCGCTTGCACCTGGGGAACGATGTAGGCAACGTTCTGCCGCACCGCTCTCGGATACTCAAGACGGACGATATCGGGACTTTGGACGTCAACGCTCAAGGTCCATCCGCCCTTCGCCTCGGGCCCCAGTACCTCTCTGCAACGCGCCCGTAGCCGGTCAATAAACTCTCCCTTTATGTACGCCCGGCACGCGGCAAGCATCTCTTCAAGGATGGCCTGCTGTTTGGTGCGGGACAGTGTTTCCGAATTGGGGTCAGTTGGCCCGGTAAAGCCGAGCATCGCGTAATCGACCGCGAGATCGATGTCTTCGGAAAAGCGCGCTATCGCGCCAAACACTTTGGAGAGCGATGTGCCGCCTTTGAAGAGAAGTCGTCCCTTGAACTCTTCAATCGAGAAGAGCTGCGCGAGCATCCAGCAGACCCAAAAGTCTTTTTCGACGAGAGAATCCGGGAGCCCGAGCCGGCTCGCAGTCTCCGCGAAAAGCTCGGCACGGTTCGTAGCGGCAAGCAGAGCGACTTTGTTCAATCGGGCTTCTCGGCAATCTTCTTCGCAGTCTCATAGATCCATTCGACTCCGAATCGGGTTGCCTTGATGAGCCTGCGTTTGTCAGGATCTGACAACTGGGTTCGTAGACGCAAGACGACTTCGTCATCCATATGCTCTTTGCCGAGGTGACGCAGCGCTTCGATCACAAGTGCGGACTTCCCCTGATGCTCGCCGAGCACATGTGGACGGGCATGCTTGAAATGCAGCACTCGCCGCCCGACCTGAATTTTCTTATTTGGCCCATCGGAGAGGTAGACGACCTTTGCTGGGACTTGCGTGGAAAGGCCAAGCAGGTTCGCTGCCCAGGCTCCTCCGGGTACTATCGTCCAATGAAAGCGCCGCGCGAGCGCGCGAGCAGCTTGATCGATGTCTACGCTCAGCACGCCTCCGAGCTCCGGAACGGTCTTCGGAAGGTCATAGAGGCCGCGTTGAATCCTTCGGATCTTCCCCTCCCGGACCAGGGCAGAGAGTGCCATGTCGACCGTTCCACGGCTCGCTATGTCCAGGAAATCTTTGGCCATGAAAGCGCGCCCCGGTTTGAAGTGCCGGACGCGCTCAACCACCTGATTTGTCATCGTTTGCTTGGCCATGCTGCACTGCCACGATTTAGAAAAAATATACCACTTTTTCTAAATGGCTACGTGCGCTGCCCAGGCGCCGCGCTACGCTCCCGTCGTGTTGGGCGACCAGGGCCGCTGGGCTTCGAAGGCCGCGATCGCCGCTTCCTGCTGCAGGATGTAGCCGAGTTCGTCGACGCCTTCCAGCAGGCAGTGCTTCGAGAATGCATCCACCGGGAACTCCACACTCCGGCCGTCGGCGAGCGTCAGGGTCTGTGACGCTAAATCGACCTTTACCGTGCCCGAGGAATGGCCGAAGAGCCACGCGTGCACGTCCTTCGGGACGGTGATCGGCAACAACGAATTCTTCAGACTGTTCTGTTTGAAGATGTCCGCGAACGACGTCGAGATCACGGCGCGGAAGCCGTACTGGGTGAGCGCCCAGGGGGCGTGCTCGCGCGAGCTCCCGCAGCCGAAGTTGTCTCCGGCGAGCAGCACCTCGGACGATTTCGCGCCGGGGGTATTCAAAACGAAGTCCGCTTTGGGCGCACCCGATTCGTCGTATCGCCAGTCGTAGAACAACTGGTCGCCGAGGCCGGCTTTGGAAATCGTCTTCAAGAACCGCGCGGGAATGATCTGGTCGGTATCGATGTTGTCCACCGGCATCGTCACCAGCCGGCTCTCGAACGGTGTGAACTTGGTCATGCCAGTGTCCTTATGCCAGGGTGCGCGGATCGGTCACCACGCCGGTAACAGCGCTGGCGGCCGCGGTCAGGGGGCTGGCCAGGAACGTCCGCCCGCCTTTGCCTTGCCGCCCCTCGAAGTTGCGATTGCTGGTCGAAACGCTGTATTCGCCGGGCGCGAGTTGGTCGCCGTTCATGGCGATGCACATGGAGCAGCCCGCCTCGCGCCACTCCGCGCCCGCCTCGCGGAAGATGCGGTCGAGCCCCTCGGCCTGGGCCTGCTCCTTGATCTGCATGGAACCGGGAACCACCAGGGTGCGCACCTTGGGATTCACCTTGCGGCCCTTCAGAACCTGCGCCGCGGCGCGCAGGTCGCTCATGCGCGAGTTGGTGCAACTTCCGATGAACACCACGTTCACCGGCTTGCCGGCCAGGGGTTTGCCCGGCTCCAGGTCCATGTAACGGAGCGCCTTGGCCAGCGTGTCGCGTTCCAGCGCGTCGACCACCGTGGCCGGATCGGGCACCGTCCCACTGATGGCCATGCCCATGCCCGGATTCGTTCCGAAGGTGATCATCGGTTCGAGGGCGGAAGCGTCGAGCGACAGCCGCTGGTCGTAGACCGCGCCGTCGTCGGAGGGTAGCGCCTTCCAGCGCGCCAGCGCCCGCTCCCACTCCGCGCCCTTCGGCGCCGCGGGCCGGCCGCTCAGGTATTGGTAGGTCGTGTCGTCGGGTGCGATCAAGCCGGCGCGCGCGCCGCCCTCAATCGACATATTGCACACGGTCATCCGCTCTTCCATGGAGAGGGCGCGGATGGCCGGGCCGGTGTACTCAATCACGCATCCTGTGCCCCCGCCGATGCCGATGCGGGCGATCACGGCAAGAATGATGTCCTTGGCGGTAACGCCGTCCTTCAAAGCGCCGTCCACATGGATTTCGTACGTCCGGGACTTGCGCTGCAAGAGGCACTGGGTGGCCAGCACGTGCTCCACTTCGCTGGTGCCGATGCCGAAGGCGAGCGCGCCAAAGGCCCCATGCGTGGCGGTATGGCTATCGCCGCAGACCACCGTCATGCCCGGCTGCGTGAAGCCCTGCTCGGGCCCGATCACGTGCACGATGCCCTGCTTCTCGCTGTGAAAGCCATAACAGGGGATGCCGAACTCCCGGCAGTTCGCCTCCAGCCGTTCCACCTGGGCCGCCGCCACCGTGTCGACGATCGGCAGGGAGCGCGGCGCGGTGGGAATGGAATGGTCCGTGGTGGCCAGCGTCAAGTCCGGCCGCCGCACCTTCAAACCACGCGCGCGCAGACCGTCGAAGGCCTGCGGCGAAGTCACTTCATGCACCAGGTGCAGATCGATGAACAACAGCGCGGGGGCGCCGGGCTTCTCCGCCACCACGTGCGAATCCCAGAGCTTCTCAATGATCGTGCGCGGTTTAGATGCTGGCACAGACTGCGTCTCCCACTTCGGTTGTCGCCGCCGGTTTCCCGGCTGGTTTCAGATCGGCGGTGACGGTCCCGCTTTCGAGCACCGTCTCGATGGCCGCCCACACCGCCTTCGCCTCCGGGCCCAACTGGAAGCTGTATTCGAACATCGCCGCGACGGAGCCGATCGCGCCGAGGGGGTTCGCCTTGTTCCGCCCTGCGATGTCCGGCGCCGATCCGTGCACGGGCTCATACAGACCCACCCAGGCGCCGCTCGCCTTGCGCGCGCCGATGGACGCCGAAGGCAGCATGCCGATGGATCCCGCGAGCACCGCGCCTTCGTCGCTCAGGATATCGCCGAACATGTTCTCGGTGAGCACGATGTCGAAACGCTTGGGGTTCAGCACCAGTTGCATCGCGCAGTTGTCCACCAGTACGTGCTCCAGGTCGACGTCCTGGTAAGCGGCGTGCACCTCGGTAACCACGCGCCGCCACAACTGCGAGTTCTCGAGCACGTTCGATTTGTCGACGCTCGCGACCTTCTTCCGCCGGTTGCTGGCCAGTTCGAAGGCCATCTTCGCGATCCGCTCGATCTCGGCGCGGGTGTAGGTCATGGTGTTCACGGCGCGCTCGTCGGCGCCCGAGCCGGAAATCCCGCGCGGCGTACCGTAGTAGATGCCGCCCGTGAGTTCGCGGACGATGATCATGTCCGTGCCTTCCACCAGGTGGTTCTTGAGCGGGGAGGAGTCGATCAGCGAACGGTACGTGCGCACCGGCCGCAGGTTCGCGTACACGCCGAGCGTCTTGCGGATCCCCAGGAGCCCGCGCTCGGGGCGCTTTTCCGGCGGTGCGTTGTCGAATTCCGGAAGGCCCACGGCGCCCATCAGCGTCGCGTCGGCATCCACGGCAAGCCGCGCCGTCTCTTCGGGGAAGGGCGTCCCGGTCTGGTGGATCGCGACGCCGCCCAACAATCCCTCCGTGAGGCGCAGCGTGTGACCGAACTTCTGAGCGACGTGCCGCAGCACCTTGACGGCTTCGGAAGTGACTTCCGTGCCGATGCCGTCGCCCGGCAGAATCAAGATGTTCAACTGCATTCTGGTCTGGTGATGTCCTTACTAGTCCGCCGCCGCCGCGGTGGCCTGGGTGTGGTGCCGGATGAGCGCCACGATCTCCTCGTCCAGCACGCCCTTCTTGCGGTCCGCCAATGCGATGAACCCCTGGTACACCTTGTCCAGTTCATCCCTGGTGAGCGAATACCCCAGGTCCTCGCACCGCTTCTTCAACGCGTGCCGGCCACTGTGCTTGCCGAGCACCAGCCGGCTCTCCGGTACGCCCACCGCTTTGGGATCGATGATCTCATAGGTGGTGCGTTCCTTCAGGTAGCCGTCCTGATGAATGCCCGCTTCGTGCGCAAAGGCGTTACGGCCCACAATCGCCTTGTTCGGCTGGGGTCCGAAACTGATCAGTTCGGTGAGTAACTGGCTGGCCGGGAAGAGTTGCTCGCTGACGATGCCGGTGGTGTAGGGCAGCCGGTCGTTGCGGACCTTCATGGCCATGACGGCCTCTTCGAGAGAGCAGTTTCCGGCGCGTTCGCCAATGCCGTTCACGGTGCATTCGATCTGCCGCGCGCCCGCCTCCACGGCGGCGATGGAATTCGCCACCGCCAGCCCCAGGTCGTCATGGCAGTGCACGCTCACGATCGCCGAGTCGCCCAGCAGGCGCGCGATCCGGCCGATCATCTCTCCGTATTCTGTGGGGACCGAGTAGCCCACCGTGTCCGGCAGGTTCACGGTGCGCGCGCCCGCGGCCACCACGGCCAGGCAGATCTCCTCCAGGTAGTCGATCGGGGTCCGCGTGGCGTCTTCGGCCGAGAACTCGACGTCGTCGGCGTAGCGCCGCGCCTGTTCAATCGCCGCTACCGCTTCGTCCAGCACCTGTTCGCGCGTCTTCTTCAGTTTGTACTTCAGGTGAATGTCGCTGGTGGCGATGAAGGTGTGAATCCGGGGCCGCTTGGCCGGCTCGAGCGCCCGCGCCGCCCGCTCAATGTCCACTGGCGTCGCCCTGGCCAGGGCCGCCACCTGAGCCCAGGGAAACTCCTGGCTCACTGCGTACACCGCCTGATAGTCGCCTTCGGACGCGATCGGGAAGCCCGCTTCCAGAATGTCCACGCCGAGTTCCACCAGCTTTCGCGCCATCCGGAGCTTTTCCGGCACGGTCATGGAGCAGCCGGGCGACTGCTCGCCGTCACGCAACGTGGTGTCGAAGATGTATACGCGGTTGGGCAGAGGTGCCTGAGTCATCGTGGTACGCGCTCACTCAATGAGATACGCCGGGGGCCCGGTGGGGCCTCCTGGGTTCCCACTATTATCCCGGCGCCCCCACGATATGGCAAATTTATAATAGCGCCGGATTCAATTCGCTTTGGTGATAGAATAAGAAACGGCAATACCATCCCATGGAACTATATGCACTTCGGGTCTTCCTGGCGGTGGCGACGGAACGCAGCTTCTCCCGGGCCGGCGAGAAGCTACTGCGCACCCAACCCGCCATCTCCCTCGCCGTGCAGCGCCTGGAAACCGAACTCGGCGAGAAGCTGATCGACCGGTCGGGCCGTGAACTGCTGCTCACCGACGCGGGCCGGATCGTGGTGGAGTTCGCCCGGCGCTTCGACAACCTGGAACGCGAATTGGAGAACGCGCTGGCGGAGTTGCGGGACAACTCCTCGGGCCGGCTCTCGATCGGCGCCAACGAATCGACGTCGCTGTACCTGCTGCAGCATATCGAGCAGTATCGCCGCCTGTATCCAAAGGTGAAAGTGCAGGTCCGGCGGTCGCTTTCGAGCAAGATTCCGAACGAGCTGATCGACGGCGACCTCGAGTTGGGCGTGATCAGCTACGATCCGGACGACGAGCGGCTGGTCTCGACCGTGATCTACATCGACCACCTGGCCTTCGTGGTCGCCCCGGACCACCGGTTCGCAGACCGCGCGGAGGTCTCGATCACCGAACTGGGCATGGAAACGTTCATCGCGCACAACGTGGTTTCGCCCTATCGCGAAGGCGTCCTGCGGGAGTTTCAACGGCAGCGGGTGACGCTGAACATGGACGTCGAAATGCCGACCGTCGAGACCATTCGCAAGATGGTGCAGCGCAACGAGGGCGTGGCGTTCTTGCCCAAGATGTGCGTGGAGCAGGAGATCGAGCAGGGCCTGCTGAAGGAAGTGAAAGTGCCGGAGTTGGTGATGGAGCGGAAGATCCGGCTGGTGTACCCGACGCGGCGGGCGCTGAGCCACGCGGCGAAGGCGTTTCTCGAGGTGGCCAAGGTGGGCCGATAGCGCCTGCGCCGGGGTGCTTCGCACGAGTTGGGGAGATGGAGCCCTGATCGGCCGCCTTGTTATACTCATCCGGAGTTCTGCCCGGGGGGATTTCCCGATGGATGAATCCAAAGCCGCTCCCGGTCCCGTAGACCCTTCTGTGAGCGCTGCCGCGGCGGCTATAAGAACGGAGCGGTCGGAGCACTGGGCTCCGTGGATCGCGGAGATTGCCGCGGGGGACGAGTCCGCGCTCGCGCGTTTGTACGATGCCACCTCGACTTTGGTCTACAGCCTGGCGCTGCGCGTGGTGGGCAATCCGGCGGACGCGGAAGAAGTTGCGGCGGACGTCTATTCACAGGTGTGGCGGAGCGCGGGATCGTACGATCCGGCGCGGAGTAGTGTCCTGGGCTGGCTGGTGATGATGACGCGCAGCCGGGCGATTGACCGGGTTCGTGCGAGGACGGAGCGGGCGAGGCGTGAGACGGGCCTCGAGTCGCCGTTTGAGTTCCGCGATCCGCGCCCCGCGCCGGAGGACCTCTACTCCTTCGGGCAGCGCGGCCGGATGGTGCGGGGCGCGCTTTCGGCCTTGCCGCAGGAACAGAGGGAGCTGATCGAGTTGTCGTTTTTTCAGGGGTTGTCGCATGCCGAGGTGGCGGAACGGAAGACCCTGCCCTTGGGCACGGTGAAGACACGGATCCGGCTGGGCATCACGAAGCTGAGGGACCTGCTTGCGAGCGTTGAGGAGAGCGGCCATGGTTCATGAACAGATGCGCGAGTGGGCCGTGCTGTATGCGCTCGGATCGCTGCAAGGGGATGAGGCCGCGGCTGTGAAGAGCCACCTGGCGGGGGGGTGTCGCGAGTGCGCGGAAGAAGTGCGCTCCCTGCGGGGGACGGTGGAGTCGCTCGCGTTTGCCGTTCCCGAGGTGGCGCCGCCGGAGAGTCTGCGGGCGAGCGTGCTCGAGTCGGCGCGGCGGGCCAGACCGGATTTGACTGTGGTCCGCGCGGAGGAAGAGGAGTGGGTGAGTACGGGCTTCGACGGGGTCACCATGAAGCGCCTCTACCACGACCGCGCCAACAAGTCGATGACGGTGCTCATTCGGATGGAGCCGGGATCGGTCTATCCCAGCCACCGGCACGCGAGCGTGGAACAGTGCTTCGTGGTCGAAGGGGACCTGCAGTTCGGCGAGCGGGAATTTGCGGCCGGGGACTACATGGCCGCGGCGATGAGCAGCATCCACGAGCCGAGCACAACGCGGGGCGGATGCCTGCTGCTGATCGTGAGTTCCACGCACAACGAGTTTCTCTGACCGAGGGCGGCGCTACCGGACGAACACGGTGACCGGGGCCGACTCCGAGCCGGCGACGGTGACTGTCAGGCGATGCTCTCCGGCGGCGAGATCCGGGGGCACGATCACATTCGCCTGGTAGAGACCGGCGAACCCCGGCGTGAGGCCGAGGTAAAGGCCTTCGACGGCGCGGCTGCCGATCCGGACCGACCAGGGAAGGCGGATGGCGGCCGGTTCCCAGGGATTGGGCGTCCCGGCGGCGGGTAGTGCGCCGGCGACGGGACCGCCGCCCGTCAGGTAGACGATCAACGGCGAACCCGCGCGCACGGGAGTGTCCGCTGTGTTGGCCCGGCCGTCCTCATGGTTCTGCGCGAGAAACAAAGCGGGCGCGGCTTCGGTGATCCAGAACAGCGACTCGGGCCCGCGCACGCCGCCCGCGGTCACCGTGAGCCGGGCGGAGCCGGTGTTGATGCCGGTGGGCAATTGCGCGTTGATCTGGCCTGGGCTCACAAACAACAACGGCAGCGCGCGGGCGCCGTTCACCAAGACCGACACGCCGGCGAGCGAAGTGGGCAACGTGCCATCCGGCGCCGCCTCCGCCGCGGACGCGAGATCCGAACCGTAAATGGACACGAGCGAACCGTTGACCACGGGCCGGGTATCGACGGCCCCCGCGGACACGATACCGCGCGGAAGAGGGCAGGGAAGGGGACCTTCGCCTGCGGCGGCCTGCGACAACAGGAGGTCCTGGCCGGCGATCGAGACCGTGCCGGAGCGGCGGGCGCCCCCGTTGGCGGCGATGGTCAGACGTCCATCCGGGGCGGCCGCGATCCAGGGATCCCGGCTTTCAACGCTGAATAGGCAGCCCGCCGGGGCTTCGACGGTGAGGGCGACCGAACCACCCTCCGCCGCGAAGCACACGCGCGGGGCGACCACGCGGAGCGCGCACTCGCCACGCAGCATCCGGTTCACGTCCGAGCGCAGGCGGTGGAGCGAGGCGTAGACGCCGTTCCCCGGGCACTCCGTTCCGCCCGAAGCGCGCGGCGAGAGCCCGGCGTCGCGATGGCCGCCGATCACGTTCAGCCGGAGTTGGCTGGCGGCGTGGAGCGCTTCGCCCGCAGGGTCCAGGGTCCAGCGGTTCGCGTGCCAGGCGAGCATCTGCGTGAGCGTACGGAGGGCGGCTTCGGAAGGCGGCAGGGTCGAGTAGGTCCCGATCACGGAGACACCCATCGTGCCGGTGTTAACGCCGGAGAAGTGGGCTCCGATCACGCCATCGCCGCCCTGCCGTCCCTCGTAGAGCACGCCATTCGGATCGATCAGGTAGTTGTAGCCGATGTCGCTCCACCCGTTGCCCACCACGTGCAAGGTCCAGATGGAGCGCACCACAGCCGGCCAGTCGGAAGCCGAGTTCGCGCCCGCCGTGTGATGGACGACGAGGTGCGTGACGGTGGCGTAGGCGGGAGAGCCACCGCGGAAGAAGCAGGTTTCAGGTGGACAGCCCCACTCGGTGCGGCTCACGGCGCGCGGTGTCTCGGTCGCGGCGGAGGGTGGCGCGCGCTTCTCGCGGGGCAGGGCCGGGCTCACGCCCGGATCGATGAGCAACACGGCCGATGGCGGATCCACTTCGATCCACCGCTGCGGCTGGTCGAAGAAGACGAAGGCGCCGCTGTCTTCGGACTCGCGCTCAACCGCCGTCCAGTCCGACCATCGCAGGCCGTCCGTTGAGACGCGCACGCGCGCCTTCGGGCCGGGTGGATAGAGGCCCGCCGCGCGGAAAGCGAACTCTGTGCGCGCCGCGGTGCGTGCCGGATTGAGGCGAACGGTGCGGACCTCGGCGGAGAGGGCGGTGGCGATGAGACACAGCGCGAGGAGTCGCATGGCAAGACTCAGGCGGCCAGATCGAGAACGGTCTCCAGCAGCATGGTAGCGCCGTTGGCGCAGTCCTGCCAGGCGGTGAGTTCCTTGGGTGAGTGGCTGACGCCGCCTACGCTGGGCACGAAGATCATCCCCATGGGCATGCGTGTGGCCATCATTTGCGCATCGTGCCCCGCGCCGCTGGGGAGGCGCCGCGCGTCCAGCCGGAGACGCGAGGCGGCCGCTTCGATCACGCGCTGGATCTCGGGGGCGGCCAACGCGGCTTCATGACGCAGCGCGCGGGTCACCTGGATGGTGGTTCGGGTCTCGGCGGCGATGGCGGCGGCGCGGGCCCGGATGGTTTGGCCCAGGCGATCGAGCTTGGCCGAAGAGAGATCGCGAAACTCGATACTCATCCGCACTTCGCCCGGCACGACGTTCACCGCGTTCGGAATCACTTCCAGGTGGCCGACGGTGCCGACCTGGGCACCCGGCTCGGCGGTGACGGTTTCGCGCACGGCGAGGGTGAGGGCGGCGGCGGCGATCATCGCGTCCCGGCGGTCTGGCATCGGCGTGGTGCCGGCGTGGTTGGGCACGCCCTGGATCACCACGTCATAGTCGTCGATCGCGACAATGCCGTTGACCACGCCGATGGGCACGCCGTCGCGGGCGAGCGTGCCGCCTTGCTCGATGTGCAGCTCCAGGTAGGCGTGATAGGCGCCTTTGGCGACGAGCGCCGATTCGAGGCGCGCCGGATCGCCGCCCACGCGCCGGATGGCCTCGGCCTTGGTGAGGCCGCGCGAGACGAGGTTCAGTTCTTCGGGCCGGTGCGTGCCGGCGGCGATCCGGCTGCCGTTGAGGCTAGCACCGGCGAAGGACGCCTCCTCGCAAGCCCAGACCACGGCGGTGAGCGGCCGGCGGGTTTCGATTTTCTGATCGTGCAAGGTCCTCAGGATTTCGATCGAAGCCAGCGAGCCGAGCGTGCCGTCGAAGTTCCCGCCGTTGGGCACCGAATCGATGTGCGAGCCGAACAGCAGGGGCGGCAGCGACGGGTCTTTGCCTGGGCGCCCGGCGAAGATATTGCCGGCGGCGTCGATGCGCACCTGGGCGCCGGCTTCGCGCATCAGGCCGATCACGAACTTCCTTCCGGCGAGATCGGCGTCGGAGTAGCCCACGCGGCTGACTCCGTCCTGAAACGTGCCACCGGGCGGCCGGCCGAACACGCTGAGCGCCTCCAGGCGCGACTGCATGGTGGCGGCGGAGATCAGCGGGCGCGGGATACGCGCGGACAGCGTCGCGGCGGCGCCCGCGCCAAGCGCGCCCAGGAAACTCCGGCGGTTCATCGAGCCAGTTTAGCCCGCCTTCACCGGGTTGCGCAGGGTGCCGATGCCGTCGATATGCACTTCCACCACGTCGCCCGGGGACATCGCCTTGGTGGTGCCCGGAGTTCCGGTGTAAATGACGTCGCCCGGAGTAAGTGTCACGTACTTCGAGGCGAAGGCCACGATCCGATCGCAATCGAAGAGTAAGTCCGAAACGAACTGCTCCTGGACCACGGCGCCGTTCAGCCGCGTGGTGAGCTTCGAAGGTTTCGGATCGAGTCCCACGGCGATGGCCGGGCCGAGCGGACCGAAGGTGTCGGCGCCCTTGGCTCGCCACCATTGCAGGTCTTTATCGGGGCCGCTCTGCCAATCGCGCTCACTCACGTCGTTGCCGCAGGTGTAACCGAAGATGCGGTTGTTCTTCCCCATGACGATCACGATCTCGCCTTCGTAGTGAGTGTTCTTCGAGTCGCTCGGAATCACGATCGGGTCTCCGGGGCTGGTGAGACAGGTGATGGGCTTGAAGAAGATCTCCGGCCGCTTGGGCGCGGGACGGCCGCCGATGTGCGACTTGTAGTTGAGCCCGACGGCGAGAACCTTCGGCGGCAGGCACGGATAGAGCAGTTTGACGGAGGAAGCGGCGATGGGCTTTCCCGCGGGCTTGGGGTTCTCGAAGGGGCTGCCCTGCAGGGGCTGAATGCGATCGCCCTCCAGGATGCCGTAGGATCCGGCGTAACGGACATAGTAAGTCACGCCGAATTTCTGCGCGGCGAGTTGAAAGGCCGTACTGGCCAGGAGTTGCCGGCGGGTGATGGGCATTTACTTTTCGGGCTCCTTGTAATTGAGCAGATACTTTCTCCGGCCGTCGGCGAACTGCTTGAGGCTGAGCGTGGCCGGCCCCATGGGGCCGCGGAATCCTCCGGAGGGCGGGGCGGTTTCGCCGGCAATGCCTCGTGTGAAGGCCTCTGTTGGGTAGAGCTTGCGGGTATCGGCGGCAACGTCGGCGGCGATGAGCGACTGGTATTCGCGGGCGATTTTGCCGAGTTTCTCCCAGTCCAGCCATTTGGCGGCGATGTCGCGCACGTAGGTCAGATAGCGCGCGCGCAGCGCGGGCACGGCGAGCAACCGGTGAAGCAGCGCTTTCCTCGCCTCTTCGGCGCCGGCGAACGGATCGAGTTCAAGGCCGTCGCCGCCTCCGCCGCCCCCGCGTCCGAAACGTCCCGGCCCTTCCAGTTCCCTCAGCGTCTCATTGGCGTCGTGGGGTATCAGATGGAACTTACCCTTGACGTCGAGGTAGATACTGTAGTCGCTCGCGCGAGTCCAATAGCCGTCGTTGTTGATCAGCGCCTTGTCGAGCGCCAGGAACCTGAGCGTCCCGTCGATGTCGAGGATGGGCGCCAGGGCGGCTTCCAGTTTATCCGGCGGTATTTCCTGCAGCGTCTTGCATAGCTTGATCAATGCCGCCCACGACGCTTCGGTGTCTTTCGACTTGATCTCGTAGAGGCGCTTGTAGGCGGCGGGGTCGTCGCCGATGTAGGCCAAGCCGCCGTTGCCGAACGGCGCGCCGGGAACCTTCCAGCGGGCGCCCTCGGTGGTTTCGAACCACTCTTTGACGAAGTCGGTGTTGAACTGCTGCAGGCTGGCGTACACGCCCCAACTCTCTCCGTTGATCACGACGCGGACGAGGTTCGCTTTCGGGGCGGGGATATAGGAGCGGCTGATCTCAAGAAAGAGAACGGCGCGCAGGAACGTGGGGTCGCCATTGGAGTTGAGCAGGTTCAGTGTTCGGTAGCCGCCCAGGCGCTGCTTCTTATTGATGAAATCGAGCGAGAGATTCAAGGAGCGCTTGCGGCCCTCGGGCACCATCATGTAGGACGACGCGCCGCGGAAGTGAACGCCCACGTTCGGGTAAGACTTGCCGTCGACGGTGAGTCTGGCGGGCACCTCGACGTCGGTACGGTAGAAGTCGGAGAGTTCCTTCTCCCACTCCGGGTTCTCGAATTCGAGGAACAGCGTGCGGAGCGTCTTCGGGTCGTAGAGCGGCTCGCTGCCGTAGGTCTTGACGTCGGCCGGGCTGAGTTTCCTCCCTGGCTGAGCGGGTGGCTGTTCGGCGCCTGGAGAGCCTGGCCCGCCGGG
>DALYJJ010000131.1:0-16181 GCA_031969915.1 Bryobacteraceae bacterium | reverse complement strand
CTCTACGGTTTGAAACCATCGGTGGAGCGTGTCAAGTCCGCGGGCGTTGCCGTGCGAGTGGCCGCCCCGCGGATCATCAAGCCGGGCGAGGAGCGCGTGGTCAACTTCCTGCGCAAGCTGGAGTGCGCCGTGGTGGTGCGCTCGGCGGGACTGGTGGAGATGCTGCGCGGCGGACCAGCACTGTTCGGAGACTTCAGCCTGAACGCCGCCAACGCGGTGACCGGCGCGATGCTGCTTGCGATGGGACTGGAGCGCCTGACTCCCACTCACGACCTGAACGCCGAACAGGTAGCCGCGCTGGCGCAGCAACTGGGGGCCGCCAAGATCGAAGCCATCGCCTACCAGCACCTGCCTGTGTTCCACACCGAGCACTGCGTCTTCTGCCGTTTCCTTTCGACGGGAACCAGTTACAAGGACTGCGGGCGCCCGTGCGAGACCCATCGGGTGGCCCTCAAGGACGCGCAGGGCCGCGAGCATCCCGTGCTCGCCGACGTGGGTTGCCGCAACACGGTCTTCGGCGCGGAGGCACAGGAAGCCAGCCGCCACCTGCCGCTCTGGCTGAAGTCGGGCATCCGCCATTTCCGTCTGGAGTTCGTGCACGAGTCCCCCGAGCAGGTGACCGCCGTGACCCGGGCCTTCGAGCGGGCGCTCTCCGGCAAGCTCAGCGCTCAGCAACTGGGCGCGGAGTGGAAGCGCATCGTCCCGCAAGGCGTCACGCAGGGCAGCCTGTTCGTCGCTCCCGGCTACCTTCAACTCCCCGTTCTGCAATAGGCGATGGCCGCGATTCACAAGATCGGGCTGCTGCTGGTGCGCGATGGGCGCATACTGCTCTGCCGGAAGCGTCAGGGCGCCCGCCTGATTCTGCCCGGAGGCAAGCCGGAAGCGGGTGAGGCGCCGCTCGCGTGCCTGGAGCGGGAGTTGCGCGAGGAACTGGGCGAGGTGGCTCTGAGCGGCGCGACATTCCTCGGCAGTTATGTTGCTCCGGCTGCCGGGGAAGCCGCCGGCGTCGAGGTCCGGGTGGACCTGTACACGGGAGAGCTCCACGGCACGCCCCGCCCGATGTCGGAGATCGACGAATTGGTATGGTTTGAAGAGGGGGACGACTGGCGGCGGCTGGCGCCCAGCATCGCCCTTGAAATCTTACCCGACCTCATCCGGCGCGGAATTCTTCCTTGGAGCACGAATGACCAAACCAGTTCTCCTGACCGTTGACGACGACGCCGCGGTACTGCGCGCAGTGGAGCGCGATCTTCGCAAGCAATACGGCGCTGGGCATCGGATTGTCCGTGCGGAATCGGGCAGCGCGGCTCTGGAGACGCTGCGGCAGTTGCAGATGCGCAATCAACCGGTGGCGCTGCTGCTGGCCGATCATCGGATGCCGGAGATGACCGGCGTTGAGTTTCTCGCCCACGCGCAACGGATCTATCCGGACGCGCGGCGCGTGCTGTTGACCGCTTACGCCGATACCGACGCGGCGATCCGCGCGATCAACGAGGTGAAGCTACACCACTACCTTTTGAAGCCCTGGGATCCTCCGGAAGAGCGGCTCTATCCGGTGCTCGACGATCTGATCGAGGATTGGGGCCGTGAGTATCGCGCGCCATTCGAAGGCCTGCGGGTGCTGGGTACGCGGTGGGCCCGGCCCTGCTACGAAGTGCGCGAATTCCTTTCGAAGAACCAGGTGCCGTTCCGGTGGCTCGACGTGGAGCGGCAGGACGCCGAGACAGTGCAACTGCTGGAGGCGCTGGGCGGGCGCCAACCACGGCTGCCCGCGGTGGTGCTGCCCGACGGGCAGTTGATCGAAGCCGCGGCCGGCGAGGCCATCGCCGAGCGGATCGGTTTGCAGAGGAAACCCGCGCGGCAGTTCTACGATGTCGCGATCGTGGGCGGTGGGCCCGGCGGCCTGGCGGCGGCTGTGTACGCGGCGTCGGAAGGATTGAAGACGTTGATGGTGGAGCGGGAGGCGCCGGGCGGGCAAGCCGGCTTGAGTTCGAAGATCGAGAACTACTTGGGCTTCCCCGCCGGCGTGAGCGGCGCGAAGCTGACCCGCGACGCCGTGGTGCAGGCCAAGAAATTCGGCGTGGAGATCCTGGCGCCGCAGGAGGCCGCGTGCCTCCGCGCGGACGGGCCCTATCGGATCCTGGTGTTGAAAGACGGTTCTGAGGTTTCCTGCCATGCTTTGGTGCTGGCCACAGGCGTCCAATGGCGGCGGCTCGACGTACCAGGCATGGACCGCCTGGTGGGCGCCGGCGTCTACTACGGCGCGGGCTCGACCGAGGCGTTGGCCTGTTCCGGCGAAGAGGTGTTCATCGTGGGAGGCGCGAATTCAGCCGGCCAGGCCGCGATGCACTTCTCCCAATATGCGCGCCGCGTGACCATGCTGGTGCGCGGGGATTCGCTAGCCGCCACGATGTCCGACTACCTGATCCAACAGATCCAGGGCCGGCCGAACATCGATGTCCAGACGCGGACGCAGGTGGTGGAGACGCACGGAGACCTGCGCCTGGAGGCGATCACGGTGGCCGGCGGAGCGGACGGTGAAAACCGGCGCCTGGAGGCCACCGCGCTCTTTATCTTCATCGGCGCGGAACCGCGCACCGGTTGGCTGGAGGGAACGGTGGAACGGGATGCCAAGGGCTTCATCCTCACCGGCCAGGACCTGCTCCGCGGCGGCAAGCGCCCGCGCGGCTGGTCCCTGCAGCGCGAACCGTGGCTGCTGGAGACTTCGATGCCCGGCGTCTTCGCGGTGGGCGACGTGCGGCACGGCTCCGTCAAACGCGTTGCCTCGAGCGTCGGCGAAGGATCTGTGGCGGTGCAATTCGTTCATCAGTACCTGGCCGGGATCTAACCATGGAAACACTCATGAAAGCCCTGCGAGGCGTGGCGGTGTTCGCCGATCTTCCCGCCGGCCGGCTGCAGTGGTTCGCCGAGCGGTGCGAACAGGTGTGGCTGGAGCCGGGCGAGGCAAACGTACGCGAAGGCGATTCCGCCGACGAAATGTGGGTGGTGCTGGAGGGCGAGATCCGCGCGCGCAAAGAGAATGGCGCTTCCGACCAGCCGGTCTTCGTGATGAAAGCCGGCGCCGTCACCGGCGCCTTGCCGCACTCGCGCATGGTGCGCTACCCGCGCTCCGCGCGCGCCGTCGAACGGACCTGGCTGGCGAAGTTCCCCAAGGTGCTTTTCGACGACTTGCTGCGGGAGATCCCGGAACTGGGCCCGCGGCTGGTGAACGTGATGGTGGACCGCGCGCGCGAGGCCACCAAGAACGACCAGCAGCATGAGAAACTGCTCGCCCTGGGCAAGCTGGCCGCCGGCCTGGCGCACGAGTTGAACAACCCCGCCGCGGCGGCCCAGCGCGCGGTGGCCGACCTCCGCGGGGCCCTGAAATCGCTGGTCCAGGCGAACGTGAACCTGGATGAGCGGCCTCTCACCACGGAGCAGCGCTCCTTTCTGGCTTGCGCGGAGCGCGAAACCCTGGAGGCGTGTGGGCAGGCGCTCTCGCTGAGCCCGCTCGAACGCAGCGACCGCGAGGAAGCCGTCACCGCCTGGCTGGAGCTTCATGGCGTCGAGCAGGCGTGGTCGCTGGCGCCGGCACTGGTGGAGATGGACTGGACGGAAAGCGATCTGGACGAAGTGGCGCTGCGATTCAGCCGCGAGGACCTACCCTGCGTCTTCCTTCGCCTGACCGCGACCGTGGCCGCCGGCCGGCTGTCGGCGGAGATCGAGAACAGCGTGACGCGCGTCTCCGAGCTCGTGAAATCCGTGAAGGAGTACTCCTACATGGATCAATCCGCCGAGCAGGAGATCGACGTTCACCAAGGCATCGAGAGCACCTTGACGATGCTCAGCTACCGCCTCCGCGGTGTGACCGTCAAGCGGGAGTTCGATCGCGGCATTCCACGAATCTTTGCCCACGGCAGCGCGCTGAACCAGATCTGGACCAACCTGATCGACAACTCGGTGCAGGCCATGAACGGCGCGGGCGAACTGACGCTCCGCACCTGCCGCGCCCCGGACGCGATTGTCGTCGAGATCCGCGACAACGGCCCCGGCATTCCCGAGGCCGTGCAACCGAGAATCTTCGAGCCGTTCTTCACCACCAAAGGCGTGGGCGAAGGCACGGGACTCGGCCTGGACACGGTGCGCCGCATCGCCGCCGCACACGGCGGCCAGGTAACGTTTCAGTCCACACCGGGAGACACACGCTTTCAGGTGCGCCTTCCGATTACGCGCAGCCCGCTGTAGCGCGCCCGCCCGCGTCTTACGCGGCCCGGCCGTCGGGGCCCAGCTTCACCTTGCGCGATTCGCGGTAGGCGATGTTCGCCAGATGCGGGCCGGCCACGGAGGCGGCGGCCACCTCCGGCGGGCAGTTGGGCTGCTGCCGCGTCTTGATGCAATCCAGGAAGTTCTGCATGTGAGGCTCGGCGATGAACGGGTCTCTCTTCTCCTGCGCGGGCTTCTCGTTTTCCTCCACGGACCAGGGCGCCGGGCTCGGGCCGGGGTCCGGGTACAACTGGGAGCCCTTGCGGTTGAGCGTGAGAGTGGCTTTCTCCCCGCGAAAGACAATCCACCAGTCGTTGCGGTAGGTGGACCGGTAGTTGAGCGTCCAGGTGGCGATGAACTCGGGGTACTCGAAGGCCGCCGTGAACACGTTGGGCGCCTCGGCGCCCTCGGCCTCCACCACGCGGCCGATGCAGGTGGCGGTGAGCGGCGGTCCGCTGTTGGTCATCCACTGGACGACATCCATCAGGTGAGTGCCCTGATCGGTGGTGTTGCCGCCCGAATAGTCCCAGAACCCGCGCCACCAGCGAAACCGGCGCGGCTCGAGCGGGCGCTTGGGAGCGGGCCCGAGGAAGCGGGGCCAATCGAGTTCGCCCGGCAGTGGGTCGTTCGACAGAGGCATCGTGAAATGCCAGTTCCAGAAGGCCTCCACCATGCTGATCTTGCCCAGGCCTCCGTCGGCGATGAACTGCCGGGCCTCGCGAATGAACGGCGTGCTGCGGCGCTGCATGCCCACCTGCACGATCTGCTTTGACTTCTTCGCCGCCTCCACCATGATGCGGCTCTCTTCCAGGTTGAGCGAGAGCGGCTTCTCGGTGTACACGTCCAGGCCGGCTTTCAAGGCGTCGAGCAGCATCGGCCGATGATGGTGGTCGGGCGAGGCGACGACTACGAAGTCGAGGCCCTTCGTGGCGAGCAGGTCCCGGTAGTCCACCACCGCCTTGACACCCGCGGGCGAGGTCTTCTTCGCTTCCTCAAGGTACGGCTGGTAGACGTCGCACAGGGCCACGCATTGCGCGCCCAGCTTCTGGAAGGCGCTGTTCAGGTAACGCCCCCGGCTGCCGGTGGCGATGGTGCCGAAGGCCGGACGGTCGTTGGCGCCGAACGCGGACCGGGGCACGAAGAGCGGCGCGACGGCCGCGCCGGCGGCGAGAAAGTCTCTGCGGTTCACGAATCCAATATACTGCCGCGTGCGGGCCTGCTGCCGCGCACGGGCGCGACGGAAGCTAGAGCAGGTGCAGGCGGGAGAACGCTTCGGTCCAACGGCTGCGCCGCGCGGGCGCCGGGGCGGCGACGGGTTTCGCTACTCGCATCAGATCCCAGTCGTACGGCATCTCTTTGCCGCACTCCAGGCAGACGATGTACACGCCGCCCACGGGCACGGCAGGGGACTCAACGGCGGGACGCTCCCGCCGTTTCTGTGGGAACGTGGTGTTCCGGTGGGAACAACCACTGAAAAAGCTAAGCATCGTTCACCCCTTCCAACCTCGCGACGTTGCCGCGCTAAAGGGCTCATCGGCACACGATCGCCGGTGACGATGACAGTGTGGTCAATGCTCTCATTAGCTATTTTTATGCGAAAGACCTCTTGCATTTACCCGACTACTAAGGTAATCTTCGTGTTGGAGATATCGAGGTACATGGCTCACGTCGCTCAACCAAACGGCCGCGCCACCACCTCTCTCCTTCCTGCGCTCGTAGTACCAGTAATTATCCTCATCGGGGTCGACGTACCCGTCCCCGTCAGGTGAGCTGCAGGATCGAACGCAAAACAGCCGCCGGCGGGAAAAAAGCCCAGCCGGCGGTTTTTTGTTTCTAGAGAAGAAAAACGAACACAAGCGAGCGAACAACGCGATGGCGAATTTGATGTCAGGAGCGAAGGTCCTTCTCGAGTGCCTGGTTCGGGAAGGCGTCGATTGTATCTTCGGATACCCGGGGGGCGTGACGCTGCCCTTCTACGATGCGATGTACGACCACCCGATCCGCCACGTCCTGGTTCGGCACGAACAGAACGCGGCGTTTGCGGCCGAAGGCTACGCGCGGGCAACGGGGAAGGTGGGGGTGTGCTGCGCGACCTCGGGACCTGGGGCGACGAACCTGGTGACGGGATTGGTGGACGCGATGATGGATTCGATTCCGATTGTCGCGTTGACGGGGCAGGTCTCGACCAAGCTCATCGGCAGCGACGCGTTTCAGGAAGCCGACACGTTCGGCATCACGCGCTCCTGCACCAAGCACAATTTTCTGGTGAAGAACCTGGCGGACCTGCCGCGCACGATTCACGAAGCGTTCTATCTCGCCGCCTCCGGGCGGCCGGGCCCGGTGCTGGTGGACGTGCCGAAGGACGTCTTCCAGGGGCAGGCGCATTACCAACCGGTGACGGCGATTCATTTGCCCGGTTACAAGGTCTACACCGAAGGCCACAACGGCCAGATCCGGCGCGCGGCGCAGATGATCTGGGAAGCGGAGCGGCCCTTCGTGTACGCGGGCGGCGGGATCATCGCTTCCGGCGCGCACGAGGAGCTGCGGCGCATGGTGGAGATTGTGGACGCGCCCGCCGTGTGCACGCTGATGGGGCTGGGCGCGCTGCCGTCCGAGCATCCGAATTTCATCTCCATGCCCGGTATGCACGGCTCCTACGCGGCGAACATGGGCATGACGCACGCCGACCTGCTGATCGCCCTGGGCGTCCGCTTCGACGACCGCGTCACTGGGCGCCTGTCGGCCTTCGCGCCGCACGCCAAGGTGATTCATCTGGATATCGACCCGGCCGAGATCGGCAAGAACCGCACCGCGGACCTGCCGATCGTGGGCGACTGCAAGCGCGTGATGACCAAGCTCAACGCGAACCTCGAAGAGCTGAAGCCGTCGATGGCGGAAACCAACGCGGGCGCGCGCCGCGCCTGGTGGAAGCAGGTGCGGGGCTGGCAGGAGGAGCATCCGCTCGAGCCCGTCCTTTCTTCCGATGAGATCAAGCCGCAGCATGTGATGGTGGAGATCGACCGGCTTTCCGGCGGCGAAGCGATTGTGACTTCCGACGTGGGCCAGCACCAGATGTGGGCGGCCCAGTTTGTCCGCTTCAATCATCCCCGCCTGTGGATCAACTCGGGCGGACTGGGTTCGATGGGCTTCGGACTTCCGTCGGCGATCGGCGCGCAGTTTGCGTGCCCCGACAAACTGGTCTTCGCGATCGTCGGGGACGGCGGCTTCCAGATGTCGGTGCCGGAGTTGGCCACCGTGTCCGGGCACGGACTGCCGGTGAAGATCGTCGTGGTGAACAACGGGTACCTGGGCATGGTGCGGCAGTGGCAGGAGCTGTTCTACAACAACCGGCTGTGCGCGGTGGAGTTGGACACCTTCCCGGACGCCGAGAAGCTGGCCGGCGCGTACGGCTTCAAGGGGCGTACGATCCAAAGCCCGCGCGATCTGGCGCCCGCGCTCGAAGAAGCCGTGCGGGAGCCCGGGCCGTACCTGTTGAACATCAAGGTCTCGCAGTACGAAAACGTGTATCCGATGGTGCCCGCTGGCGCCGCGGTCAATGAGATGGTGCTGGGGCCGCCGCAACCGGTGGCGGTGCCGAAGTAGCCGCCGGCCTGGTCCGGGAGGAACATTCGCATGATTCAGATCATTTCCCTGCTGGTGGAGAACAAGCCTGGCGCGCTGATGCGCATCACCGGCCTGTTGAGCGCACGCGGATATAACATCGAGAGCCTGACGGTGGCCCGTACGCTCGACCCCGAACTCTCCCGGATGACCATCGTCGTGGACGTGGACCCGGGGCTTCGCAAGCAGGTTATCAAGCAGATGAACAAGCTGGTGAACGTGCTCCAGGCGAGCGACCTCACCGAGGCCCAGGCGATCCATCGCGAGATGGTGCTGCTCCGCGTGCGAGCCACGCAGGAGAACCGCACGGCGATTCTGAAGGAAGCCGAGATCTTCAGTGCGCGGGTGGTGGATTCCACCATCGAGGGCTTCGCGCTCGAGGCCACCGGCGATCCCGAGAAGCTCGATGAGTTCATCCAGGTGATGCAAAGCTACGGCGAGATTGAGATCACGCGCTCCGGCGCGGTGGCGATGTCGCTCGAGAACAAGAAACTGCGGCTTTCGCCGCCCATCCCACGCGGCGCGGAAGAGCCGGTGCTGGCAGAAACAAAGAGTCCGGGAGTCTAAGGTTTCATGGCAAATCGCTATTACGAGAAAGACGGGAGCCTCGCGCCCCTGACGGGAAAGACCATCGCCATTATCGGGTACGGGAGCCAGGGCCACGCCCACGCGCTCAACTTGCGCGATTCGGGTTTGCAGGTGGTCGTGGGCCTGTATCCGGGCTCGAAGAGCTGGGCCAAGGCGGAAGCCGCCGGGCTGGAAGTGTTGACCACGGCCGAGGCGGCGAAGAAGGCCAGCGTGGTGATGATCCTGGTAGCGGACCACATCCAGGGCGACCTTTACAACAGCGACATCAAGCCCCACCTGCAGCCGGGCGATACGCTGATGTTCGCCCACGGGTTCAACATCCATTTCGGCCAGATTGAAGCTCCCGAGGGCGTGGACGTGTCGATGGTGGCGCCCAAGGCGCCCGGCCATCGCGTGCGCGAACTGTTCACCGAGGGCGTGGGCGTGCCGGGGCTGGTGGCCGTGCACAGGAACCCGTCGGGCCGCGCGCTGGAGCAGGCCCTGGCCTACGCCATGGGCCTCGGATGCCTGAAGGCCGGCGTGATCGAGACGAATTTCAAGGAAGAGACGGAGAGCGACCTGTTCGGCGAGCAGGCCGTGCTGTGCGGCGGCGCGGCGGAGCTGATCCGCGCGGGATTTGAGACCCTCGTCGAAGCCGGCTACGCGCCCGAGATCGCCTACTTCGAGTGCCTCCACGAGTTGAAGCTGATCGTCGATTTGATTTACGAAGGCGGCCTGGGCTACATGCGCTACTCGGTTTCCGACACGGCCGAGTACGGCGATTACACCCGGGGTCCGCGTGTCGTCAATCAGCAGACGCGGGCGGAGATGAAGAAGATTCTTGCCGAGATCCAGTCGGGTGAGTTCGCCCGGCAGTGGATCGAGGAGAACAAGACCGGCCGCGGGAATTTCCTCGCGATGCGCGAGGCCGGACGCGACCAGAAGATCGAAGTCGTGGGGCGTGAACTGCGCGCCATGATGCCGTTCTTGAAGAAGAAGAAGGAAGCGGGCGTTCCGGAAGAACAGCCCGCCGCAGCCGGCGCGCGCTAGACGCGGACGGCCAGAAAGAGCCCGGTTCGATGAAAATCTTTACCTTCGATACGACGCTGCGGGACGGCACGCAAGGCGAGGCCGTCTCATTCTCAGTGGATGACAAGATCATCATTGCGCAGAAGCTGGATGAACTGGGCATCGACTATATCGAAGGCGGATGGCCGGGCTCGAACCCCAAGGACAAGGAGTTCTTCGCCCGGGCCCGCGAGTTGAAGTTGAAGCACGCCCGCATGACCGCGTTCGGATCCACGCGATTCGCCAAGAACCGTGTGGATCAGGACCCGAATGTGCGGGCCCTCTGCGAGGCCGGGACGCCGGTGGTTTCCCTCTTCGGCAAGACCTGGGACCTGCACGTGCACCGGGCCCTGAATATCTCCCTCGAGGAGAACCTCAAACTGATCGGCGAGACGGTGAAGTTCCTGAAGGAGCATGGCCGCGAGGTGGTCTACGACGCCGAGCACTTCTTCGACGGCTACAACGCCAACCCCGATTACGCGCTGCAAACACTGGAGGCGGCGAAGGAGAACGGCGCCGATGTCCTTTGCCTCTGCGACACCAATGGCGGCACCCTCCCGCACCGGTTGGCGGAGGTGGTGGGCGAAGTGCGCCGGCGCTTCGACGGCATTCTCGGCATTCACTGCCACAACGATTCCGATTGTGCCGTCGCCAATACGCTGGTGGCGGTGGAAGCGGGCTGCACTCACGTGCAAGGCACCGTCAACGGCTATGGCGAGCGGTGCGGCAACACAAACCTGGTCTCCGTGCTGGCGAACCTGGAACTCAAGCTCGGGCACACCACGGTGGGACCGGACCGCATCGTGGGCTTGACTCAGCTCTCGCGCTTCGTGGCCGAGTTGGCGAACCTTCCCCTGCGCAACGACCAGCCCTTTGTCGGCCGCAGCGCCTTCGCGCACAAGGGCGGCGTCCACGTGAGCGCCGTGATGAAGGACTCCGCCACCTACGAGCACATCCAGCCGGAGCGGGTCGGCAACCGCCAGCGCGTCCTGTTGAGCGACCTCTCGGGGCGCGGCAACATACTCTACAAACTGAAGCAGCACGGTCTGATCGACCGGCTGACCGACGACGCGCGCCGGGAGTTGCTGGAACGCGTGAAGCACATGGAGTACCTGGGCTACGAGCTCGAGGCCGCGGAAGGCACGTTTGAGCTGCTGGTGCGCGAGGCCCTGAATCCGGGCGCGAGCTTCTTCGAAGTGGTGAGTTTCGACGTGACCAGCAAGTTTGGGGGACACAAGACGCCGCACTCGACGGCGACCGTGACCCTCAAGGCGCAGGACGGCATCCACTCCGCCACGGCCAGCGGGCACGGCGAGTTCAACGCCCTGGACCTCTGCCTGCGGCAGTGCCTGTCGCCGCTCTATCCCGGGGTCCAGGCGGTGCGCCTGACGGACTACAAAGTGCGCGTGCTCGATTCGAAGAAGGGCACCGCAGCCAAGGTCCGCGTGCTCATCGAATGGAGCGACCATCGCCGGAGCTGGGCCACGGTCGGCGTCTCGGACAACGTCATTGAGGCAAGCTGGAACGCCCTGGTGGACGCCATCCGCCTGGAGCTGATGCGGCTCACCGAGAAGGACGAGAGCATCGACCGCGCGGTGGAAGACTACTGCTGGGGCGTGTAGTCGCGCGGAGCGTTACCGGATCGCCACTCGCACCGGCGGCGCACTGAGACCGCCGATCGACAGCACCATCTCAGCGTCGCCGGCCGGCACGCCCTGCGGGACGCGAATATTCACTTGGTAGACGCCGGCAAAGTCGGGGGCGAGACCCGAGAACTGCACCAGGCAGGCCACCCCGCCGAGCGTCACGCGAGGCTCTTCGATGGTCCGCGCGAGCGGCGTCCGAGGAGCGGCGGCTCCCGTAGCCGGGGGGTTGCCGACGGCGCCCAGACCGGCGGCGTAGAAGTACAGATCATCGCCGGCGGCGGCTCGGCGGTCGGTCGTAACCAGGGTGTTGTCGCGATTGAAGACCGCGACGGCGCGCCCTTCCCGGGCGTAGACGCCGGGGCTCGCGGGGACCACGGGGACGGTGACTGAAGCGCTGGTGGTTGTACCGCGCCGCACCACGACAGCCGCCTGCGATTGACCCGCGACTTCAAAGGGCACCTGGAAGTTGATCTGCTCGATACCGCTCACGTAGGCGATGCTGTGCAACGGCGCGGGCCGGCCGCCTACGCTCACGCTCACACCGGAAAGGGTCTGCGGCAAGGGGAACGACGTCGCGCCGACGATCCCCGGAACATCCACCGCGCCGTTGGGAAACAGCGTCGCGAAAGAGCCGGCGACAAGACCGCTGCTGCGAAACGTCGCCGCGTTGGTGACGGCTGCGAGTGTGAACTCGGGCGAGGCGTTGCCGGACAGGATGCTCACCTCGTCGCGGCCGTAGTCGCCGACGTAGATCTCGCCGGCTTCGTCCTCGCCGAACGTGCTGATCAGCACGCTAGGGGCGGCAGTCGCCAGCAGCCGGTTCACCCACTGGCCGCCTTCGCGGCGCAGGCCCCAAATGCGCTGGGTGAGAAGGTCGGCGTAAATGTAAGTGCCCCGCAAGCCGGGAGAGTTCAATCCGCGGTAAACGAAGCCGCCGGTCACCGAGCGTCCCTCGGACCGGCCGTATTCAAGGATCGGTAAGGTCAGGCCGGTCTTGTCGCACGTGCCGATGAAGTTCGGCGCAGTGGGGGAGAAGCACTCCAGGCCCTCCATCACCACCCAGCCATAGTTCTCGCCGCCCCGGCTCGAGGCGGGCTGGAAGTTGATTTCTTCGGCGCGGTTCTGCCCGACGTCGGCGATCCAGAGATCGCCCGTCGCGCGGTCGAAGGAAAAGCGCCAGGGGTTCCGGAGGCCGAGCGCCCAGATCTCGGGCAGGTACGAGGAGTCGTTGCGGAAGGGGTTGCCGGGCGCGGCTTCGGCGCGCGGCAGGTTCGGTTCAACGGCCAGACGCAGCATCTTCCCGAGGTGTGTGCGGCGGTCCTGGCCGGCGCGCACCGGATCGTTGGCGCCGCCGCCATCGCCCAGACCGAAGTAGAGAAAACCGTCCGGGCCGAATTGAATCTGGCCGCCGTTGTGGTTGGGGAACGGCTGGGCCTGCGTGAATAGAATCTGTTCGCTCGACAGGTCGGCTTGATCGGGGTTGGCGGCGCTGACGCGAAAGCGAGAGAGAGTGCTCGTCCCGGAGAGGTTGGTGTAGCTGGCGTAGAAGTATTGGAGGGTGCGGAACTCGGGCGGAAACGCCAGGCCGAGGAGCCCGCGCTCGCTATCGGTGGTGGTTCGCGCACGCAGGTCCAGAAAGGGCTGAGGCAGCGTCGCACCGTCGCGAAATATGCGCACAATTCCGTTCTGTTGTGCGAAAAATACGCGGCGTGTACCATCGCGCGGCGACTGAATATCGGTCGGGTCTGCGATGCCGGTGGCGATGGCCGTCAGGCGAAGCGCAGGCGTCTGGCCGCTACAGAACGTAGCCAGCAGGAGCGAGGCGAGCAAAGGGCGCACCATGTACCTCCCATTATGGGCGAACAGGGCGGCCCGGTTGCGGCGTCCGGCCAACGCCCCGCGGCACTTCCTCCACGGGCTCTTCCTCAACCCGGTAAATGACGCCGCGCCTCCAATCGCCGGCGTACAACTCGCCGTCAGCGTCCTCGCCGAAAGTAGTGATCATGACCGTTGGCGCGAGCCCGATGCGGTGATGCTCCCACTTCGCACCGTCGAAACGGAGCCCGAAGATCTGGCCCGTGCAGAAGTCGGCGAAAAGGTACCAACCGAAGAGCGAAGGGTTCCGTGTTCCGCGGTAGACATACCCGCCGGTGACAGAGCAGCCCACCTCGCGGTCGTACTCCAGGACCGGGAAGACGTAGGGCGTGGGGTCGCACTCGCCAATGTAGCCTGGCGCATCGGGGCCAAAGCACTGCATGCCCTCCATCACGCTCCAGCCATAGTTCTCCCCGCCCCGGCTGGCGGCGGGCTGGAAGTTGATCTCTTCGGCCCGGTCCTGACCGACGTCCCCGATGTAGAGGTCGCCCGTGAGGCGGTCAAACGAGAAGCGCCAGGGATTCCTTAGGCCCATCGCCCAGATCTCGGGGCGGCGGCTGGGATCGTTTTCGAAGGGATTGCCCGGCGCGGGTTTGGCCGCGGTGGCGCTGGCGCTCACTTCCAGGCGCATCAACTTGGCAAGCAGCACCTTGGGATTCTGGCCGCTGCCGAGAACGTCATTTACGTTGCCGCCGTCGCCGACTCCCAGGTAGAGAAAGCCGTCCGGCCCGAATTGTAACTGGCCGCCATTGTGGTTCCAATGTTCCTTGTGGTCAATGCGGATCAGGATCTGCCCGCTCGCGGGATCCGCCTCGTCGGGGCTGCCGGTCTTGACGCGATACCGCTCGACCACGACATCACCCTCGATCTCCGTGTAACAAATGTAGACCACCTGGGAGGAACTGAAGTCGCGAGGAAACGCGAGTCCCAGCAGCCCGCGCTCTACTTCTGCCTCAGTTTTGGAAGAAATGTCGAGAAATGGCTTCTCGAGAAGTTCACCGTTGCGCGCGATTCGGATCACGCCGTTCTGTTGCGTGATGAAGAGGCGTCTCGACCCGTCGGGCGGCATTTGTATGTCCGTGGGTCGTACGAGTCCCTCCACGTACCGGGAGAGGCGGACCGCCGGGATGGCGGCCATGGCGGAAATCGAGGCAGTCAAAACGAGCAGAAAAACGACGCTCTGCGGTTTGGCTCGCATTCGGTTCGGTATCCGTCCTTTGCAAACTGTGAGGTCTCCAACAGTGAATCGCGATGGAAGATCGCGACGGGCTTACCGGGTATTGACGCGCCAAGCGGCCGAATTGCTACAGGCAAGAGCGGCATTAATGTAAGGGGACCTTCATTTCGCCGTCGGTCGCCCGTGAAGTGTTTACACCGCGACACTCAGGTGCCGCCGTTCGGCCCATTCCTGGCCCAAATCGCCCAATCGGGCTTCGCCGAGCACCTCGCCCGCCAAACCGAACAGGACACGCTCCTCCACCGCGAAATGCTCGCTCGCCAATTCGATCGCGCGCTTGATGAGCGTTCTCGCCTCCCGCGGCGTTTCCGCTTCGTGGAGCGTTCGCAGAAGCGCACGCATTTCGCGATGCTCCTGGTGCATGGCCTTCAACGTCTCGGCGAGACCCGGGTGCACCGCGGGAATCATGTCGAAGAGCAGTTCGTCCTCCAGGTAGGCGTGGGTCAGAATGAGAGACTCCAGAAGCGCTCCCGCTTCGAGCATCTGATTCAGATCCCAGCCGCTGGAGAACTTCTGGATGTGGTCGAATACCGTGAGCAGGGCGGCGTGCTCGCCTAGCAGTGCATCGATGAGGTTCATCTCGAGGTGCTCGCTGCCCCATGATGCCAGAAATCATGCGCCTTCGACAAGGATAAAATCATCCGCTTATCGCGATGACCCCGCCGGGGCGGACGCGCCGGGTGCGGCGGCCTCCACGCGGAAGGCGGGCGCATGGTAGCCGGCGGGCTTGTAGGTGTCGGGGATGGCGATGGGGTTGCCGTCGCGGAGCTGGGAGTAGTGCGGCGACATGATCTCGACTCCGGCTTCGTTAAAGCGGTCCTGGATGTTCCGGTGCAGTTGAGACGAAACATCGGCCATCAGTTCGGCGCGGCGCGTGTAGGCGTTGATCTGGTAGCTGACGTAGAAATCGTTGAGGGCCGTCTGGAGTACGAAGGGCCGCGGCTCGTCGAGGACGTGCTCGGTTGCAAGCGCGGCGGCGATCAGGAGTTCGTGGACCTGGCGCCACGGGGCGTCGTAGCCGATGGTGACCGTGGTGTGCAGGATCAGGCCCCGGTCCGCGGCTGAGGCGCTGTAGTTGATGACGTGGTTATTCAGGACGGCGGCATTGGGAATGGTGATGACGACGTTCTTGATGGTTCGGATGCGGGTGACGAGCATCGTCTTTTCGATCACGTCGCCTTCGGCCTCCGCGATGCGGACGCGGTGACCCACCTGGAAAGCGCGCATGTAGATGAGGATGGTTCCGGCGACAGCGTTCGCGACGGCGGAGGAAGAGCCCAGCGAAAGCAGCACGCCGATGAAGATGGAGACGCCCTGTAACGCGGGCGACTTGGAGCCGGGCAGGTAGGGAAACACCAGGACGGCGGTGAGGGCGAGCAGGGCGCCGCGCACCAGGTTTCCGGTCGGCTTGGCCCACTCCCGATGGAAACCGCGCCAGGCGATCCGGCCGGCCGCGACTTCGCGGAACAGGAACTGGCTGACACGATTGGCGGCGAAAGCGAAGAGCACAATCACTGCCATCGTGAGCAGGTTGGGAACGTACTCGACGATGCCGGCCCAGGCGGCGTAGACGGGCGCGAGCAGGTACGGCCAGATTTGCTTGGCGAGGGGGGCGGTCTGCGGGAAGAAACTGAGCGCCAACGGGACGTACAGGTCGACGAGCACCACGGCGTACAACACCCAAACGATGGTGGTGATCGCGCCGAGAATCGCGACTACGTTTTCCTTGGAAACCAGTTCCGTACGCTGGAAGCGGATGCCGTGCGCACGCGACTGGTAGGCCTCAATGCGCGTCAGCGCCTTTCGCCGGAGCCACTGGCCGCTCCAAAGCAACAGCAGGAAAACGACACTCGCGCCGGACAGAATCAGAAGACGGCTCAGGAGTCGCTGCCCGCTTCGATCCA
>DALYJJ010000130.1:0-16407 GCA_031969915.1 Bryobacteraceae bacterium | reverse complement strand
CAACTCTTCGAAGAAGTGACCCTGGGCGAAGGACGTCTCCACCTCACGCGAACGCCACGTTCCGCCGGCCATGGCGCCCAGCATCGCCCCGGTCTGTTGGGCGAAGTGCGGGTCAATGCGGCCGGCCATCATCTCCTGCTTCCAGGTGGGCCCTTCGACGGCGGTCATCGCGAAGAGCAGGTTGTCGTCGTCGGACCACAGCACCCGTGGGGCGGCGCCGGGAAGGATACGATCAAGGAGCAGCAGCGCGTCGCGTTCGCGCAAAACCCGCGTAGGATCGGCCAGCCACTCGCCCGGCACGCGCAGCCGGGCAAGGGCCTGCTTGACGACAAACACGCCGCCCCGGTGCCGGACTTCGAGCACAATGTTCGACACGCCGCCGGTCAGCTCCCGAACCTCCTCCACATCGAAGCCGCGCTGCGTGAAGTAGGAGGCATCCAGAGCCGGCGCGATCATGAGAACGATAATGGCACACTGATAGCGGTGTCCACTCCTTCTTATCCGGCGGCGCGCGCCGCGGCGCAACGAATCCATCCGCTCCTGACGGCCCACCGCGAACAGGCGGCGCGTCTCGATACGCCTGCTCCGAGCCCCGCGGTGATCGAATCGATATTGGACGCGGCTTTCTGGGCGAGCCTGCGGCGGGAGGAAGGCCGCGTGCCGAAGGTGTCGTTGGCTTTCGTTTCTCAGGAGGCCGCCGGACACAACTTGTGTTTTGGGCGGCCGCTGCCGTTGGATGCCGCTTCCATCACGCGCCTCGGTCCGGCGGTGGAGAAGCCGTCGATTCACCTCGGCGTTTGGCCGCTGAACGGAACGCTCGCGATCTGGGGGACCACCCGGCAGATTCCGCCGTTCTGCGCCGTGGTGGAGGTGATCGCGCCGGGGCTCATCGTCTGCAAGCTCAGCAGGGAGGACGAAGGCGCGAAGTTTGCCAACCTGGCGGTACTGGAGGGCGACTCCATCAAATTGATCGACGAGAGTTCGCCCGCCGCGGCGGATTGCCCATCCATTCTCACCGGCCTGCTGGCCGACGGCCCGCTGCGCGACACCGTCGTGCTGCCCATCGCCATCGCGATGCGCGCTCACGGCCGCGGCGGTTCACTCCTGGTTGTGCCCGCCGGCAGCGACGCCTGGTTTGAGTCGATGACCCACCCGATTCCGTATCCGATCCTCGCCCCCGGCGGCGAGACTCTCGCGCTTCCCGGGCAGCACGGCGTGATCGAAGCCATCGCCGGCCTCACCGCCGTGGACGGCGCGACCGTGGTGAACGACCGGTTCGAAGTGCTCGCCTTCGGCGCGAAGATCTCGCGGCGCGACGGCGCGTCCCGCGTGGAACAGGTAACCGTCACCGAACCGATCGAAGGATCGCCGGCGGAGATCGTCCACCCCACGGCGCTGGGCGGCACGCGTCATCTGTCCGCCGCGCAGTTCAGCCAGGATCAGAAAGACGCCGTGGCGTTGGTCGCCTCGCAGGACGGACGATTCACGGCCTTCGGCTGGTCGCCCTGCCGGGAAATGGTTCACGCCTACCGGTTGGAATCGCTGCTGCTATAGCGGCGGCAGTTCCATGATTTCGACCTTTCGGAACTCGATCGGATGGCTCTCCGACTGCAATGAGATGTAGCCTTCGGTGAGCAGCGTGCCGTCCTTTTTCGCCGCCGGATCGAAGTTCGCGACATTGCCGCCACCGATCTGCGGCCGCTCGTACTCGAGGACCACTTCGCCATCCAGAATGTGCCGCACCACCTTGCCGCCGCGCACTTCCACCTCCGCGCGCACCCAGCCCTCGCCGTGATAGGTCTTCGATTTCGAGTTGATGCAATGCTGTGTGATCAGCTTGCCGCCCATCTCCACGTTCGTTCCGGGGGTGCACAGGTTCGATGTCGTCCGCGGCGCCGTTCCGTTACCGCCCAACAGTTGCACCTCAATCGAGATCGGGAAGTCCTGGTCCTTGCCCATCGTCTCCGGCGCCTGGCAGTGGACCATGATGCCGCTGTTGCGCAGCGCCCATCCCGGCCCGCTCTGCGCCTGCTCTCCGAGGAAGCGGTACTCCACGGCGATTCGGTAGTGGGAGAACTTGCGCTTGTAGAAGAGGTGGCCGAAGCGGTTGTTGAAGGGACCGTACTTTTCGTACCCGACGCGGATGACACCGTTTTCCACGCGAAACGTGTTGAGCGGATCTTCGCCCAGGGCGTAGCCGGTGATCTTAGGAGTCCAGCCATCCAGGTTCTTTCCGTTAAACAACGGCTGCCATTGCTGGGCGGGAGCGGAGAGCGGAGCGAGGATGAAAAGAAAAGTGGGAAGCCAAAAGGGTCGGGCGCGCATGGCCCTTAGTAGACCACACGAGCCGGGCGAAAGAAACGGGCGGACTGAAGGGTCCGCCCGTCATCGGACAGGATTAGAAAATCAACTTCGCGCCCAGCATGATCTGCCTGGGACCGCTCGCCACGGCCGTCCCGATGCGCCCGAACAATGTGCTGGTGAACGTCGTTGTGGGCGGACCGAAGGACGGCGTGTTGGTCACGTTCGCCGCATCCGCGCGCAGCTCCAACTTGAAGCGTTCCGTGATGTCCGTCTTCTTCGAGAGGCTGAAATCGAGGTTGAAGAACCGCGGTCCACGGAAGTAATTGCGCGTCGTGTTGCCGAAACCGCCGGTTTCGGTAAGGGAGAACTTGGCGCGCTCGGCGGGATCGAAGTACCACTGGAATCCGCCCTCCGGCCGCACTGTGCCGAGCGTGCGGTCGCAGCCGTTGCAGTTGGCGAACGAGTTCACGAAGCTGTTAAAGGTATTGGCGCCGCTGAACACGCTGAACGGCAGGCCGCTGGTGACGCGGAACAGACCGGCGATCTGCCACCCACCGATGATCCGGTTCACCACGCCGTTCGCATTGGACACGAGCCACCGGTTGCGGCCGAACGGCAGTTCATACACGAAGTTCGAAAACAACGAGTGCGTCCGGTCGAAATCGCTGATCGCATAGTTTAGCCGGCGGTTGTTGATGTCCGCCGGAGTACTACCGGCGGATTGCGCCGCGCCCGAGTTCGCGAGTGCGAACGCCGGGTCGAAGCTGCGTGTGTCGAGCGACTTGGCCCACACGTAACTCACGTTCACGTTCGCGCCCCGGGAGAAGCGGCGGCTGAAGTTCATCTGGAGCGAGTGGTAGGTGGAGAAGTCGTTCGAGTCAATCACGGACATGCCGCCCGAAAACTGCGGGTACGGGAAGAAGAAATAGGGCCCGAGGCCGCTCGCGTTGGTGACGTTGGTGCCCGCGGCCGAGCGCTGCGCGATGGTGCTGGCGAGGCCGCCAACGTTATTGAGCTGGAAGGTCGCCGGGAACAACCGGCGCGCGAAAGCGGCGCCCGATTCGCCCGCCCGCCGCGACGGATCGGCCGAGAAGATACGGTCGAAGAGAGCGCTCTCCCCACCCGCCGCCACGACGCGGAACGCATCCAGGAAACCGTTGGAGCGGATCTCCGCCTGGTTGGCGTTGTAGCCACCCAGCAGGTTGTGCGCGCGGCGGCCCAGGTAGTTCACCTCCACGAGCGTGTTCTTCGCCACCTCGTGCTGGATGCCGAAGCTCCACATGTTCGTCTGGGCGGTCTCCAGGTCGGGATCCACTACCGTGTTGCTGTTCAGCGAGAAGGGAATGGGCTGGCGCAACTCGCTCGGCCGCCGGGTCGTCGTCAGAGACGGCAGGTTGCGCAACCGTCCATTGGCCTGCCCGAAGGTCGCGTCGGTCACGCCCAGCGTGCTGCCCGGCATGTTCGGCAGAAGAAAACTGGACACCAGGAACGTCGGCACGCGATCGAAGGCCAGACGGTAGTTGGCGCGGATCGACGTCTTGCCCTGGCCGAACGGATCCCAGGCCAGGCCCACGCTCGGTCCGAAGTTGTTCCAGTCGTCGTTCCAAAGCTGGCCCGTGGACCAGCGCAAGTCGTTGCGCGGCGCCGCACCCGCCACAGGAATGAAGTCCGGCCGGAAGATCTCGCCGCCGTCGACGCCCCGCGGCGCCAGACGGGCGTCCAGCCTCAACCCGAGATCGATCGTCAGGTTCTTCCTCACCTTCCACGTGTCCTGGATGTAGAAGTCGTACTCGTTCCAGGCGTGCTTCAGCTTGAACGTGCCCGCTACGAACTGATCTCCTTGCGCCACGAAGCCGCGATTGAAGTTCTCCACGATGCCCAGGTTGAAGTGCACCAGCCGGCGCGCGGCCTGGAAATCGAGTGCGTTCATCTGTGCCTGCGGGATGCCGTAGGTGTCCGGGCTCACCGGGAACGTGGTGCCCGTGTTCACCACCAGGCCGGAATTCAAGCCACCGATCGACCCTCGGTCGTCGTTATGCTGGGTCAGCCGGAAGTTGATGCCGAACTTCAGCGCATGCTTGCCCCGGAACCAACTCAGGTTGTCAACGAACTGCAGCGTCCGCAGCTTGCGGGTGTTGTTGTAGGTGTAGGCGACAGGGATCGTGAAGGAGGCCGAGCTGATCGTCGGCCGGTCGAGATCCTGCACCGGGTTGGGGAAGTCGAACAGGAATTCACTCCAGCCGACCACCAGCTCGTTGGTGAGGGTCGATTTGGGCGTGCTGCGCCAGTTGAATGCATAGTTGCGCGGGCGGCGAACCGTGTCCACCAGGCACGGCGCGCCCGGCACGCGAGGCAAGCCGCCGTTCACGCTGTCGCAAATCGTGTCCTGCGCGCCCCAGTAGATGCGTCCGAAGACGCTGTTTGACGAGTTGATGTTGTGATCGACTTTGAACGTCAGGTCGCGCTGCTTCTCGGTTTCCGTCGGACGGAACACGAAGCCCGCCGTGTTTAATCCATCGCCCAGGTCGAACCGGTTCGGCAGCGGCGTGGTGTCCACCAGGCCTTTGATCGTCGGATCCAGGCCCAGCCGCAGCGGATCGGAGGTGACCATGTTGTAGGTGGCCACCGGGACGATCGGGTTGCCGCTGAAGTCCACGCTCGCGCGCGGGGTACCCGCGGGAAAGTTCTGACCGCCCGCGACGTAGCGGAACAAGCCCTGGCGGGCCGATGCCGTGAGCACTGTCGCCGTCGAAGTGATGTTGCGAATGGCGCGCAACTCCTGCCAGTTCGCGAAGAAGAACGTCCGGTTCTTGATGATCGGGCCGCCGATGCTGCCGCCGTAGATGTTCTGCACGAACATCTCCTTGCCCAGCCCAAGCAGGTTGTTGGCCCACGGATTCGCGTTCAGCCGCGGTGTCCGGTAGAACCAGAATGTATTGCCGTGGATCTCATTGGTGCCCGAGCGCGTGACCATGGAAACCTGCGCGCCCGAGTTACGTCCGAACTCCGCCGATGCGTTGGAGGTGACAATCTTCAACTCCGCCACCGAATCCGGATTCACCCGGATCGGGTTGTTGCCGATACCGCCCCCCGCGCTCGTCTCATTCATGTCGATGCCGTCCAGGGTGAAGTTCCAGGCGCGGTCGCGCGAGCCGTTCATGTGGCCCCCGCCGCCCGTGCTGTTCACGCCCTGGTTCATGCCCGGCGTCACCGCCAGGATCGACGTAGGGTCGCGGCGACGGGTCGCGATGATCGGCATTTCCTCGATCGTGCGCTGGTTCACCACGGGACCCAGGTTGCCGCTCTGCGAGGTCTGCACCAGTTCGGCCGAGGCAACGACCTCGATCGTCTCCGCGAGCTGGCCGATTTGCAGCGTCGCGTTCACCGTCATCGGCGAACCGACGGTCAACTGGTTGCCCCTGGACACGAACTTCTTGAAGCCGGCGCCCTCGATCTCCACCGCGTAGGTGCCGATCTGGATCGCCTCAAATTGATAGGTGCCCGCTTCGCTCGCCGTCGAGTCGAAGCTGACGCCCGTAGCTTCGTTCGTGAGCTTCACTTTCGCGGCCGCGACAGGCGCACCGGACGGATCGGTGACCGTGCCGACTACGCGGGAGGTTGTGCCCTGCCCGAAAAGTGAAACTCCGAACGCACATAGCGCGAGAGAGACCCCAGTAAACCGCATGAGAAGAATCGTAGCAAATGCGGCGCCTTGATTATTACTCCGTTACGGTCGTAAACAGCGCCGGCGGCCCCATGCGCCGAGGGCGAGCAACCCCGCTGCCACCAGCCCCATTAGTCCGGGTTCGGGCACGGCTTCGCCGGTGAGTGACAGCGAGTCGATCCCCGGGTACGCCGTTCGCGTTCCCCCGGCGTACGGCGTGAACACCAGGAGCGGCAGTTCGCGCGCGCCCGCCGGGGCAACGAAAGTGAACGACCGCGCCTGCCACTGGGTTGTGCTGCTCACCGGATCGAACGAACCCAGGAAGATCGCCGAGGCAACGCTGGCCGCGTCGCGAGCCAGTGAGACGCGGTAGGCGCCGGCGCCCGAGATGTCCGTTCGCTGCGCGGCGATCAGGTACGCGGACAGTTGGTAGGTCGCGCCCGGCGCTAACGGCGTGCTCAGAACCTGGCCGAACACCTCGGGCACCAGATTGATTGGAATCCCTCCGGACCCTCCCGCCACCCAGCGCAATCCGTCGTGCGCTGTGACTCCAGGGAAGTTCCCAAACGCGTTCGGAAACACCCCATACGACCCGTCGTTACTGAAAGTATCCGCTCCCGGCGGCGGCGCGAGGTTGATCCAGTTCGCAGGTAACAGGCCTTGACCAGTACCCGGCCCGGGCGTCAACTCGAAGCTCGGATTGGTGATGATGTTCGCTAGAGCGGGCAGCGCCGCGCCCGTCAGGGCCAGCGCCGCGATGGCAGTGCGCACTGTTTTCATAGGCCGATCCTAAGGACCGGCGGCTTCGTTGACCAGCGTCACATCGCGTCACATTGAGTCACATCGCCCCGCGGTCCGCTGTATGCTAGGACACGTCAGAGCATGAACGCCCCGCAGCCGCCGAAGCCGGAGGACGGTGCCCGCGCGCAGAACCGCCCCTTGGCGGACGACGAATTGATCCGCTACTGGGACGGCATCGCAGCGTTTCTTCAGGTCTCCGTAAAGACCGCGCAGCGATATGAGAAAGAGTTCGGCCTTCCCGTTCGCCGGAAGCGCGGGCCCAAGGGTGCGGTCGTCTACGCTCTGCGCGGCGAGTTGGAGGCGTGGCTCGCCGAGCAGCCCCAAACGCCGCCGCCACCGACGCCTGTGCCCGCCCGCCGCCGTCCCTGGGTCTGGCCGTTGGCCCTCGCGGTTCTGATCGCGGCGGGAGGCGCGGCGTACGTCATCGCCGTCTCGCGCCCGCGTCCGGAGGCTTGGCGCCTCGACCAGCATCGCCTCCTGGTCACCGACGCCCGCGGCGTGACGCTGTGGAACCACACCTTTGACACTGTCCTCCAACCCGCCAACTTCGACCGGCAGGGCGCCCCGGCCGTGCAGCCAAACATCGGGGAGTTCGTTGACCTGGACGGCGACGGCCGGCGGGAGTTCCTCTTCCTTGTGGTCAGCCGCGACGAATACAAGAAGGCGTTCTACTGTTTTGAACACGATGGCTCCGTTCGGTTCTCCGTCCGGCCCGGCGTCACCGTCGCGCGAACGCTGCGGTACGGCGAGAACACCTTCGCCCCACCCTACGGCGTGGCGCGTTTCGTCGTGGTGGACGAACCCGACGGAAGGAAGTCCGTCCTGGTAATCTCCTATGACCCCACCTGGTTTCCCTCCGTCGTCCAGAAGTACGATGCCGCCGGCCGGCTGAACGGTGAGTTCTGGAACGATGGCCGCCTGTGGGAGGCGAAGGTCGTCGAGCTTGGCGGCCGGCGCCTGCTTTTCGCCGGAGGCGCGAACAATGAGCACCACGCCGCCGGCCTCGCCGTGCTGGACTACAACCACATTGCCGGCTCCGCCCCCGCTACCAACCCGCACTACCGCTGCGCCAACTGTCCCGCGGGTGGACCACTGGCGTACTTCGTTTTCCCGCAGACAGACGTCGCCCGAGCGGTCAACGCGTGGCCGCACGTCTGGCGAGTCAACCTGGATGCGCCAGACCGGCTCTCCGTTTGGTCCCTCCAGACCCGCGAGCCGTTGGCCCAAGGCGGCCCGCCCGGGCTTCCTGGCGCATTGATTTACGGATTCGACTCCCAACTGAAGCTCCGCTCCGCGGAACACGTCGAAGGCTATCGCGCGGTCCACGGCATCCTCACGGCAGCCGGCCGGTTGGATCATGCCTTTGGCCCGCGTGACGAACGCGAGTTGTATCCCGTACTGCGCTGGAACGGCCGCGCCTTTGAGCAGGTGACGCGCCCGCAATGATGCCGTTGCAGCCTGGGCTCGCTCGATTGCGCGCGAAGCAGGCCACGGATCCGGCTAATACCTTTATATTATTGACCTTCGCCCGAAGGGAACACGATCATGATGAGCACAATGGGATTTCGCCTCTGGCTGGCTGTTTCGGCCGGCGCAGGGCTGCTTTGGCTGGGCTGGGCGCAAACGACGAACCCTTCACAGGACGAGCAGCTACAGCGCCTTCGCAACCTCGGCAAAGCGTTCTATGAGAACCCGACGACCCAGGCCGAGGCCGTCGAGCAGTTCCGCCGCGCCCTCGCTCTTCGTCCGAACGATCCGGGCGAACGCCTGAACTACGGCCTCGCGCTGCTTCGCGCGGGCAAGACCAAGGAGGGCATCGCCGAGCTGGAGCGCGTCCAGAAGCAGAAACCCGATTTGCCTCACACCTGGTTTAACCTGGGCGTCGAGTGGAAGAAGATGGGCGAACACGAACGTGCCCTCGCCCAGTTCGAACAGATGGCGAAACTGGTTCCCGACGAGCCGATCTCGCGCTACAACCTCGGCGTGCTCTACAAGCTGGTCGGCCGGCCCGAGGACGCGATCAAGTCGTTCGAGATGGCAACAAAGCTGGACGCCAACCTGGCCGCGCCTCACTTTCAGCTCTACAACGCGTACCGCCAGGCTCGCCGCATGGAAGACGCGCAGCGCGAACTGCGGTTGTTCCAGGAGATCAAGAAGCGGACCGAGGGCACGGCCACGCCGGAAGACATGGAGTGGAGCGCCTGGGCTGAGGTCTACGATCCGGTTGACTCGCGGTGGGCGATGGACGAGAAACCGGCGGAGTTGAAGTTCGAATCGCGCACGCTGACAGGAAAGGCCGATGCGCAAACGGCAGGTGTCGAGGCCTTCGAACTGGATGGCGATGGACGCGCCGATCTGGTGGTCTGGTCGGCGGCGGGCATCGCGGTGTATCGCGGCGGCGCGGCGGCGGTGGACCTCGGGGCGCTCGGGGCGTTGCGTGACATCGCGTCCCTCGCGATCGGTGATTTCAACAACGACGGATTCGCGGACTTCGCCGTCGCTGCGCGCGACGGCGTGACGCTTTGGGCGAACGAGAAGGGCAAGTTCCGCAAGGTGGACGCCGTGCTGCCTGCGCAGGCGTTCCGCAAACTGGTGTGGCTCGATTACGACCACGATTACGACCTCGACCTGGTGCTGCTGGGCGCAACCCAGGCGCTGTATCGCAACGAAGGCTCGGCGGGCTTCGGCGACCGCACCGCCGACTTTCCTTTCGCACCGGGAAGCGCCGTGGACGCCGTGCCGTTCCGCTATGTCGCCGACACGAAGAGCGCCGACCTGCTGGTGTCCTATGAGGGCAAGCCCGGCGTAATCTATCGCGACCTGCTGCAGGGCTTCTATCGGGCCGAGCCGGCGCCGCTGGTGCCCGCGGGCGCCCGGCAATTAACGGCCGCCGACATTGATAACGATCGCGAACTGGACATCGCGTTTCTGGACGGCGGACGCACGCGCCTGTTGCGCAACCGGATTGGCAGGTTCGAAGCGGACGCGGGCGGCTGGCCCGGCGCGGGATTCGTGTTCGCGGACCTCGGGCTGCGCGGCGTTGCCGACCTTGTCGCCGGGCCGAACATCGCCCGGAATCTCGGCGGCGGCAAGTTCTCCGAGCCGAAGCAGCAGTTCGGCGATCCGGTGGTCTGGGCCGCGGCCGATTTCGATGGCGACGCCAAGATCGACCTGGCCGCGGTGCATGCCGACGGCAGCGTACGCGTAGAGCGGAACGCCACGGCGACCGCCAACCTGTGGACCCGGATTCGCGTCGTCGGCGTGAAGAACCTGCTCACCGCGCCGGGCGCTGAGGTGGAGGTGAAGGCCGGGCGGCTGTATCAGAAGAAGCTCTACACGGGCCTGCCGCTGGTCTTCGGCCTGCGCGGTGCGAAGCAGATCGATACGGTGCGCATCACCTGGCCGAACGGCCTGATTCAGAACGAACCGAACCAGGCGGCGGGCAAGCTGCTGGAATACAAGGAAGCGCAGCGGCTCTCCGGGTCGTGTCCGATCATCTGGACCTGGAACGGCACGCAGTTCGAATACATCACGGACGTGCTCGGTGTGGCTCCCCTGGGCGCAAGCGCCGGCGACGGCAAGTACTTCCCGGTGGACCACGACGAGTACATCGCCATCCAGGGCGATTCCCTGCGCGCCGTGAAGGGGCGCTACGAAGTGCGCATCACGGAGGAGTTGAGCGAGGCGGCGTACATCGACCAGATTCGCTTGATCGCCGTCGATCATCCGGCCGAGGTGGACATCTTCCACAACGACAAGTGGAAGGGGCCGCCCTTCCCGGAGTTCCGCCTGTACGGCGTCAGCAAGCGGATTGCTCCCGTCTCCGCGCGCGATGAACGCGGCCGCGACGTCCTGCGCAAAGTCGTCGCCAAGGACAAGACCTACCCGGATGAATTCCAGCGCACCGTGTCGGCCGTGGCTGAACTGCACGCCCTCGAGCTCGATTTCGGCAAGGACGCCGCGCGCCACGGCAAGGCCGTGATGGTTCTCTCCGGTTGGGTGGACTGGGCTGACGGCAGCACCTTCCTTGCGGTCGCCCAGGAAAAGCGTGGCGGACTGGTGCCGCCCTATCTGCAGGTGAAGGACGAACGCGGCGAATGGAAGACGGTGATTGAGGACATGGGCATGCCCGCGGGTAAGCCGAAGACCATCGCCGTGGATCTCACCGGCAAGTGGCTCTCGGCGTCCCGCGAAGTTCGGATCGTCACCAACCTCTGCGTGTATTGGGACGAGGTCTTCCTGAGCGAGGAGACCGGGAAGCCTCCGGTGACCCTGACGGACCTGGATGCCGGCACGGCCGAGATCCGGTTCCGCGGCTACTCCGGTAACCTGGTGCATCCGGAGCGCAAGCAGCCGGAGCAGTTCTTCTACTCCCAGTCCATGCCCGTGTCGCTGTGGAACCCCACGCCCGGCATGTACACCCGCTATGGCGATGTGCGCGAACTGCTCACCGCCGTGGACGACCGCTTCGTGATCATGTCGTCGGGCGACGAGATCCGCCTGCTGTTCGACGCCGCCCGGCTGCCGGCGCTGCCCGCCGGATGGAAGCGCGACTTTCTGCTCAAGGTGGACGGCTGGGCCAAGGACCGCGACGCAAACACCGCTTATTCGCAGACCGTGGAGCCGCTGCCGTTTCACGGCATGACGCAGTATCCGTACGGCTCGAACGAGAAGTTCCCGGCAACGCCGGAACACGAACGCTGGCGCACCAGCTACAACACACGGCCCGCGCTGCGGCTGATCCGGCCGCTGGTCGGAGACCGTGCCGCGCCGCCCCGCAAGTCTGCGGGCGGCATGGGGATGGGGATGTAACACGATGTTGAACCGAATTGTCGGGGCGCTGTTTCTCTTTCTACTTCTGAACTCGGTCTATCTGGCGGCCTTCGCTTCGCCCACCATCTTCTACATGACGAACGTGATCCTTCACGTCGTCGCGGGCATGGCGGCGGCGGCGGGCTACGTGTGGCTGCTGGTGAAACAGCCGCGCTACCGGAACGTGGCGGCCGGATTCCTCCTCATCGGCGCGGTGCTGGGGGCGTACCTCGTCGAACGGAATCTCCAGCAGGCGAAGCCGGTCTTGCTTGCCCACGTGAGTTTTTGCGGAGTGGGCGTGCTGCTCTTCGCGCTGCAATCCTGGCGCGCGGGGTGGAAGCGGCTGGCACAGGCGTCGGCCGCGGCGGTGGTTCTGCTGGCGCTGGCGCCGCTGGCGCCGCAGCCGAAGCAGCGCATCCGCAACCCGATGGTCGTCCCCACCAGCATGGAGGAGGAAGGAGGCGGAACGAAGTCGCCGTTCTGGCCCTCGTCGGCGAAGACCAACGTGGGCGGGACCATCCCCTCGAACTTCTTCATGGACTCGAAGCTCTGCGGTGAGTGCCACAAGGACATCTATGAGCAGTGGAACAGCTCGGTCCATCACTTCGCCTCGTTCAACAACCAGTTCTACCGGAAGTCCATCGAGCATATGCAGGAGCTCTCCGGCACCAAAGGGTCGAAGTGGTGCGCCGGCTGCCACGACCACGCCGTCTTCTTCAACGGCCGGTTCGACAAGCCGATCAAGGACCAGATCGACACGCCGGAAGCGCAGAACGGGCTGGGTTGCGTCTCCTGCCACTCCATCGTGCACGTCGACGGCTCCACCGGCAACGGCGGCTTCACGATCGAGTATCCGCCGCTCCATGAGCTTGCCTCCAGCAAGAACCCGATCCTGCGCCGGATCGACCGATGGCTGACCTTTACGGAGCCGGAGCCGCACCGGCGCACCTTCCTGAAGCCGTTCATGCGCGAGGATTCGGCCGAGTATTGTTCCACCTGCCACAAAGTGCACCTCGACGTGCCCGTCAATAACTACCGCTGGCTGCGCGGCTTCAACGACTACGACAACTGGCAGGCGAGCGGTATTTCCGGCCAGGGCGCGCGGTCCTTCTACTATCCGCAGAAGTCACAGACCTGCGCGGACTGCCACATGCCGCTGGTGAAGTCCGGCGACCCGGGCAACAAGAACGGCTTCGTGAAGTCGCACCGTTTCCCGGCGGCGAACACCGCCGTGCCGTACGTCAACGGCGACCAGCAGCAGTTGAAGGAGACGGAAGCGTTCTTGAAATCCGGCTTCATCACGGTCGATATCTTCGGCGCCACGCCCGTGGAGTCGATGCCCGGCCAGCCGGAGATGCGGCGCCGCAGCGACGGGCCGCAACTGATGTCCACCTTCGCCGTAGGCGAAGAAGCCGAGCAGGGCGGCGCTGTGTTTCTGCGCGAAGTGGGCAAGGTCGCCGCGCCCATCGACCAGTCCGGCGCTGTGTTCAAGCCCGGCGAGACGGTGCGGGTCGACGTGGTCGTCCGCACGCGCAAGATCGGCCACTTCTTCCCCGGCGGCACCGTGGACTCGTTCGACGTCTGGCTGGAACTGCAGGGCAAGGACGCCGGCGGCAACATCGTCTACTGGAGCGGCATGGTGGAGGACGAGGGCCGCGGGCCGGTGGAGCGCGGGGCGCACTTCTACCGCTCCTACATGCTCGATGGCGAAGGGAATCCCATTGACAAGCGCAATGCCTGGCAGGCGCGCAGCGTGCTCTATGTGCGCCTGATTCCGCCGGGCGCGGCGGACGTCGCGCATTATCGCGTGAAGATCCCCGACAATGCCCGCGGGCCCATCACCCTGACCGCCAAGCTCAACTACCGCAAGTTCGCGCACTACTATACACAGTTCGCGTACGCGGGCAAACCGGTGGCCGGCGAAGCGGCGCTTCATCACGACAGCCGCGAGTATTCCTTCGACAAAGCAAACATCCCCGGGAATGTTTCGGGCGCCGTCAAGGACCGGATTCCCGATCTGCCCATCGTGACGCTCGCCCAGGCCGAGACCAAGCTCCTGGTGGGGGACAAAAAGACGGAGACCCAGTGGCGGCCTGTGGTGCGGAAGGAAGACCGCGAACGTTGGAACGATTGGGGCATCGGCCTGCTGCTGCAGGGCGACTTGAAGGGCGCCGAATACGCCTTCAAGAAGGTGACCGAAGCCGAACCGGAGTATGCCGACGGCTGGCTCAACGTCGCGCGCGCCCTGATTCAGGAGGGCGAGACCGACGCCGCCAAGCCGTACATCGAGAAGGCGCTCTCCCTCAGTCCGAACCTTGGCCGCATTCACTTCTTCAAGGCCATGGCGCAGAAGGCGGATGGGGACTACGACGGCGCGCTCGCCTCTCTCAAGCGGGTCAACCAGCAGTATCCGCGCGACCGCGTGGTGCTCAATCAACTGGCGCGGATTCACTTCCTGAAGCGCGACTACGCGGCATCCATTGAGGCGGGCAAGGCAGTGCTTGCAGTGGATCCCGAAGACGTGCAGGCGCACTATACCCTGATGCTGGCGTACCGCGGTGCGGGCCAGCTAGAGGCGGCGGGGCGCGAGGAGAAACTGTTCCGCCGCTTCAAGGCGGATGAGTCGGCGCAGGCGATCACCGCGAAGCCGCGCATGACGCACCCCGAAGACAACAACGAGCGGCAGATGATTCACGATCACGAAAGCGCCTGGCAACTCAAGCCGGCCGCAAAGCCCGCGCCCGCGGCGGCGAAAAGGATGGTTTCCGAGTGAAAGCAGTAGCGGTTGGACTCATCGCGGCCTCGATCGCCGCGGCGCAAGTGCAGTTCGTCGATATCACCGCCGCCAGCGGCGTGAAGTTCACGCACAACAGCGGACGCGCCGGAAAGAAGTTCCTTCCGGAGACCATGGGCGCCGGCGTCGCGGTCTTCGACGCCGACAACGACGGATGGCTCGATCTGCTCTTTATCAACAGCAAGGATTGGGCGCCGCGCGGGCGAAAGTCGCTCCACGCGCTGTACCGCAACAACAAGAACCGCACGTTCACGAACATCACCGCGGGGAGCGGCCTCGACGTGGAGATGTACGGCATGGGCGTGGCGGTGGGCGACTACGATAACGACGGCAAGGACGACGTCTTCATCACCGCGCTCGAAGGCGACCGCCTGTTCCAGAACCTCGGCGGCGGCAATTTCAAGGACGTCACCCCTGCCTCCGGCATCAAGAACGCCAACTTCGGAACCAGCGCCGCGTGGCTCGACTACGACCGCGACGGCAAGCTCGATCTGTTCATCGCCAACTACGTGCAGTACTCGATTCAGAACGACCTGTGGTGCTCCCTGGATGGGCAGACAAAGAGCTACTGCACGCCCGAATCCTACAAGGGGACCGCGTCGAAGATGTACCGCAATCTGGGTAGCGGCAAGTTCGAGGACGTGACACAAAAGCTCGGTTTGGGCGACGCCTCCAGCAAGTCGCTCGGCGTGGCAGTCTTCGATTACAACAGCGATGGCTGGGTGGATCTCTTCGTGGCCAACGACACGCAGCCGAACAAGCTCTACCGCAACATGAACGGCGCGAAGTTCACGGAAGAAGCGGTGACCGCCGGCGTTGCCTTCGGAGAGGACGGCGTGGCGCGCGGGGCGATGGGCGTGGACGCCGCCGATTACGACCGCAGCGGACGGGCGCACCTGCTGGTGGGGAATTTTTCGAACCAGATGCTTGGCCTCTATCACAACGAAGGCAACGGCCTCTTTGTGGACGAAGCGCCGCGCAGCGCCGTGGGCCGCGCCAGCCTGTTGCGGCTCGCGTTCGGGGTGTTCTTCTTCGACTACGACCTGGACGGCTGGCTCGACATCTTCGCCGCCAACGGCCACATCGACGAAGAGATCAACCGCGTGCAGCCGAAGGTCACGTTCGCGCAGGCGCCTCTGTTGTTCCGGAACGCAGGTAAGGGGAAGTTCGAAGAAGTGACCGCGAAACTGGGCGCGGCGATGACCAAGGCCGTGGTCGCGCGCGGCGCGGCGTATGGAGACCTGGATAACGATGGCGACCTCGACGTGGTGGTCACCACCAATCATGGGCCCGCCTACCTGCTGCAGAACGAAGGCGGCAACGCCAACAGTTGGCTGCGCGTGAAGGTGGCGGGCAAGACCGCGAACCGCAACGGCATCGGAGCGGTAGTGCGCATCGAAAGCGCTTCCGGGAAGCAGTGGCGCATGGTCCATTCCGGCTCGAGTTACTGCTCGCAGAGCGAAACGGCGGTGACGTTCGGCCTCGGCAAGGATGCGGCCGTTGCCGCGGTAGAAGTGGAATGGCCGGGCGGAAAGAAACAGCGGCTGACGAACGTAAAGGCGCGCCAGACGCTCACGGTGGCCGAGAACTAGCGGCCCTCCGCCGGCTAGTGCACAGTCCGCGACTTGCGGTTCATGTAGTCCAGCAACAGGTACTGCCCGAGTGTGTAGGGCGTGGTGAAGTACGCCTTCCCGCGGCACAACTCGGTCACCTTCTGCACAAAGTTCACCAGGCCGTAGTCGCTCGCCAGCATGAAGGTGTTGATGAGAATCCCCTGTTGCTTGCAGCGGTTCACTTCTTCGAGCGTCCGGCTGATCACCAGCGGATCGAGGCCGAAGGCGTTGCGGTACATGCGGCCGTCGTCCAGTGTCAACGCCGACGGCTTCCCGTCGGTGATCATGATGATCTGCTTCATATCCTTGCGCTCCTGGTTCAGCAGCCGCTGCGCCAGGATCAGCCCGTCGCGTGTGTTCGTGTAATACGGCCCGACTTTCACGCGCGCCAGTTCGGAGAGCCGCATCTCCTCCGCCGA
>DALYJJ010000129.1:8537-16502 GCA_031969915.1 Bryobacteraceae bacterium | reverse complement strand
GTGGCGAGCGCGGCGATCAGCAGCGCCGCGCGCTGGATGTTGAAGATCGCGTCCGCGCGGCTCACCACCGCGGGCAGCACCGCCCGCGCCTCCACTGTCGGAAGCACGAAATCCGGAACCACCACCGCGACGCCATACCGGTCCGGCAACTCCAGGCGAACCGCGCGCGCCACGCCTCCGGAATCGATCGCGCTGGCAACAATCGAACCCAACACGCACGCCGCCACGTTGTCCGGATGCCCTTCGATGCGCGCCGCCTCGTCCAGAATCCGGAGCGGCTTCCAGTTCAGCTCCAACAGGTGATCGGCGATCACCACGCCCGCCGTCAGCGCCGCCGCGCTCGAGCCCAGGCCCTTGCCCAGCGGAATCGCATTGTCGATCACGAGTTCCACCGCCGGCAACGGTTCGCCCAGGGACCGCGCGACGTCCAGCGCGGTTTGCCAGATCAGGTTTTCCGCGGTCGCCGGGATCGACGCTGCGTCACGCCCCGTGACGCGAATGGCCAGCCGCTCACTCCTGCGGAACCGGCAATCCAGGTAGAGATCGAGCGCCAGTCCCAGCGCGTCGAAGCCGGGGCCGAGATTGGCGCTCGACGCCGGAACCCGGATTTGCCGCCACTCGGCCATCGCTTACGCCGTCCCCCTGTCCATCGTAACCACGCGGTGCTCCCGGCACGACGTGTAGACGCCCAACACGACCTCCAGCGCGCGATAGCCGTCCTCGCCGGAAACCAGCGGCTTGGTCCCCGTCTTGCAGGCATTGCCGAAGTCGAGAAACTGCCGTTCGAACGGCGTCAGCGAAATCGCCATCGGATCCGAGGCGCCCGACATGACGTCCCGCTCCACCGGCGCCGGCTCGCCCGCGTCGTCCTCGACGTCCCAGGTGGTCAGTTTGTCCCCCGAGATCACCGCCGTGCCCTTTGTCCCGTGCAGTTCCAGCCGCTCCGTGTAGCCCGGCCACATCGCCGTCGAAGCCTGGACCACGCCGGTGGCGCCGCTTTCAAACTGCAGCAGCGCTGCGATGACGTCCTCGCTTTCGATCTTGTGCCGCGCCGCGAGCTGCCAGTAGCCGAACGCCTCGCGCACCGCGCCCACCAGCCACAACAGCACATCCACCTGATGCACCGCCTGGTTGATCAGCGCTCCTCCTCCCTCGGTCTGCCAGCTTCCCTTGATGGGCCTCGAATAGTATTCCGCCGAGCGCCACCACTTCACGTACGCGTCGGCTTGCAGGATCTTGCCCAGCCGTCCGCCGCGGATCGCCTTGTGCAGAAAGAGACTCGAATCGTCGAACCGGTGCTGGCTCACCACGCCGAGCACCACGCCCGCCTTCTTCGCCGTCTCGATCATCTTCCGCGCGGTCTCCAGGTTCGTCGAGATCGGCTTCTGCACCTGGATGTGCTTGCCGTGCGCCGCTGCGATCTCGATCGGTTGCAACCGGAAATCGGGAAACGTGCAGACGTCGACATAATCCACCTTCGGATGCCGGCAGAGGTCCTCGTAGGAGGCCACGAACTCGCAGCCGTATTGATCGGCGAACCGCTTGCCCGCCGCTTCGCTGATGTCCGTGCACACCGTCAGTTCGTAGCCGATATTCCGGTACGCCTGTGCGTGCTTGTGCGAAATCGCACCCGTGCCAATGATTCCGGCTCGCATCGTTTAGAGACCCGTCTCCGACCCGCACACGTTCACTTCGATCCCCAGTTCCCGGAACAGCGCCGCCTTCACGGCCAGCGCCCGTTGCGCGCCCGCGGCGTCCGGAGCGTAGGCCACCTGGATGTGATTCGACTTGTGCTTCGCCATCATCTGGTCGCGGGTCACACCATAGGTTACCGCGTGCATGATCGGCCACTGCGGCGTGGTCGCTTTCCACCGCCGTTCCGTCTCCTCCATCGGAAGCTCGATCACCTTTGCGCGTCCGATGTCGGCCTTCAACCCGCGGTCCACGTAGATTCTGCTCCAGACCACTTCGCCCGGCTTGCTGATGCCTTTCACCGTGCCCCCACCGAGCCGGAAGTACATGGGCGGCTGCCGTTCGCTCCGTGTTCCGGAATAACCGCCGATGAAATGCTTCGGCGGCGCGGCGCCGGAGATCTCGAGCACCCACACAAACTCGCCGCCGTATGCCTCGCCGTACCGCACATCATGCAGCGTGTTCTCCGGATCGAAGCCCAGCTTCCGCCACACGCGATAGGTCAGCAGCCCGTCCAGCCCGGCGCACTCATCCACTTCGTTGAAGTGCGGCAGCGCTTCGCCCGCATACAGCACGCGCCCGTTGCCGCGGGCCGTCACCGGCGGCCGCTCCACATTGTTCAACAGGCCTTCGGCCAGGTCGGAGGCCGGCGCAAGGTCCTTCAACCCTTGCTGGTATTGAATGCCGATTGTGTCGCACCCAAAATCGTCCGCGATGCGTAGCGCCGCGATGTACATCTTGCATTGGTCGAGCAACTGGCTCTCAGTCAATTCGCTCTCTTCGATGGAACCGGTGGCGAACGTCACGCCCCGCTCGCCGAGCCACGTTCGCACCGCGAGGGCCTCCTGGTCCGGCGTCGCGCGCATCTCCGCGAAGAGCGCCGACTGGCTCAGCCGCTCCTTGAACACGCCCGTCGGATGCAGCAGTTCGTCGGGAATGATCGCGTTGAACATGCCCATGCAGCCTTCGTCGAAGACACCCATGATCGCCTTGCGCCGCTTCAACTCCGCGGCCATCTCCGCACCGAGTTGGGCGGCTTCGGCGGGCAGCATCAGCCCGGCGAGCTTCCTCGCATGGCTCGTGTCGTGCGACACCGTTTCGCCGCGCAGCCATTTCCGGAGCCCGCTCAGAAAATACTCGTCGGCGAAGTTCTCACTCCACAGCGTCGAGTAGTTCACGCCCGCCTTGGTGAGCGAGCCGTTGAGGTTCAGCATGCCCACCAGTCCGGGCCACTCCCCGCTCCAGTTGGCCACCGTGAGAATCGGCCCCCGGTGCGTGGTGAGTCCGGCCAGCACGTGATGGCTGTATTGCCACACCGCTTCGCAAACGATCAGGGGCGCGGTCTCCGGGATGCCGCGGAAGACTTCCATCCCGTAGCGCTGCGAATCGATGAACCCGTGCTTCTTCGCTTCGTCATAAGGATGGCCGCGCTGGACCGTGTAGCCTTCCTTCTGAATGGCCGCGCCCACGGCGGCCTCCACCCGCTGCTGCGCGGGCCAGCACTTCTGATTGGCGGAGAGGCGCAGGTCTCCGCTGGCGATGAGGATGACCGGATCCGGCATGATGCCTCTTATTCTGTCACCGCCGGGCCGCGCCCGCCCGCCGCCCACGCTGCCCGCTTCGCGCCACGCGGACCGCTGGCGGCTGGCACATCTTCGTCGCCGCGTACAAAGTCGCCAATACGCCGGCGAACGGCAAGAGCGGTTCTTCTAGCGGAAGCTACGCAAGAGCAGCCGCCAGATAGGAACGGACGGTCGCCGGCCGGACCTCCGGGTACAGTGAGTTCTGCACCGGGTCCAGCTTCCCCTTCCCGGTAATCATCGCCCACTGGTACTGCTGCCCAAGATACTCCCAGGCATTGTTAGCGGTCCGTTTCTTCTCATCGATCCACGCTCGCAACTCCGCGGATGTACCCTGGCTCTCGGGTTTCAGAGCTTTGCCCGTCGCCGCCTCGAAGGCTTCGGCGATCTGCCGGTAGTTCACCTGGTCTCCCGCCACCAGCAGCGCCTGATTCTCCGTTCGTGGATCGACAACCGTGGCGGCGACATAGCGAGCCGTATCCTCGACCGTCGTGAAGTCCATGAGCGTTGTGCCGTCTCCCCAATAGCGGAAGGTGTGGGAGGCCCGGTCATAAGGCGAAAAGAACGGGGTCAGCAGCATCTCCGTAAAGGCGCCTTGGAGGACGAGCGTATGCGCCACGCGGCTCTGTTGCAGCACGGGCAGAAAGCTTTTCCTCTGATCCAGGTTGTCGTTATCGCCGAAATCCAACTTGCGGTAGTCCACTGAGAAGTCCGAGGGGATGAAGCGTTTCACGCCCTGCCGCTCCGCCGCCCTCAGCAGGTTCGTCTGCCCCTCGACGATCAGCCCCGGGTCATTGCTCACAGCAGACACCACCGCGTCCGCTCCTGCCGCCGCCGCGTCCAGCCTCCGGTCGGGCGCCATCACGTCTCCCTCCACCAGAGTCACGCCCCGCTCTTGCCAGCCCGCGAGCACGCGTTGCTTCTCGCCTCCGGGTTCCAGCGAACGTACCAGCGCCCGCACGTGGGCGCCTCCTGCCAGCAACGCTTCGACGATCTTTGCACCCAGCATTCCCGTGATGCCGGCCACGAGTACAGTCGGTTGAGCCATTTCTGTACGTTAGCATACAGAATCATACAGACGAGCGTCCCGAGTGCCGTCTAACTTGGTGAGCGATCCGCCGCTCTCACTCTGTTGTCCCCGTACTGGTACGTCTACAACGCCGGGCGCTCTCGATCCGATTAAGCAAATAGGTCAGTCTTTTTTCGCAAAACTCGCGGATCGAATCGCTTTGTCAGACGAGCGGGATCTGATCGTTACCAAGGAGACCCGCGCCCAGATCGGTTACCGTCTCGGAGGACGCTCGTGAAAAAGTCATTCCAGACCCTGATCCTCGCTTGCGCAGCGCTGTTTTCGGCCAGAGAGTTCCCCGCTCACGCCGCAGTCATTCACTATGTTGCGCACGATCTCGCCGACGTCGTTCCAGGCGAAGATCTCTGGCGTTACGAGTACACGGTGAGTGGGGAGTTTTTCGCGCAATTCGAATTTTTCGAGATCTACTTCGACGCTTCCCTGTTCGCCAGTCTGGCAGCGGGCGCCAACCCGGACCCCGCCTGGGACGCACTTATCCTGCAGCAGCCGAATCCCGGTAATCCAGCGCCTTTCGACGCCGGAATCTACAATGCCTTCGCCCTTCAGGACAACCCTTCCCTGAACGGGATCTTCTCCGTCACCTTCACTTACCTGGGCGGCGGCTCCCCTGCGAGCCAGGCCTTCCGTGTCTTCAATGCCAACGGCACCATCCGCCAGGATTCCTTCACAACCTCTCCGGGCGGGACAGTGATCCCCGAGCCTTCGACGTTCCCTCTCTTCGTTCTCGCGGTGGCGATGGCCGTAACCGGCTGGCGCCGGAAAGCCAACGCCCGATCCCGGTGCGCGATGCGTGCCGCAAGCCATCCAGAGATCCGCAATTAGGGGCCATCCACATGGGTTATCACACTCCCACGCGTCACCTCCGATTGCTCGCGGCGGCGGCTCTCGCACTCATGCTGTCGCCGGCTGCTGCGTTCGGAACGCCGGCCGTAACCGGGGTCGAGTTCGTCAGCCAGACCCGAATTGACCGCTTCGTTACGCAGGTGGTCTATCACGCGCTCGCGACAAGTTCGAGCGGCGCGTACCGTCAGGTTAGCGCCACCGTCGAGAGCACGAACGCGGCCACCACCGTGGTCACCGGGACTCTCGTCTTTCCGGATATCGCCGCCGGCGCCACAGTCCGCAGCACCAATACGTTCACCATCCGGCATGATCTCAGGACGCCGTTCCAGTTGGCTTTCCTGAACTTCACCGTCAGCGCCACGCCGGTGATACCGAACCGTCCACCCGTCGCCAACGCCGGCCCGGACCAGACCGTGGCCTTGGGCGCGAGCGTCACCTTGAATGGTTCGGCATCGAGCGATCCGGACGGCAATCCGCTTACGTTCTTATGGACTCTCACCTCGAGTCCGGCGGGCAGCGCGGCGGTGCTCACCAATCCGTCCTCGGTCAATCCCACGTTCGTCGCCGATCGTGCCGGCGCCTATACCGTGACGCTCGTAGTGAGCGATGGCAGCCTCTCCAGCACCCCGGATACGGTCGTGATCTCCACGCTCAACTCGGCTCCCTTCGCCAACGCCGGGCCGGACCAGACTGCGATCACCGGCAGCACCGTGACCCTGAACGGGTCGGGTTCCTCGGATGCGGACGGCAATCCCATCACCTACCTATGGTCTTTCGTCAGCCGTCCGGCCGGCAGCGGCGCCGTGCTCTCAAATCCCACCGCCGTGATGCCCACCTTCACGATCGACGTTTTCGGAAGCTACGTGATCCAACTCGTCGTGAGCGACGGCACCGTGAGTTCGGCCCCGGATACGATCGTCGTGAATACCAGCAATTCCTCCCCGGTCGCTAACGCGGGACCGGACCAGACGCGATTCGTGACCAACGTCGTGCAATTGGACGGATCGGCGTCGAGTGACATCGATGGCCAGCCGCTGACCTTCGCATGGTCTTTCACCAGCCGGCCCGCCGGGAGCGCCGCCGTGCTGTCGAATCCGTCGGCGATCAAGCCCACTTTCACCATTGACCGGCCGGGAACCTACGTCGCCCAGTTGATCGTCAGCGACGGCGCCGTAAACTCCCTGCCCGACACCGTTGTCATTACGACGCAAAACTCGGCGCCCGTGGCCAACGCAGGCCCCGACCAAACCGTCTTGGTGGGCGCTACAGTCACCGTGAACGGTTCCGCCTCCTCCGACGTGGACGGCAATCCCCTGACCTACCAGTGGTCGATCACCACCCGGCCGGCAGGCAGCACGGCAGTCTTAACGTCGGCGGCCTCGGTCACGCCTACCTTCGTCGCCGACGCGCCTGGCACCTACGTGGTGCAATTGATCGTCAGCGACGGGACAGTGAACTCGGTCCCCGATACCGTGGTCGTGACCACCGGGAATTCGCCGCCCACCGCCAACGCCGGCCCCGATCAGACCGTCAGCATCCGGAGCCTGGTGACTCTTAACGGCGCCGGGTCCACCGACGTGGACGGCAATCCGCTCACCTTCGCCTGGTCCTTCGTCAGCCGCCCCGCCGGCAGTGCCGCGGCCCTTTCCAACTCCGCGGCCGCTATGCCCACCTTCACGGCCGACGTGCCCGGCACGTTCGTCCTCCAGCTCATCGTGAACGACGGGACAGAGAACTCGGCTCCCGACACCGTCTCCATCGCCACCAACAACTCCGCGCCCGTCGCCAATGCCGGACCGGATCAGACGGTGTCCGTGGGTGCGGTGGTCAGCCTGAACGGGACGGCTTCCACGGACCCCGAGGGCGCGCCGCTGATCTACAACTGGTCGCTCACCTCGCGGCCGGCCGGCAGTACGGCAGTCCTCAATAACCCCACCGCCGCGACGCCCGTCTTTACGGCCGACCGCCCCGGCTCCTACGTCGTCCAGTTGATCGTCAGCGACGGTTTCCTGAGTTCCGCCCCCGACACCGTCACCGTTGCGACGAGCAATGTGGCTCCCGTGGCCAATGCCGGGCCGGACCAGGCGAACATCCCGGTAGGAAACTCGGTCCTGCTCAACGGTTCCGCTTCCTCCGACGCTGACGGCAATCCCCTCACCTATGCCTGGTCGCTGACCACGCGTCCCGCGGGCAGCGCTGCGGTGCTATCGAGCACCACCTCCGCGTCGCCGTCATTCATCGCCGATCGCTCCGGGATGTACATCGCGCAGTTGATCGTGAGTGACGGACAGGTGAATAGCGCTCCCGATACGGTGGTGATCACCACGGCCAACGCGGCGCCCACCTCCAACGCCGGGCCTGACCAGACCACCGTCGTCAACCAAACGGTTCAGTTGAACGGCTCCAACTCCTCCGACCCGGACGGGAATCCCCTGATCTACTCGTGGTCGATTCTGTCGGCGCCAAGCGATTCGACTGCCGTTTTGAGTTCCACCACGTCGCCGCAGCCAACCTTCATCCCCGACGTCGAGGGAACGTACACCATCCAGTTAGTTGTCAACGACGGCGCCCTCGCCGGCGCTCCCGACACCGTGGTGATTACCGTGAATCCCGGCGCGGGAGGCGGATCGCTGATCAACGGCCGCAATCATTTCGGCTCCATCCTCACTGCCCGTGAGGTCGATGAGTGGACCTTCAGCGCGCTCGCTGGCGACACCATCACCCTCACAATGACGGAACTCGCGCCGCTCACGGACTTCT
>DALYJJ010000129.1:0-8437 GCA_031969915.1 Bryobacteraceae bacterium | reverse complement strand
CAACGACGCAACCGGAAACTACCGCCTCATCCTGGCCAAGCCTGGCGCCTTCGTGATCCCCACCGGCGACCAGGGCGGTCCCGTGACCAACGGCCAGAACCACACCGGCACGATCGAGGTCGGCGATCTCGACATCTGGACCTTCGACGCCCAGGCTGGCGACACCATCACCCTCACAATGACGGAACTCGCGCCGCTCACGGACTTCTATCCGCGCATGGTCCTGATCGGACCCGACGGCGCAACGGTGACATTCGGCCAGAGCGAAACCGTGGCGCGCATCGACCGCACGTTGGCTCTCACCGGCACCTACCAGGTGATCGTCTCCTCGAACGACTTCGGCAACGACGCAACCGGAAACTACCGCCTCATCCTGGCCAAGCCTGGCGCCTTCGTGGTCCCCACCGGCGACCAGGGCGGCGCCATCGCGAGCGGCGGTAGTGTGAGTGGAGCGATCGACACCGGTGACATTGATCTGTGGACCTTCACCGCCGTGGCCGGCCAGACCATCAACCTCACGATCTCCGAGCTGGCACCGCTGGGCCCGTTCTATCCGACGATCCAGTTGATCGGTCCGAACGGCGCCCAGATCACCTCCGGACGAGGAGAGACCACCGCTACGATCACTAGGATTGCCCCTCTGTCCGGAACCTACACGGTGTTGGTTTCTTCGGGCGACACGGGGAACGATGCCGCCGGGGCCTACCAACTCAGTCTGGCGATTACACCGTAGGAGGGGTGTCCACAGATTCTGCCGGCCGTTCCGCGAGCCCGGGGCCGCGCCCCGCTACCGGATGAGCGTGATCTCCTTGAACGCGATCACTGCGCTGGCATCGTGGTTCTGCAGCCCGATGTAGCCCGCCGCCGGCCGCGGCCCCCGCTCCGGCTCGTAGCTCTTCGTGCGCTCCGGCACGGGGGAGACGCCGTCGTAGTCGGTCACCAGGACGCCGTTCACTTTGACGATCGTCCGCAGCCCGTCGAGCCGGATCTCCATCGTGTTCCACTCCCCGACGGGCTTCGGCGCGCGCCCCTTCGCCTTGGTCATTGAATAGAGCGTGCCCGTCACGTGCCAGTCGTCTTCGCTGTCGTCGATCTGCACTTCGATTCCCTTGTGAATCGCGTACCCCTCCGACGGCGGCTTCTCCGGAATGCGAATGAACACGCCCGAGTTCCCGTCGCCAGACAGCCGGTACACCAAACGCAGCGTCGCATTGCCGATCTTCTCGCGCGTGTACCACAACATGCCCTTGCCCGGAATCGTCTCAAGCAGACCGTCGCGCACGTGGAAGCCCGGCGCCGCCGGCCCGGTCCGTCCCAGGAACTCCCATCCGTCCAGGTTCTTCCCGTTGAAGAGTGGAACCTCCCCGCCGTGCACCGCATCGGCGAACGTACAAATCAGAGCCAGCAAAGCGTATCGCATCGTCACTCCGTTTCCAGCCGCTCGGCTACCGAGGGCAACACTCCCGCCTCGCCCGTGATCAACCGCGCGCCGCGGTTGAACGTGAAGTAACTCACCGCCCACTTGATGAACACGATCACGCGGTTCTGGAATCCCACGAGGTACATCAGGTGGATGAACAGCCACAATAGCCACGCCACCACGCCGCCGAAGCGCAGCCGTCCGAAGTCCGCCACCGCCGCGCGCCGCCCGATGGTCGCCAGGGATCCCTTGTCGAAATACCGGAATGGCTCGGGAGCGGCGCGCCCGGCCGTCCGCGCTGCGATCACCCGGCCTACATACCCGCCCATCTGCATCGCCGCCGGCGCCACACCCGGTACCAGTGCGCCGTCCTGCTCCACTCGCGCCAGGTCTCCAATCACGAAGATCTCTGGATGTCCCGGCACGGCGAGGCCGGGCCCCACCGCGATGCGCCCCACGCGATCCACTTCCACTCCGGACCGCTCCGCCAACACCCGCCCCAAGGGCGATGCGGCTACGCCGGCCGCCCACAGAACGGTTCGCGAGGCGATCCGCTCCACCCGTCCGTCACCGGCCAATTCGACGCTCACGCCGCCATCGTCCACGGCGGTCACGCGCGCGCCCGTCCGCGTTCGCACGCCCAGCCGGATCAGCGCCCGCTCCGCCTCCGCCGAAAGCGCCGCGGGATAGCTTGGCAGGATCCGCGGCCCGGCGTCCAGCAGCAGGATGCGCGATTCCTCGGTTCGAATCCGCCGGAAGTCCGAACGCATCGTGTCGCGTGAGATCTCCCCGAGCGAGCCGGCCAACTCCACGCCCGTGGGCCCGCCGCCCACGATCACAAAGGTCAGCCAGGCCGCCCGCCGCTCCGGGTCGTTCTCCCGCTCAGCCGCTTCGAACGCCACCAGCACCTTGCGCCGGATTTCGGTGGCATCTTCGATCGTCTTCAGACCCGGCGCGAAACGCTCCCATGCACCCTGGCCGAAGTAGTGATGCGTGGCGCCGGTGGCCACGATCAGCGTGTCGTAGCCCACCTCGCCGTTGCCCTCTTCGATGAGCACCCGCCGCCCGGCGACGTCGAAGCCACGCACTTCGGCCAAAAGGACGTCGGTGTTGCGATGCGAACGCAGCACCCAGCGCAGCGGCGCCGCTATGTCGCCCGGCGAGAGCCCGCCGGTGGCCACCTGGTAGAGCAGCGGTTGAAATAGATGAAAGTTGCGGCGGTCGATCACTGTCACGCGCACCGGCGCATGCTTCAGCGCGAGCGCGGCGTAGAGACCCCCGAAGCCTCCTCCGACGATGACCACCCGGTGCATTCCAGTCCCTCGGGCGCGGCCATGATGCGGGCCGCCAGCCAAAGCACCAGCATAGCGCGCGCGGTCCAGGCCGCGGTTCGCACCCAGTTGCTCGCGACCAAGAAGCGATGCGCCTCGGCATCGAAGCCCGCCGCCAGGATCTCGTGCCGAGGGACCTGCAGCAGCGCGGTGGAGAACCAGTTCACCGCCGCCAGCCCCGCGCCGGCCCACAATGCCCAACCCGGCGCGCAGGCCGGCCGCACGGCCAGCAGCAGCACTGCCGTCGCCGCCTCCACCAGCATCGCCGGCGCCACCACCAGCGTTGTCCGTGCGGTGTGCGCCGCTTCGTAGGCGGCGAACCCCGCCGCGCCCACCTGCGCGAACAGCGGATAGTGCACCACCTGCACGAACCAGATCAACCCTGTCATGAACAGCGTCGCCGCCAGGTGCACGACGAACACCGCGTTAGCCGCGGGCATCGTCCAATACCGCCTGCGCGGCCCGCGCCCCCGCCACCATCGCGCCCTGGATGGAAGGCGTGGTGACGTGGTCGCCCGCAACGTACAGGCCCGGCCGCACCCGAACGCTCCTGCCGTCTTCGCTCAGATCCGCCGCCGCGGGCTGCGCGTGGCGAATCTGGTAGGTGCGCAGGTGCGTCCACTCCCGCACTCCGGCTCCGAACCAGTACCCCAGTTGCTCGCGCACCTGGGTGTCGGTCACCTCCGTCAGCACGGACACCGAAACCAGCGCCCGTCCCGGGGGCGCGTACGCCGGCGCGACGCTGCTCGGCACGCACAGATTGTTGATCGGCCCCGTGCCGTCTCCGTTCAGCACCAGCCAGCCGCCTTCCACCGGCGGCTCCGGCGCGTCGTAGTAGAAGCACGCCACGCGGCGCGAGCCCACCGCCGCGGCCGCCGGCGCGAAATCCGCCGCCCGCGGTGCGTCGCAGGCCACCACCACCGCGTTCGCCTCCACCCGCTCCCCGTCCGCCAACGTCACCCCCGCCGCGTCCACGCCGGCCGCCACTGCGTTCAGCCGCAGCGAACCGGCCGGTAGCCGCTCCGCCAACTGCTTCGGGATCTCTTCCATGCCCCGCGCCGGCAGTGCGTTGTCGCCGCACGCCAGCATGCGAAAGACGAAGTCGAACATGCGGCTCGAAACACCCAGCCCCGAGTCGAGCAGAATCCCCCCGAAGAAGGGCCGGAAGAAACGGTCGATCATCGACGCGGTAAACCCGGCCTCCGTCAGCCGCGCTTCCGTGGTCGTCTCCGATCTAAGGAACAACTCCCGGTAGTCGCCCTTCATCACCTGCGAACGCAGGCGGGCGACGAGCAGCTTGTCGGCCGCCGTGCCGATCGGGCTGAACACCGTGCCCAGGGCCTCCATCGGCTTCCGCCAGGGGTCCACCACCTTGTAGCGGTCCCCGTTGAACTGCACCAGCGCCCCGGGCTCAAACGCTTGCAGATCCAGCGCTGGGTAATCCAGCAGCCGCCGCGCCTCCGGGTAGGCCGTCAGCAACACCTGGAAGCCCCGGTCCAGCAGGAATCCCTCGAAGTGGTCCGTGCGAATGCGTCCGCCAACGCCGTCCGACGCCTCGACGATCCGCACGCTCACACCGCGCTCCGACAGCGCCAGCCCGCAGCACAACCCGGCCAGCCCGGCCCCTACAATCACTACGTCCGTTTGCGCCATTACCGTTTCCGTGATAGCCCCATGCTGCGCAGCACCAGCAGTTCGGACAGGTTCTCCGTCGTCAACATCCCCACCAGCCGGCCGTCTTCCATCACCAACGCCGCCGCCGCCGGGGTCAGTTTCGCCAGCGCCACGCTGAGATCCGCCCCCGGCTCGAAGATCAACGGTTCCCGATCCATCGCCGCCGCCACGTACCCGTCCGGCCCCTCGCTCGCCAGGGTGCGCATCAGCGCCGACCGGCTCAACAGACCCACCACCTGCTCCCCATGCAGCACGGGAAAATCCTGCTGCGAAGTCGCGAGCAGCATCTCCGCCGCCTCCCGAATCGTGTCCCCGTGCGAGAGCGTCTTGAAGTCCGTGAGCATCGCGTCCCTGGCCTTCGCGCCCGCGATCAGAATCCGCCCCCGCGCCATCCATCCCTCCTGCGCCGCGCCCAGGTAGACGAAAAAGGCGACAAACACGAGCATGAACTGCATGGAGATCAGCCCATACAGGCCGATTGCGACCGCCAGGTACTGCCCCGCGCGAGAGGCGATCCGCGTCGCTTCGTCCTCACCTACCTTCAACGCCACCAGCGAGCGCAGAATTCTCCCGCCGTCCATGGGAAACGCCGGGAGCAGGTTGAACATCGCCAGGACCAGGTTGCCCACGGCGATCCGCTGCAGCAGGTTCGCGTCCGTCGCCTTGCCCAGCCCTTCGATCGGCTGCCATGTCCCCTGCGCCAACAACACGCCGAACAGGGCCCCCGCGATCGCCAGGTTCACCGCCGGGCCCGCGATCGCAATCCAGAACTCCTCGCGCGCCTTCGGACTCCGCTCCACGCGCGCCACGCCACCGATCGGGTACATCACGATCTCCAACGTCCGAATGCCGTAGCGCTTCGCCACCAGGGCGTGCCCCAGTTCGTGCAGCAGCACCGAGGCGAACAAGGCGGCAATGTAGCCCGCGATCGCAGCCCCGGATTGGCTCTCGAACCCGAATACCAGGAGGAAGGCAAACAGCAAAACGAACGTGAAATGGACCCGGATCGGGACGCCGCCCAAGCGAATTACGCCGAGCGTGCCGGGAGAATGCGAAGGCCGTTCCGTCGGTCGCGTGGGCTGCATGCGGCTTCCTTCACCCTCACCATACCAGAAGCCTCTAAAACCCTCGCTCCTCTACGGCCGGTAGTTGAATTGGGCGTCGGTGACCATGTGCACGTAGTTCGGACGGTCCGCCGCGCTCTGGTGCCGGTAGGAGCGAATCACTTCGCCGTGATAGACCAGGAACACGCCCGGCATCTGGAATCCGTCCCCGTCCAGCCAGCCCACGCCGTGCCGCCCCAGGATCCCCGCCTGGAATCCGCGGATCCAGACTTTCGGTCCGAACAGGTCAGCCATGCCGCCGCGCCGCAGTCCGAACGCCCGGTACAGGTTCCGCCGTCCGTCGCTCACCCGCGGCAAATCGTCCAACCCGTACTTCGCCAGGAAGGGCTTCAGCCGCTCCTCCGGGCTCATCGAGACCATAACGATCCGCGTACCGCTGGCGTCAATCGCCTGGCGATGCGCCGCCAGATCCGCCAACGCCTCCCGGCAGAAGGTACAGCCCGCGTGCCGCAGAAACACCAGCAGCACGGGATGCAGCCGCGAAATCTCATCCACTGAAACGCCCTGCTGAGTGCGCGCCTTCATCGCCATGCGCATTATTTCCGGCGCCGCGATCCGCTTCTCGTTCAACTGCGACCGGTACGCCGCCGCCAGGATCGCTCCAAACGGGATCCACCAGATCAGGTCGTTGGTGACGATCGTCCAGCCCGCCGCCCAGGGGAACCGCCCCGCTGCCGCCGCCTGATAAAAGCCGATCGGGCCGAGGATCTTGCCCAGCAGGCCCACCAGCACGATCGGCCAATGCACCAGCGGGTTCGACGCCGCCGCCAGGTAGCCGATTCCGTACACCCCGACGATCATCCCCACGCACTGCCAGATCTCCGGGTAGTTGGGCGGCGTCATCCCCGCCAACGCGAACCAGTACCCGGGAAACAACACCACGGATGCACCCCAGATCAGGTTGTAGGCGCCTGCCAGCGCCAGCACCGCTTTCATCCAGCCGGGCGTACTCATCGCTCTACCTCGTTTCACGGCGACAGGGCCGCGTCGGTCTCATATGTAGCAATGGATGCCGGTCGTGCCCAAACGATGGAAGTTATTAGAATAAAAAACGAAAAGGGCCGCCCGCCGGGCGGCCCCTCTTTCGCGAAACGTCGCGGTATCGCTCTTTCTGAACTAGCCCCGAGAGACGTTCTCGGCCTGCAGGCCCTTCGGACCCCGCTTGACCTCGAACTCCACCTCCAAGCCCTCCTCAAGGGTCCGGTAGCCGGACATCTGGATGGCGGAAAAGTGGACAAACACGTCCTCACCGCTGGACCGCTGAATGAAGCCGTAGCCCTTAGCGGCGTTGAACCATTTCACAACACCTTTTTCTCTCACTACTTCCATCTCCTAATACGTCTTTCCCGTCCGTCAGCCGGGGCGTCCCGAACCTCAGGCACACATCTCCACCGGTCGCTTTTTACCGCGGTGGGAATGGCCAGAAACCCGGGCGAGCGACTGCGCGAACAACTGCGAATGCAAACTGTCGAGTTATTTTCTCAGAACCGTGCGGGCCGGGCAACACTTTTCTTAGGAAAGCTTAGCTTTGTATTCGGACTGTCACCACACGCGGCCGGACGGCCTCCCCACGCGCTTCGGGGGCGCCGGGCCCTCGCTCCCGCCTTCGGGCACCCGTACCCGAGCGGAGGCGCCGCCTCACCCGCTGATAATCCGCTTCCGCACCGCGTACAGCACAATCTCCGCCGTGCTGTGCAGGTTCAACTTCTGCATCAGGTTCATGCGGTGCGTCTCCACCGTCGACACGCCCAGCCCCAGTACTTGCGCCGCTTCCTTATTCGATCTCCCCTCGGCCAGCAACTGCAGAACCTCGCGCTCACGGTCCGTCAACAGCGCGTAGGAATCGTCCATCCCGCGCCGCCGCAGGAAGCCCACATAGTCTTCTAATAGAGTCTGCGCGATCGCCGGACTGAAATACGCCTTCCCTTGCACCACCGCCCGCACCGCGGGCAGCACGTCGTTCTCCGCCGTGTCTTTCAATAGGTACGCTTTCGCCCCCGCGGTCAACGCGCGCAGGATGTAGGTCTCGTCCGAGTGCATGCTCAGAATCATCACGCGCGTCCCCGGACTCACCTTCTGGATCTGTCCGGTCGCGTCGATGCCATTGAGCTGCGGCATGCCGATGTCCACGATCGCCACGTCCGGCTTCAACTGCTCGGCCAGCCGCACCACCTCCCGCCCATTCGATGCCTCCCCCACCACCGCGTACCCGCGCTCCTCCTCCAGCGTCGAGCGCAGCCCCTTGCGCACGATGCTGTGGTCGTCCGCCAGCAGGATGCGCACTTCATCCATGCTGCGCCACCTCAGCGTCAAGCGCCACGTCCAGCGCCGTCCCTTTGCCCCGCAGCGATTCCACCCGCACGGCGCCGCCCAGCTCACGCACTCGCTCCTGAATCCCGATCAGTCCCAGACCCGCCGTGGGCTTCCCTGTGATACCGATACCGTCGTCCTCAATCCGCAGCCGTAGCGCTCCGTCCTCGTCCCGGTGGATACGAATCGTCGCCGAGCGCGCCTTCGCGTGCCGCGCGCAGTTCGTGAGCGCCTCCTGGACGATGCGATAGAGGTTCGTCCGGTACCGGTCCGGCAGTTCGTCCAGGGTTGTCTCCACCTGAAGCGTCACCGCAATCTCGTGCCGCCGCTCGAAGTCCCGCACCTGCCATTCCAGCGCCGCCTCCAAACCGAGATCGTCGAGCATCGACGGCCGCAGCCCCATCGCGATGTCCCGCACCGCCTGCAGCGTCTGCTCCAGCACCACGCGCGTCTCCTCGATCCGCTCATCGAATCGCGCCGGATCCGCCCGCTGGGCTTTTTGCAGGGCGCGCAGGTCCATGCGCAGCCCGGTGAGCATCTGCCCTACTTCGTCGTGCAGCTCGCGCGAGATGGCCCGC
>DALYJJ010000128.1:0-16550 GCA_031969915.1 Bryobacteraceae bacterium | reverse complement strand
GGCGCCCCGCTGGCGGTGGTCGGTTCCGCGGACCGCAAGCGCGCCTACGTAGCGCTGGCCTCCGGGTCGATCGCGACCTTCGACCTCGCCGGCGGCCCTCCCTCGCTCACCTCCTGCTACTGCAAACCCGCCGCCCTCGACCCCCTCGCGAGTTCCGGAGTCTTCCGGCTGACGGCATTCAGTGATATGCCCATGCTTCTATTTGACGCCTCGGGTGAGGAAGCGAAGATCCTCTTCGTGCCGCCCGTGGTCGAGGAGAACGAACAATGAGGAAACTCCTCGCTCTGGCTGTCTTAGCACCGGCCGGCCTCTTATACGGGCAACTGACCCTGACGCCGAACCCCCTGGCGGGCACAACGGCCACCGCGCCGGCGACCACCCGCACGGTTACCATCGTCGGCGGCGTGAACCTCACGAATGTCCAGGTGGTATCGGTCACGGTGTTGCCGTCGGGCGCCCCGGCTCCGGTGGGAACGGTGGTCACCGTTGCGAACTCCGCGGCATCGGGCGCGGACCTGGTGCTCACCCTGAACCTGCAATTCGTCGTCGGCCTCACGCATCGGATCACGATCCAGGGCAGCGCCGGCGAGCCGGTCTCCGGCACGGTAGACATCCCCGTGGTGGCCCCGCCCACCGTGGGCACCACGCCCATGCCGAACGGGCAGGTGGGCGTTGCGTATGCGTCCACCACGGTTCTCATCACCAACGGCACGCAGCCGTTCACGATCGTTTCCACGGGCTCCTTCCCGCCCGGACTGACGCTCACACCGGCGGCCGCCAGCTTCACCGTGGCCGGAACACCCACCGCGCCCGGCACGTTCGCGTGGACCGCTCAGGTCACTGACGCCGCGGGCGTGGTGCGCACGCGATCCTACAACGTCACCATTGCTCCGGCGCCGCTCGTCATCACGACCACTTCGCTGCCCTCGGGCGCCTTTAACACCGCTTACGGACCGGTGGGGCTGGCCGCCACCGGCGGCGTCGGTCCCTACGTTTGGAGCGTCGATCCGGGGCCGGCGTTGTTCACCGGCCTGAGCCTGTCCGGCCTCGGTTCGCTCAGTGGTGTACCCTCCCAGGCGGGCACCCGCGTGATCAACTTCCGCGTCACCGATTCGGCCGTCCCGCCTGTTTCGACGGCTGCGGCGCTCTCCCTTACCATTACCGCGCCGCCCGTGTCGGTGGATGCGATCACCCTGCCCACCGCCACCCGGACGGCGGCCTACAACGCCACCTTCACCGCCACCGGCGGAGTCCCGCCCTATACCTTCACGGTCTCCGGCGGCACGCTTCCCAACGGGTTGACGCTCGCCCCCGGAGGAGCATTGACCGGAACCCCGACCGCATCGGGCTCATTCAACTTCACGGTTCGCGCGACGGACGGACAGCCGCAGTTCGGCGAGCGTTCCTTCACTCTCACGGTGATCGAGCCTCCGCAGGTCACTTCGGCCGCGCCGCCCAACGGCACGCAGGGCGTGCCGTACAGCTTCACCTTCACCAATTCCGGAGGACAGGGGCCGTTCGCTTGGGCGCTGGTTTCTCCGGGAGTGCTTCCGGCGGGATTGACGCTGTCTCCCGGCGGTGTGATTTCGGGTACGCCGACCGCCGCCGAGAGCCGGACGTTTTCCGTGCGGCTCACCGACGGACTGGGGAACGTGGTCACCGCCGGGCCCTACACGATCACCATCGCGCCGCCGCTGACCATCGTTACGACGACGATTCCGAACGGCACCGCCGGCGCGCAGTACGCCTTCCAATTTACGGCGAGCGGCGGGCAAGGCGGCTACTCGTGGTCGCTTCCCCCTGCCGGGGAGGTGACGCAAACGCCCCCGCCGGGAATGACCTTCTCGGCCGGTGGATTGTTGTCCGGAACGCCGCCCCAAACGGGCACCTTCCCGATGCTGGTGCAGGTTCGCGATGCGGCGAACAACACCTTCACCCGTTCCTTCCTCTTCACTGTGGGCTCCGCGCTGACCATCACCTCCACCACGCTGCCGAACGGTTCCCGCGGGACTGCCTACGCGGCCAATCTGACCTCCTCCGGCGGATCGGGCGCCGTCACCTGGATCGTCACCGGTGGGACTCTGCCCCCCGGCTTGACCGTCGCCCCGAATGGCGCGGTCACCGGCACGCCCACTGATTCCGGGACTTTCGTATTCAACGTCCGAGCCTCGGACTCCACCAACGCCCAGGCCAACGCCGCGGTCTCGTTAACCATCGTGGATCCGCCCATTGAGATCGCGCCAGGCGGCCTGCCGGCCGGCCGCGTGGGGCGCTCCTACAGCGCCTCGGTGCGGTTGCAGGGATCTGGCGTTGCGATCTTCGATCTCGCCGGCGGGTCGCTGCCGCCGGGCTTGTCGCTGCTCGGCGACGGCTCCATCACCGGCGTTCCTTCGGCTTCCGGCACGTTCAGTTTCAACGTGCGCGCCAGCGCCGGAACGGCGACGTCCACACGGTCGTTCACGATTCGAATCGCTCCCCTTCCCCCGTCGGTGACCACCGATTCGCTGCCCGAGGGAACGGTCGGCGTTTCCTACACCGGCATGGTTGGTACGGTCGGTGGAGACGCTCCGATTCGCCTGTCCGCGACCGGACTGCCCGCCGGGCTTTCCATGAGCCCGAACGGCTCGATTACCGGCACTCCTACCGAAGCCGGCGACTTCACTGTCGCCGTCACCGCGACGGACGCTTCGGGCGAGTCCACCGGGCGGAACGTCAGTTTGAGAATCCGGGACCCGCTATCGGGAGGCAGTTCGCTGCCGAACGGAGTGGTGGGACGGCAGTACTCCGCGCCGCTCACCATCGGAGGCGGCACACCGCCCTACAGCTTCAGCCTGATCGGCGGCCTGCCGGCGGGGCTGAGCCTGGCCACGACCGGATTGATCACGGGCACGCCGACCACGGAAGGGCGTTCTATGGTCGAGTTCCGGGCCACGGACGCGAGCGGCCGCGTGTTCACGGCCTCGGTGGAACTGGTCATTCGCCCCGAGTTGGGTATCAACGCTCCGGGAATCGTGAACAACCAGGTGCCGCCCGCGCGCCGCGGCGGCGACTTCGGCTTCCTGTTCGAAGGTGTCGGCGGAGATCCGCCGTACCGTTGGACCATGTCCGGGGCGCCCCCCGGCCTCACAATCGACCCGCTGACCGGCCGGATCACGGGCTCGCCGACCCGTTCCGGGGTCTTTAACATCACCATCACTCTGACGGATCGTGGCGGGCAGACGTCGCGGACCTATCGCCTGACCGTCGATTCTGATCTCGTTTTGGGCGACCAGACTCTGCCGCCCGGCGTGCTGGGCGCCGCCTACAACGCCACTCTGAACCGCCTGGGCGGTTCCGCTCCCTTCGTGTTCGCGCTCGAAAACGGCGCCCTTCCAACCGGCATTACGCTTCAACCGGATGGCAGAGTCACCGGTATTCCCACCCAGTCCGGGACCTTCAACTTCTCGGCCCGCGTGGACGACGCGGACTCGGCCTCGGCGATTCGCGCCTATGTGCTGACCGTGACCGTGCCCAGGGCGCCGGGCCTGAACTTCCTGAATCTGGAACGGGTGCAGTTGCCCGCGCGGCAGCCGGTCTTTACCGTACGCCTGCAGGGAACCTATCCCGTCGGGCTTCAGGGACGGATCACGCTGACCTTCTCGCCGCTCTCCGGCGGCGACGATCAGACCGTGCAGTTCGTCAACGGCCGGCGCACGCTCGACTTCGACATTGCCGCGGGCAGCGTCGATCCCACGTTTGCCATACCCCAAGCGGCTTTCCAAACGGGAACCGTGGCGGGTAACATCACGTTGACCGCGCAACTTCGCGTGGACGGCCAGGACGTCACCCCGCAGCCCGTACCCGAGTTCGCCATGCGCGTCGATCGGGCCGCTCCGGTGGTCACGAACCTGCGCGCTACCCGTACCGCGAACGGATTCGAGGTGGTCATTGAAGGCTACTCGACCCCGCGCGAAATCAACACCGCGATCGTGCGCTTCACCGGCGCTTCCAGTCTCCAAACCACGGAAACCACGGTGAACCTGCAGACGATCTTCAACACCTACTACGCCACCGCCGACTCGACCCGGTTCGGCAGCCAGTTCCGGCTGACGCTCCCGTTCACGATTACCGGCGACACCAACGCCATCACCGGCGTCTCCGTGACGTTGACGAATTCGCTCGGCAACTCCGAGACCCGCAACGCCACGTTCTGACGCACTTCGAACGCGCGAAGAGCCTCCGCCCTCAGGGAGCGGAGGCTCTTCGTGTTTTCTCAGTCTGCGCGCGCGATTTGGCGTGGGCGCCGGGCGTTCGGTCACGAACCGGCGTGCGTGACGCTGGGGCAATTGGGTGGTCTGAAGGGCGGCAAGGCCCGCGCTCAGAAGCTCACTCCTGAACAGCGGGCCGAGATTGCGCGGAAGCCGGCGAGAAGCGGTGGGCCACTACACCTACACCAGGGAGGCGAGATATCGTAGCTGCTTCTGGTATCGAACGGCCGATTGATTGACCTGAAGTCGGCGTCCTTCGACTCGGTGAAAGCGGCGGATTTGAAGTTCTGTTATGGGAATCCTCTCAGCACCAGAAATCCTCCCGGCAGAATGAAAATCATCCGTAATGACAAAAGCATCAGTTGGGTCGGGGTAGTTGAAAAGCTTGGCGTACTGTTCCGACAGTGCTATGGCGCGCTCAATGTACATCCGCGATGCCGCATCGGGCGTCGCCTCTTTCTGGCTCTTTGACCCGACCATTGTCATCACGATGGCGGCGATCTTCGGAGTGGTCAGCCCACCGGCGCGCTCATTCCACATTTGAAAGTCGCGTGAGGGTTCTGATAGTTGCCTGAACAGAAGTTCAAGTGACTCCAGCGAATGCTCGTCCACGCGCACTGGGACGATCAGGGCTTCCACCGCACACCACGCAAGGTGGGTGCCGCCCGCGTAGAAGGGGCTCGTGTCGATCAAGACCTTGCTGGCTTTTGTGATTTCACGCTCTCCCTCAAGAATCGTGTGCATCCCTCGCAGGAGCTTTCCGACAGCCGTCTTGTTCTGCTGGGAGTAGGCCGTATTCAATTGCTGGTATAGAAGCGATGGGAATGCGAAAAGCTCCGGATTCCCACCGATCACGAAGGCTCCGTTTCCAGCGCCCCCCTTAAAAGCGTCGCAATACGAGGATACGCGGTAGCTAAGGTCTTTAGGTTGATCTCCAAACGCAGACCCAAGGATGGTTGGCCTGAGTGCGTCATAAATATTGACTTTAGGGCGGAAGTCTCCCAACAGGAGTTCCGTGAAGTTGCACTGCGGGCATACATCCGCTAATAGAGCTGCCGACTTGCGGCTCATCTCGTAGGCCAAGTTGAAGGCGATGGAGGATTTTCCAACCCCGCCTCGCAAATTGGAGACCGCGTAGTAGGAGAAGCCCTGACCCTGTGGGCACAGATAGTTCTCTTTGATCACGCGCTGGTGTTTTTCTAAGACTCTATCGAGTCCAGTCATTGACTTCCTCTTGGGCAGGCCGAGTTCTAGTTGGCAGGCCATGCAAGACCATTGTAAAACGGCAGGCTATACAGATTGCAACAAAATTGGCAGGTGATGCAGGAGTTGCGGCCTCCAGGTGGTGTCCTCCCCGATCCCGCGAAGATCTGCACGTCCCCAATTCGAGCGGGACAACTGACGATCCGCGCGTTCGTACGCCGCATAACCCGCCCAACGAACACCTCCAGCGAGAAGTGGGCGAACCTAGACGCCACGCCAGAGCTGCACGTCGCCAATGACAACTACTGCCGCGTTCACGGTTCGCTTCGGGTCACGCTCGCGATCGACGCGGGTATCCTCGGGTCACGTGTGGGGCTTGGCCGAAATCGCTCTCCCTAGTAAAACAACGGCTTAGACGAGGAGGAGGGCGCGAAACCAGTCTTCCCCCGCGAACGTCTATTGAAATGAGAGAAGTCGGTCGATATCAGAAATGTGGAGCGGTTTCGCTTGCTTCGCTGTATACTGAATCTGTTTGAGGGTTACCCGTTTGTCTGACCAACGTAAGACGCACTCTTCGTTCTGGCGTGGATTTTCTACCGTATTGACGATCCATCCGGCGCCGCGTCCCCCGTTCCGCGTGATTCATAAAGGGCGAGACCTCGCCCAGATAAGCGCCGGGGAAGCGCTTTCTTGCGACTGGCGTATCGTTGGGCAGCATCTGCGCGAAGCAATGAAAGAGCCCAATGAGCGAGAGCCAATCGACGAGCGGCGGATCTGCAGCATTACCAGCTAAGCAGGAAGTCTACAACGTACCACGACCCTCTAGACCAAAGAATGGAAGGGAGTTAGTGGCGGCTGCGTTTGCTGGGCCGATACCCCCTCCCGATCTGCTTGACGCCTACGAGAAAGCCTGCCCAGGCTCGGCTGATCGAATTATCCGCATGGCCGAGGCGGAAGCTGACCATCGACGCGCCACTGAGACAACAATCGTACAAGCCGCAATAGCTGACGGGCGAAGACAGTCAACCGAGGCCCGGGTGGGGCAGGTTTGCGCGTTCGTGATCACGATGACCGCAATCATTACTGCCGCATATCTCGCGCTACACGGTCAACAGATAGCTGCCTCTACGATTGGCCTCGGCGCTATTTCGGGAATCGTCACCACCTTCATCATTGGACGCCGGGATGCCAAGCAGGAGGCTGAGCAGGAGTCGGACCCGCCCGCCCAGCAGGGCAGCAAGAAGAGCAAGCGTCAACGGCGTTAGTCGCTCCTCAGCTCCTCAAGCTCCCCGTGCCACCCTCCAGCAAGCAGACTTGACAACTCCATAAGACCGCGTTCCACCACCCTCAACCAACTGAGAAGATTCCGATAGCTATTCGCCGGCCCCGGCAACTCACCGGAGGACACGACCCGCCCCCCCAGCCGCCCTTGACGTCCCTCCCTCAATTGTGTAATTATTCACTTAGCTGAATAAACATTCAGCCCGTCCGAGGAGAGCGCCCCATGGCCACACCGATCACCGCCACCGTCGCCGGTCGAGTTTCCGCCCGAAACCTCACCCGCGACCTCGACCTCTCCCACGACGAACTCCTCCACCTCCTCGATCTCGCGGTCCAAGTCAAGCGGATGCCCGCCCGCTACGCGCATGCCCTCGCCGGCCGCTACCTCACGCTCCTGTTCGAAAAGCCCTCCCTGCGCACGCGGATGACCTTCGAACTGGCCATCAAGCAGCTCGGCGGCGATTGCGTGGTCAGTACGGGGCCGATCGCCGAACGCGAGCCCGTGAAGGACGTCGCCCGGAATCTGGACCGCTGGACCAACGGCATCGTGGCCCGCACCTTCGCCCAGGACACCGTCGATCAACTGGCCGAGTGGTCGAGCGTTCCCGTGATCAACGCCTTGAGCGACAAGTTTCATCCCTGCCAGGCGCTGGCCGACATGGTCACCCTCAAAGAGCACTTCGGACACTGGCGCGGGTTGAAGCTGGCCTTCGTCGGGGACGGCAACAACGTCGCGCATTCTCTGATGCTCAATGCCGCGCGGCTGGGTGTGCACTTCTCGCTCGCCTGCCCGGCCGGCTATGAGCCGGATCCGGAAGTTGTCGCGGAAGCCGAAGGCCTGGCCGCCGTTTCCGGCTGCGACATCGAAGTGACCAGCGACGCCTGCCAGGCCGCGGCCGGCGCGCACGCGGTCTACACGGACGTCTGGGCCAGCATGGGCCAGGAAGGCGAAGCCGAGGAGCGCAAGCGGATCTTCGCCCCCTATCAGGTCAGCGAACGGCTCATGGCGCAGGCCCGGCATGACGCGGTCTTCATGCACTGCCTGCCCGCCAAGCGCGGACAGGAAGTCACGGACGCCGTGATGGAATCGCCGAACGCGGTGGTCTTCGATCAGGCCGAGAACCGGCTGCACGCGCAGAAGGCGCTGCTGCTCATGCTGGTTGATTAATCACTCCCACACCCAGTTAGGATGAACGAATGAAGTTATGGGGAGGCCGCTTCGAAAGCGGCCCGTCCGAGGTCTTCGAGCGCTTTTCCGGCTCCCTGCATTTTGACCGGCGCCTGCTGGAGGCCGATATTCGCGGTTCCCAAGCCTTCGCCCGCGCGCTGGAGCAGGTGGGGATTCTCACGGCGGAGGATCGCGCGCGCCTGGCGGCCGCCTTCGACGCGATTCTCGCCGAATCCCGCCAGCCCGGCTTCTTCGACGGCGCGGCGGACGAAGATGTCCACACGCTCGTGATTCGAAAACTCAAGGAGCGCACCGGCGCCCTGTCGGAGAAGATCCACACCGGTCGCAGCCGTAACGAGCAGGTTTCGCTCGACACCCGGCTGTGGCTCCGCGGGGAGATCGACACCGCCCGGGCCCTGCTGTTTGACCTGATGGGCGCTCTCATCGAACTCGCGCGGCGGTACCCGGATGCCGTGGTTCCCGGCTACACGCACTTGCGCCGCGCCCAAGCCGTGCTCTGGCCGCATTACCTGCTGGCCTATTTCGAGATGTTCGCGCGCGACGCCGAACGCCTCGCGCAGACCCGCGCGCGGGTGAACGTCATGCCCCTGGGCTCCGGCGCGCTCGCCGGCAGCGGTTTTCCCTTCGACCGGAAAGCCATTGCGGACGAACTCGGCTTCGACGCCATCACCCGCAACTCCATGGACGTCTCCGCCGACCGCGACTTCGCGCTCGACTTCCTCTACGCCGCCTCCACCGTCCTGCTGCACCTCAGCCGCCTCGCCGAAGACTGGATTCTCTATTCCAGCGAGGAGTTCGGCTGGCTCGATCTCGACGACAGCGTCACCAGCGGCTCCAGCCTGATGCCGCAGAAGAAAAACCCCGATTCGCTCGAACTCATCCGGGGCAAGAGCGGCCGCGTCTGGGGCGCGTTGAATTCGCTCTACGTCACCATGAAGGGTTTGCCGCTGACCTATAATCGCGACATGCAGGAGGACAAGCAGCCCCTCTTCGAGGCCGCCGATCAGCTCTCCGGGTCGCTCGAAATGGCCCGCGTCGTGGTCGCTTCGGCGAAGCTCAAGCCCGAGGTTCCCGCCGCCGCCGCCGATTCCAGTTGGGTGGTGGCCACTGACCTGGCGGAGGAACTGTCGCGCCGCGGCGTGCCGTTTCACCAGGCGCACCAACTGGTGGGCCGCCTGGTGCTCGAAAGCGTCAAGGGCGGCGTCACCCCGAAGCGCTGGACACCCGAGGAGTTGGAGAAGTTCGCCCCGGAGTTCGCCGGCGTCGCCCGCCTGCTGTCTCCCGCGGAAGGCATGAAGAGCCGTAACCTGCCGGGCGGTACCGGTCCCGAGGCCGTTGCCGCGGCGCTCGCCGAGGCCGAAGCCCGGCTCGCTCAGATGCGCGCATGAACAAGACGTTCCGCCAGGGCCAGATCCTCAAGCTCATTCGCACCCGCTCCGTGCACACCCAGGAGGAACTGGCCCAGGAACTCCGCCAACTCGGCGTCCCGGCCACGCAGGTGACGTTGTCCCGCGACATCCGCGACCTGGGCCTGGTGAAGACCCCGGACGGCTATCGCCAGATGCAAGCCGAGCCCGCCGGTCCGGACCTGGCCACCATTGCCGCCGAGTTCCTGCTCGACATCCGCAGCGCCCAGAATCTGCTCGTGCTCAAGACCTCGCCGGCGCACGCCAGTTCGCTCGCCGCCGCACTGGACGCCGAAGGCTTCGACGAGGTCCTCGGCACCATCGCCGGCGACGACACGGTCCTGGTGATTACTCCCGACAACGAGACGGCCGCCGCGCTCCGCGAGCGCCTGCTGTCGTTCGTCGCGAGTTAGTCCCCGCCGTTTGCGCCCGCGCGCCGCGAAGCGGGCGGAGCGATACTGGATGGGATGCGCGCGGCTCTCGTACTCGCTATGCTGCCGGTGATGACACAGGCAGCGGACTACGCGGCGGAACGGCTGACGGTGGACGGTGTGGAAGTCATCCGCCTGGCGCACTCGCCGTCCCGGACGGAGGTGTTGATCGCACCCTCGTTCGGCAACAACTCGTATGAGATGACGGTGCGCGGCAAGCGGGTGTTCTGGTCGCCCGTGAAAACGCTCGGCGAGAGGATGGCGCGCTCCACCTTCGCGGGCAATCCGTTTCTCGCTCCCTGGGCGAACCGGCTCGACCAGGATGCGTTCTTCGCCAACGGGCGCAAGTACGTTCTGAATCCCGACCTCGGCAACTTCCGGCGCGACGGCAACGGGAAACCCATTCACGGGCTGCTCGCCTACGCGAAGGAGTGGCAGGTCGCCGCCCTCCGCGCGGACAACTCCGGCGCGGAGGTCACCAGCCGGCTCGAATTCTCGCGCTGGCCGGCGTACGCCGCGCAGTTCCCATTCGCGCACACCATCGAAATGACCTACCGCCTCCGCGAAACCACGCTTGAGGTGGAGACGGTGATCGAGAATCACGCCACTGAGCCGATGCCGGTGGCCGTCGGCTACCATCCCTATTTCCAGGTGAACGACGCGCCGCGCGACGAATGGAGCGTGCACGTGGCCGCGCGCGACCAGGTGGTGCTCTCGAACCTTCTCATCCCCACCGGCGAAGTGAAGCCGGCCCAACTGGCCGAGTGGAATCCGCTCGCGGGCCGCCAGTTCGACGACGTATTTACCACTCTCACGCGCGGCGCGGACGGACGAGCGACGTTCAAGCTACGGGGCAAGACCGAAGAGGTGCATGTTGTCTACGGACCCAAGTACACCGTGGCCGTGGTCTACGCCCCGCCGGGCCGCGGCTTCGTCTGCTTCGAACCGATGAGCGCGCCCACCAACGCACTGAACCTCGCGCACGCCGGGCTCTACAAAGATCTCCAATCGATCCCCGCCGGAGGCCGCTGGCAGGAGAGCTTCTGGATCCGCGCTACGGGCTTCTGATCGGTAGTAGCGAGAAACAGTCGCGCGCGCGCCGGCGTCCATCGCACGAGGGGGACCCATGTGCGACTATTCCCTGCATGCGAATCCCACCCGGCTGGCGGTTGAGAACGAGGATCTCATCGCCTACCGGTTCCCGGCCGGATCCATCGGGCTGGCATCCCTGGAGGAATTGCGATCGCGAAGAACGATGAAGAAACCGGCCCCGCCGCGATGGACCCTCGCTTGGTGGAAGAGCGAGTGGTGGAAGAGCTGGTTTCGCGAACCGGACGACGACGCTCCCGCCTGCGCGGTATGCATCCCGCCGGGCGCAAAGCTGCTGCTGAGCGAACTTCCGCTTCCGCTGCAGCGGGAACTCGGCGTATCCGCAAACGAAACCGTGCGCTTCGTGCAGATGGACGCCGACGAATACAGCTATCGCGACGCCGTGCGTTTCTCGAACGGCCGGCGCATTCTGCTGCAGGCGCTGCGGCCGGGGCAAGCGGTGCGTGTGCTGAGCCTCGCGTGCGAGGAGCGCGAAGCGCGGTCCGGGGCGCTGTCTTCGAACACCCTGGTGGAGGCCCGCTAAACGCCGGGCCACTATCTTCATCGTCTCAAGGACAGTTCGAAATGAACGCCTTCGGCCTTCTGAAGCGCCGCCAGAATGATCGAGAAGTTCGCAACGGAAGGGCTTCCTTTCGGACTCAACATCCGCATCAGGCTCTTGGCCGGAATATCGGTGGCGCTCTCCAAGGTCTGAAATCCGACTGTAGCGTTGACGTAGTCGCGTAGAACGGCCTTGCCGGTGTCCAGTTCCCCGTTTAGGATGCTCTCAACGGCTTCCCGCAACAGCGCCTGACGAAACTTGGGATCACGCTGCGCACGTGCGCGAACGGTCTCTTTGAAGTCGTGTGTGAGTGGCATCAATCGGTCTCCTTCTTCTTGCGGCGTTTGTAGTCGGCCCAGCAGTCCTTGTAACAGATCTCCATCAAGAGAACCGACGGGGAATCAAGAAGCTTGGAAGATCCTTTGCGCCCTTGCCTCCTCATTTAGAACATTTGAAACAAAAAGAAATATGTCGAAATGCTCAGCCTCAACAAACGGCGTGAAGTCATTCAGCAACATGCTATCGATTGCGTATGCATAAGATCGTTCAAAAACAACCCCCGCGTCTTCTACATGCCTAAGTCCGAAAGTGGCCTGTCCTAATTCAACGCTCCATTGCGCCCTGCAGTTTACTAGGGCAATTGGTTGATCACACCGTGTTGTATTGAACCACAAATATCCGTTCCATCGATAAAAGAAAACAACCTCCTGGGAGATCTCTGAGAAGACTCCCGCAAGAAACGTCTTTCGTGGTCGCCTATGCAACGCAACCAGATCGTGCTCGCTGGGCCCAACTCTAAAGCCAGCCCCGCTACGATCGTCAAACGACTCAATCCACCCCATCATTCTCTGATCAAGCTTAGATCACCACTACCCGGTTTGGAAGCAGAATGTATGATGTCCTTCCAGAACTTCCTCTCATTCCTCAGGTAGCTAATTGATGGGCCGAGTGGTCACCGTACTTGCGCAAGTAAAGCGGAGCGAGCCGGGCCCGCAGGGTCGCCACTTCGCCTGTCGTGGGCTTGGCGACAACAGGGGTTTGCGTGCGCGAGGGGTTCCTGAGCCGTATGCGCGAAACCGGGCCCACTAAGCTGGCATTGTCCGGCGCGGCGGCTATCATGGTTTCTGCCGAAGCACCGTGCCGCTCGAAGACTACGCCCGCAAACGCGATTTTAAGAAGACGCCCGAACCCGCTCCCCCGGCCGGGCCGCCATCCCCGCCGGCCTCCGGAAACCGCTTCTACGTGCAGCGGCACGATGCCACGCGCCTGCACTACGACTTCCGCCTGGAGATCGATGGGGTTCTGAAATCCTGGGCCGTGCCCAAAGGCCCCACGCTGGTTCCCCTGGCGAAGCAAGTCGCCGTCCACGTGGAGGATCACCCGCCCAGCTACGGCGATTTCGAAGGCAACATTCCCAAAGGGGAATATGGCGGCGGCAGCGTGATGCTCTGGGATCGCGGCGCCTATGAACTCCTGGGCAACGCCTCCGCCGCCGAGCAACTGGCGCGCGGCGACCTGAAGTTCCGGCTCCACGGCGAGAAGCTGAAGGGCGATTTCGCGATCGTCCGGATGAAAGGCCGCGGCAAGGGCAACGAGTGGCTGCTCATCAAGAAGCGCGACCAGTTCGCCGATGAGGCGTGGGACGTGGAGGCGCATGCCCGCAGCGTCAAGAGTGGCCGCACCCAACAGGAAATCGCAGCGGAGCTACACCCGCCGGCCGCGCCCGCCGCCGGCGCCCCGCCTGCCGCCGGCGCCCCGCTGCCCGCTTTTTTCGCTCCCATGAGCGCGGAGACCGCGGCCGAACCCCCGCGCGGCGGCGACTGGCTCTTCGAAGTGAAGTGGGACGGCGTGCGCGCCTTGGCCTTTGTGGCCGACGGCGCCGCGACCTTCTACTCGCGGCGCGGCAACGTGATCGACCGCCAGTACCCCGAGCTGTCCGTGTTGCCGCACTACCTCGCGGCGCGAACGGCGATCGTCGACGGCGAGATCGCGGTGGTCGATGAGAAGGGGCGGTCGAGCTTCCAGCTCATCCAGCCGCGCATCTCCGTCACCGACGCCAACGCGATCGCCCATCTGGCACGCACTACGCCGGCGAATTTCTACATCTTCGATTTGCTCTACCTGGATGGCGCCGACCTCCGGTCGCAGCCGCTCACCGAGCGCAAGCGCCGCCTGGAGGGGATCCTCAAGCCACACCCCCGTCTTCACTACTCGCCTCATTTCGCGGCCCAGGGAGACGAGATGCTGGCCGCCGCGAGGGAGCTTGGCCTCGAAGGTGTGATGGCCAAGCGCGGCGGTAGCCGCTATGAGTCGCGCCGCAGCCGGTCGTGGGTCAAGGTGAAGGCCTTCGAACGCCAGGAGTTCGTCATCGCCGGCTTTCAGAAGGGCGAGCGCGAGTACTTCGGGTCGCTCCTGCTGGGCGTCTATCGCGGCGGGCTCCTCCACTATGTCGGCAGCGTGGGTACGGGATTCGACCGGAAGACCGTCAAGAGCCTGTACGAGCGGATGGCGCCTTTGATCACCGCGGAGTGTCCGTTCGCCGCCAGGCCCGACGTTCCGCGCGAGGTGGAGTTCCTCCGGCCGGCACTGGTCGCCGAGATCAAGTTCCTGGAGTGGACCGGCGATCAGCGCCTGCGCGCTCCCGTGTATATCGGCCTGCGCGCCGATGTCGCGCCGGAAGAGGTGACGCCGGAGATCCCGGCGGTCCCGCCCGAAGCGCCCGCGCTCCTGTTCCCGGACCCTGTGACCGGCCGCCAGGCCAAAGAGATCACGCGCGAACTCGGCGGACGCCGGCTAAAGTTCACCAACGTCGATAAGGTCTTCTACCCGGACCAGGGCTACACCAAGCGCGACCTGCTGAATCACTATCACGCCGTCGCGCCCCTGCTGTTGCCGCACCTGAAGGACCGGCCGCTGTCGCTGAAGCGCTACCCGAACGGGATTCGCGAAGCCTTCTTCTTTCAGAAGAACACGCCCGGGACCTATCCTTCCTGGCTGAAGACCGTGGCCGTCCCCTCCGAACACCGGGGCGGCGAACCGATCCACTTCGTGCTGGCGAACGATCTCCCTTCGCTGCTGTACCTGGTGAACCTCGGCTGCATCGATCAGAACCCCTGGATGAGCCGCACCGGCTCGATCGAACACCCGGACTTCGCGCTCGTCGACTTGGACCCCACCGAAGGCGCCCCCTACGATGTGATCGTCGAGGCCGCCCTGCTGGTCCGCCGGAGACTCGAGCAGGTGGGACTGAAGGGCTATCCGAAGACCACCGGCGGAGACGGCCTCCATATCTACGTTCCGCTGGAGCCGCGCTATTCGTTCGAGCAGGTGCGCTCCTTCGCCGAACTCCTGTTCCACCTGGTGTTCGACGAAAACCCCGAACTGTTCACCACGCCACGCTCCGTTGCCAAGAGGCGCAAGGGGCGCGTCTATTTCGATTACCTGCAAATCTCCACCGGAAAGACGATTTCCGCGCCCTACGTTCCCCGGGCCTATGACCACGCGCCCGTGGCCACGCCGCTCTCCTGGGACGAAGTTCGGCCGGGCTTGAGTCCGCTCGACTTCACGCTGGCCAACGCCATTGAACGCTTCGCGGCAGTGGGCGACCTTTTTCGTCCCGTTCTGGACCAGCCGCAGGCGCTCGAGCCGGCATTGGAACGGATCGCATCGCTGCTGCGGCGCCGGTGAGCGTTCGAGGCGGCCATTTGTGCACGGGAGGCGCTTTTTGCTGGAGAATTGTTGGACTGAGCGACTCCTTTCCAAGAGAATTAGGAATCGTTGCCGATACGTAGACTAGCTGCCATGTGCCGCCTGAACGCAGTCACGCGACTCTTGTGCGCGGTCCTCGCGTCTGCGGCCGCGTTACTCGCCCAGCGTTTCAGTTTTCGACACTACACGCAGGCGGAAGGCCTCTCGAACCTGGCCGTAACGTGCATCGCCCAGGACCGCGATGGGTATATCTGGGTCGGGACCCAGGCCGGCCTCTTCCGCTACGACGGCACTTCGTTCTCGGCCATGGACGAGGGGCTCGCCAGCCGCGAGATCTGGGCCCTGCACGTGGCGCGGGATGGGTCCTTGTGGGTGGCGTCGAGATGGGGCGTGGCGCGGCGCAACGGCTCCCGGTTCGCTGAAGCGTCCTTTCCGGAGCGGATCGAGATCCACGGTGCGACGACGCTCGACAGCGACGACGAAGGAAACCTCTGGATCGCTGCCACAACCGGCCTGTTCCGGATTGAGAAAGCGAGCGCGGGCAGTCTGGCCGGCAAGCGGCTGTTTGGCGGCGAAGTCTCGGCCGTCCACGTCGATTCGTCCGGTGACGTCTGGACCGGATGCGGGCGCGACCTGTGTCGCGTCACGCCGGCGGGAGTGAGGCCCGTCGGTACGCGGATGGGCCTGCCGTCAACCCGCTGGCTGAGCATTACCACGGCGCCGGACCACTCGGTCTGGGTCAGGAGCAGCGATGGGCTGTACCGCAAGGACCGGTCCGCGGCTGCTTTCGTCTCCGTTGCCCCGGGCCTGCCACAATCGGGCGTCGATTCCGCAAAGCTCTTCGCGGACCGCATGGCCGGCGTCCTGGTGCCCACGGACCGCGGCCTCGCCTTGCAACAAGGGGCCGACTGGATGGTGGTGGACACGAGCCGCGGCCTGGAGAGCGAGTCCGTATCCTTTGCCTTGGTGGACACCGAAGGATCGATCTGGATCGGTCTTCCCGGCAGCGGTGTGGTGCGATGGCTCGGCTTCCGCCGGTGGGAGAGCTGGACGATGGCGGAGGGCCTGCCGAGCAACCTCATTTGGAACATCCGGCGGGATCACCAAGGCAATCTCTGGGTTGCTACCGACACAGGGCTCGGGAAGATGGATGCCCAGACCGGCCGCTGGCGGATCTGGAACAGCCGGAACGGCCTGGGAGGCAACCGCATCCGGGCGCTCGCCGTGGATGGCGAGGATCTGTGGGTGGGACCGGCGCCGGGCCGCCTGTCGCGCATTCGGAACGACGCCGTGGTGGCCACCTACGGCGCCCGGCAAGGGCTTCCGAACGAACGTGTGAACGGGTTGCTGATGGATCGCAACCGGCGGCTCTGGGTGTGCGCGCGGGGACTCTATCGCTCCATCGGCGAGGGCGCATCGCTTCGATTCGAGACC
>DALYJJ010000127.1:0-17333 GCA_031969915.1 Bryobacteraceae bacterium | reverse complement strand
GCGCACCGAGGCGGGGTTGCGGGAACCGCTGCGGCGGGTGGGTTTCCGCACGCTCGCGGTTTCTCTCGCGCACATGGCGGCGACGATCGCCTGCCTGTGGCCGCTGCGCTAGGCGCTCACGGCACGCGCCGACCAGGCGCGGAGGCGCTCCGCGGAGAGGCGCACATTGTCCGCGCCTCCGGCTTCAATCGTCGTGTCGCCGTCGAAGCCCGCGCGAAGCAGCGCCTCCATCACCCGCTCCGCGTTCACCAGGCCGTCGCCGATGGGAATCGATCCCATGCCGCAGCCGTAGATCGATCCGCGGCGCGAGACCCATTCGGGCCCCATGTCTTTCCAATGTACGTGCCGGATGCGCTGTCCGAAGCGGGCCACGTAATCGAGCGGATCGGCGCCCGCCAGCCAACTGTTGCCGGTGTCGAGACACACGCCGACCGTTTCCACGTGCCCCAGCGCGCCGAGCAACTCGTCCATGCTTTCCACGTTGCCCGTGACGATGCCGTGCGGTTCCACCAGGAGCTCGACGCCCAGTTCCTCGGCCCAGCGGATCGGCTCATAGAGCCGCTCGCGGATCGCGAAGATGCGTTCGGCGTGCGTGAGCAGCAGCCTGAGCGAGCCCCGGCAGATGGCTTCGTGCGTGAGCGCGTGGCCGAACTCCGTCTTCGGATCGCCCTCGGTGGTGATCACGTGGCGGATGCCCAGGTGATGCGCCAGGCGCACGGCCTTGATGATCTGATGTGTGGAGTAGACCTCCGGGCTCACCGGGTCCAGCAGATTCGCATGCGCGCAGAAGGCCGAAAGCCGTACGCCCGCCGCCGCGGCCATGCCGCGGATCTTCGCCGGATGGCTGTCCAGACTCACTGACGAGGTGAAGCCGAACTCGACGCCCAGCATGCCGCCTTCATGGTTGTCGGTGAGGTCCGCGTGTTCGATCCCCATCTCGCGGATCGCTCGAAACTGCTCGCCCATCGACGCGAAGGGCTTGACTAATGCGAAGCAACCGATGCGCATGGCTACACCTTCCAGGGCTCGCGCTGCGGCCGGTCGAGCATCGCCGCCGCTTCCGGATCGTCGGGGATCGTCTCCTTCGCCGGGTCCCACTTCACCGTGCGGCCCAGGCGAATCGCGATGTTCGACAGATGGCTGATGACGTCGGATCGAAAGGCCGCATCGAACGGCGCCCGCGTGCGGCCGCGGGTGCGCACGGCGTCGATGAAGTCCTGAGCGTGATGAGGGTCCTCGCCCTTGATCACGCTCAGGCCGGGAGGCAACAGCGCTTTGTGGCTCGCCGTGATGGCGGTCCTCGAGATGCCGATCCAGCCTTCGTCGCCGATGAACTTGGTGAGGTTCTGCGGGTCGTCCATGAAGTGCAGGGTGACGCCATTCGCATACTTCGCCTTCACGGTCCAGTTGGGGATCGCCGTGAAGAGGCCCGATTTCGGCACCCACCCCACGCCTTCGTACTCGACGGGGCTGGTGCGGTCCGTGTTGAGGCCCCATTGCGCGACATCCAGGGGATGCGCTCCCCAGCCCGCCAGGAAGCCCAGGCAGTAGTCGTAGCAATAGTAGTGTCCCGGCCACGCCGCCTTGCAGAGCAAATCGTTGTACGCGCGCTTCGGCCCGGGCCCGATCCACAGATCGAAGTCGAAGCCTTCGGGTACGGGCATGGCCTCGGTGGTTCCGCCGCGGTCGCCGCCGGGTGCCAGGACGAGCACCGTGTGAACGCGCCCCACCATGCCCGTACGCACCAACTCGCAGCCCACGCGCACGTGCGTGGAGGCGCGCTGCTGGGTGCCGTACTGGAAGACGCGCTGGTTGGCGGCCAGGGCCTTCCGGAGGCGCTGGGCTTGCGGAATGCTCAGGCCGAGCGGCTTTTCGAGATAGATGTCCTTGCCCGCCTCCGCCGCGAGAATGGCCATGGGCAGGTGCCAATGATCGGGCGTGGCGATGACCACGGCGTCGATGTCTTTGCGCGCCAGCACCTCGCGGAAATCGGCGTACGCCGCGCACCCTTTCTTGCCGTAGGCGTCGTCAATCTTCTTCGCCCGCGCCTCCCGGCGATCTTTCCAGGGGTCGCACACGGCCACCGCCTGGCATTCGGGCACCTTGAGAAACATCGGGATCAGGCCATCGCCGCCGCGCGTGCCCACGCCGAGAAACGCGACGTTCACCTTGTCGTTCGCGGCCGTCCCGCGCGTCGCCGCCACCTGCGCCGCCGCGGCCATTCCCAGGAAACTACGCCGGTCCATGAAGTGCACCTCGTTCCGGAACGATCATATGCCACTGCGGAGCCGCTAGCGAGGGATGGAATCAGGGATGGAATCAGAACTCGACCAAAACCCCCGCCGACGGCAGCACCGGGAACATCGAGAGGAACGACAAGCGGGCGCGTCCCGTGCGCGCGTCGAAGCCGTTATTGGCGTCGAAGCGCTGGTTGCGCCAGTTCGCGAAGTTGATGACCTCGCCGAACAGCGTCCAGCGGAGGCGGCCCCGCTGCCAGAGTTTGTTCACCCGCGCGTCGGCGCGGCGGTAGTCCGGGAAGCGCAGCGCGTTGCGCTCGGTGTTCAGAAACGGCGCGGCCAGCGTGCCGCGGAAGAAGCCGGGTACGGGAAGGCCCGTGCCGTAGACCGCGCGGCCGCTCAGGTTCACCGACGCGCGCAGACGCCAGTTGACGAAGGCCTGCACGGTATGGCGCTGATCGAAATCCGAGGGGAAGACGCGGCACAGCCGGCCGTCGCGCCACTCCGTGCGGGACCAGGCATAGGCGAACCAGCCGCCGAAGCCGTTTGCCGACCGCCGCTCCAGCACCAGTTGCCACCCGCGGCCTTGGGCTCGGGCCGAATTCTCGTACGGTGCGTCGGGGCGGGGCGGGACGATCGCACCCGCGTCGATGCGCGCCTCCGCCTGCGGGCGCCACAACAGGTCGCGCTCCCATCGCCACCACGCTTCGGCGCGCAACCGGGTGCGCGTGCCCAAACCCTGATCGAAGCCCGCCACCGCGTGCCGTGCGCGCTGCGGGAGCAGCGCCGCCGATCCGAACAACGAGAACCATTCGGCGATGTCGGGATACTGCGCCGCCTCCGACACGGTGGCATGGAGCCGCGAGGCGGGCAGGATCTGCAAGGCCGCGGAGCCGTAAGGCGCCAGCGCCGCCGGGCCGCCCACGCTGTGGCCGTCGGCGCGGACTCCCGCCGTCAGCAGCAGCCGGCCCGAGGCGAACCCTCGCCCCGCCTGCGCGAAACCGGCGCTCCGCAGGCCGGCGCCGCGAAAGCGGTCCAGCGGCCGCACCGTGGCCGGCACGAACGTGTAGCGATAGACGAAGCCGTCGTCGCGCATGCGGCGGAACGAAGCGCCGAACTCAAGCACGCCCGATGCGCGAAGGCCCGCGGAGGCAGCGGCGTTGACCACGCTCTCGCGGTAATCGGAGCCATACAGCGCCGAGCCCTCCCGGTTCCGGTTCTCCGCCCTCTCGCGCAGGTGCGCGGCGGTGATCGTGCTGGTCACGCTCTCGTTCCACTGCGACCGCAGCGAAAGCGAGGCCAGCGTGAAACGATAATCGCTCTCGATGAGCGTGTTCGCCCCGGCCGTGCGGGCGAGCCGGCTGCGGTCGCCGCCGGACTGGCCGGCAGTCAGGTTGACCACCGCGCTGTGGCGCGCGGTGAGGTCGCGGCGCAGCCGGGCCTGGCCGTCGGTGAAGCCGAAGGCAAGGCTGGCGTTGTCGGGCGCCGTCCGCTCGATGATGTATTGCAGATAGCTCTGCCGGACGGCCGCCAGCCACGAGCCCTTCGGCAGAGGGCCTTCGACGAGCGCGGCGGCGTTCGACGCCGAAGCCGTGAACCGGGTGGACAGTTTGCGGCGGTCGCCGTCGCGGGGCTGCAGATCGAGTGCGCCGGCGGTGCGGTCCGGCAGCCGCAACGGCGGAGCGGACGGGTAGAGCTGCAGTGCCTCCAGCAGATCGCTGTTGAAGATGGTGAGGCTGCCCGACGTGCTTTCGCCCTGCACGCTGTGGAAGGGTTGGCGCACCAGAATGCCGTCGTAGTAAAGGCCCACGCGATCGAAGCCCGCGCCGCGCAGGGAGAGAGCGGCGGAGAAGTCATCGTTCGCTACCACGCCGGGCAACGCCTGGGCGGCGCGCAGCGGATCGTCGGCAAGCACGCTGGCCAGGTTCTCGAGTTCGACGCCCTGCAAGGTGGCGCTGCCGGGAGTTTCGGCCCCCAGCGGTCCGGCGGAGACGGTGACCGACTCCTGCCGGCGAAGCGCCGCCGGAAAGAGTTCGATCTCGAGTTCCGCCTCTTTCGGAAATTCGGTGACCGTAAACGCGCGGTACCCGACCGTGGCGGCGGTGAGCGGCGGCGTGGTGCAGGTGACAGAGAACCTCCCGCCGGCGGACGTTTCGGCGCGGGCGGCCCCGCACGTGAGCGCCACGCGCGAAAGCGGCTCGCGGGTCAGCGCGTCGCGGACGATGCCTCGAATCTCATCGGCCCGCAGCGACACCAGGAGCGAGAGACAGCAGAGCAGACGCCACATGCAGGTTCATTGCTACTGTACTCCTCGGACCGCGACGGCGCCCTGCTCAGAACCCGTAGAGCATCCCGACATACGGGAACGTGTAGCCGCGCCCCGGAGTGGTCCGCTTCAGGAACTCGCCCGGAAACAGGTGGCCAAGGCCTCCGGTGAACTGCACCCCCGGCCGCACGTTCCAGATCACCTGCGCGTCCAGTTCCTCGCCCACGTGGCGCCCCGACTGGCCCGTCGCATCGCGCGCCAGCAGCGCGCCGGGCGCGTTGTAGAGGCCGTCGCGGGCGCTCGCCAGCCACCAACCATGTGCCTTGAACTGCACGGCCAGCGTCTTGCGCGGCTTGATCTCGCCAATCACGCCGAAGTGGTTGATGTTCTTCCAACCCACCTGGTCCGTCAGACCGTACTTGTCATGCGGTGTGGGATACAACAGGTCGAACGTTTCGTACCGGTTGTCATTCGGATCGCGGTCGCCGCTGGCGTGGTTGACCTCAAGCTTCAGCGACGGCGTCCACTTCACGTCCGAAAACGTGCGCCCCAATCGCCAAAGACCAGCCCAGGCGCGCACATCGCGCCCGGAGCGCAAGCCCCGCTGCAACGCCATTTCCGTCGTGTACTCCAGGTGCGCGGGCAGCTTTCCGAACCAGCGCAGGCCGGCCGTCTTGTGGTTGTAGCCGGCCGGCGAAATCCGCCAGAAAACAAACGGCTCCAGCTTGCCTCCCGGCACCCAGCCGCTGATCGAGCCATAGGCCCCGTGGAGGTTGTCACCCTGGTATCGCTTGTCGAAGAAGTGATCGCGCGCCACCACCACCGACGCCGCGAACACATCCGCCGCGTAGTTGCCTTGCCGCACCCCTAGTCGCAGAGCGTCGAAGGTCCGGCTGACGTTGCCCCAATTCCCGGCGCCCACCAGCCGCTCTTCGCCGAATCCCAACTCCTGGCGCCCGGCCCGGAAGGTCACGTGGTTCTTCTCCGGCCCCGCCTGGAACTGCACCCAAGCCTGCCGCAGATCCGCGCTGTCCTGGTACGGCGGCGCGGCTTGAATCTTGCTTTGAAAGGAAACCCGCGCATCCTGCCCTTGCGCGAAGGCTTCGAACCACCTTACCGGTTTCAGGCTGATGCCCAGCCGCACCCGCTGCAGCAGGTACATGTCGTCCTGGCCTTCGGTGAAGTGGTTCCCGAAGAACCCTTCCTCGCGCGCCCGCAGTTCGCCCGTGAGCTTGATCCACTTGGGCAGCCGTTGATTTACGGGAGCCAATAGAGAGGGCGCCGCGGCCGTTTGTGCGCTTGCCAAACCGCAAGCAATCAGGAAACCAACAGCCGCGCGCGATCTCATCAAGCCGCCTTCAGGACTCGCGCCGCATGGGGGTGCGGCGACATCTGCTGATGCCGCTGCAGGCCCGAGATGACGAGTTCGCGACCCGCCAGTTTCCAGTCGTGCGCCAGTTCCTCGAGTTTCTTCATCACCGTGTGATCCACCAGCCGTGCCCCCGACAGATCCACGATCACTTTCTCTTCGTTGCTCAGCGCCAGCACTTGCCGGCGTACTTTCAACCAGTTCGTAAACACTGCGGCATCTTGCACGTGCAACACCGCGGCGCCGCTCGGCGCGTGGCCAAGGATCGTCCTCGGCGCCAGAAGCGAACTCACCGGCGCCCCGTTCCAGACGTGAAGGAACGTCTTGACCAGGATGCCCACCGCGATGCCGATCAGCAGGTCCGTCGCGAGCGTCGCCAGCAGCGTCGACAGAAACACCACCAACTGCTCCTTACCCACCGCCCACATGTGCCGGAATTCCTTCGGCGACGCCAGATTGTAGCCCGTGTACACCAGCATCGCCGCCAACGCGGCCAACGGGATCTGGTTCAGCAGCATCGGCACCGAGGCCACCAGCGCCAGCAACAGCGACCCGTGAAAGAAGTTCGCCCACCGGGTGCGCGCCCCGTTGTTCCGGTTCGCCGACGAGCGCACGATCTCGCTGATCATCGGAAGGCCGCCCACGAACGAGGCGAGCGTGTTCGCCGCACCCACCGCCAGCAGGTCCCGGTTCAGGTTCGACCGCCGCTGCCAGGGATCGAGCAGATCCACCGCCTTGGCGCTCAACAACGATTCCAGACTGCCGACCAGCGCGAACATGATCACCCACTTGATGCTTGCCGCCGAGAATATCACCGAGAAGTCCGGAAACGCCACCGCGCTCAGCAGATTTCCCGGCAGGCGCACCAGATACTGCGGCCCCACTTGAAACGCTTGCCCCGCCCAGTTGTACAGGTGGCTGTGCGAGATGTCGAACAGCAGCCCCAACGGCGTGGCCACCAGCAGCACCACCATCGGTCCCGGAATCGCCTGCACGATGCGGTTCTTGATCATCGGCTTCAAGAAGAGTATCGACAGACTGATCAGCCCTATGAGTGCGATTTCCGGATTCAGGTGGGCAATGCTGTGCGGGATCTCCGAGAGCAACTCCAGAGGCTCCTTGGCGTGCGGGGCAACGCCCAGCGCGATGTGCGCCTGCTTGGACACGATGATGACTCCGATTGCGGCCAGCATTCCGTGCACCGCCGCCACTGGGAACATCTCGCCCAGCACGCCCACCCGCAACAGCCCGAACAGGATCTGAATCACTCCCGCCACCACGCCCACCGCCAGCGCCCGCTTGTAGCCCGTTGCCGCGTCGCCTTGTCCCAGTTCCGTCACAGCGCCCAGGGCGATGACGATCAACCCGGCCGCCGGGCCCTTGATGGTCAGCTCGGAATTGCTGAGCAGAGGCGTCAGCATGCCGCCGATGATCGCCGTGAAGATCCCCGCGATGGGCGGGAAACCGCTCGCCAGGCTGATGCCCAGACAGAGGGGCAGCGCGATAAGGAACACCAGGAAGCCGGACATCAGATCGTTGCGCCAATAGCGCTTGAGTCCGGAAAGATCTCCGGCCGGGAGCGGGCCGGCGGCCGGGACCAGGGAGGCGTGCGAATCGTGGGAAGACATAGCTTTCGACCATGCTCGCCCGGGCCGCCCGTTCCGGAGTATCGCCTCCAAGGGGTAAATCCGGCCCCGGATTTCCGGGCACCCCGGCAAACCGGGACCCGAAAGCCCCTCGGTGGGGGATACCGCAATCCGCCCGCAGCCATCATGCTCAAGGGGAGACATGCACACCGCCGACGGCCTTGACGTTCCGAGTGTTCTCCGTCACGCCATTCACCACGCCGGCCACCTCCTGCCGATCCAGGGCCCGATCGGCGTCTTCATTCACCACAACACGCTCCACGCGTTCCAGCACCTGCCGTTCGAGGATGCCGTCGTAGCCGCCTCCCGGCTGCTGGGAACCGAACCCTACATGCGTGAGGACCAGTTCCGCTCCGCGATCGCCTCCGGCCGTATCCTCATGGACGACATCGCCGCGGTGCTCCTGCGCGAAGAGGACGCGCCGGTGGCTGAGGGGCTCACCCGTCGTGCGCTCCGCCAGGCGATGCTCGTGCCCGGCGTCCGCAGCTTCCATCCCGCTACCATCTCCTGGGACATCGAGGAGGGCGGCCTCCGCGCCGACCCGCTGTTCGCCGCGGCGCTCCAACTGCCCGCCGCGCCGGCCCCTCCCGTTGCGCCCCCCGCCCGTCCGCGCGACGGACTGCTCGCCGCCACCGGTGTCGACCTGGACGAGATCGTCAACCCCGTGCTGATCCGCCTCGCCAGCGCCTACCTGGATCAAGGCATGGCGTACTGGCCCATGCCCGACCGGGAACGCGGCTTCTATGGCGCCGTGCAGGAGCTGCTCCGCCGCGGCGGCGCGGTCTTTCCCGAGGCGCTCAACGGACTGCGGACGGAACTGCAGCCGGCCGAGGCCGAAACCTCACTCCTCGCTTCCCTCGACGCGCTGGGGGTTCGCCCCTTCGAGTTCGAAGCTCTGATCGCGGCCGAGGCCCTCTCACTGCCCGGTTGGTCGGGCCTCATGCACCGGCTCGAGCAGGAGCCAAGCCTCGCCCCCCACGAGATCCTCGAGTGCGCGCTCGTCGATTTTCTTGCCGTCCGCATGGCCCTTACCCTTTCCGCCGCGCGGAGCGTGGCCCAGCGCTTCGGCCGCGCCGTCCCCGCCTGGCGTGTCGCCGCCGCCGCCCCGGACCTCGAACTCGCCCGGCTGGTCCAGGCCGCCACCGTCGCCGATGCCGCGCGCCTGGCCGGCCTTCCCGCTTCTGCCGTCACGCCCGCCTTCCAGCGTGAGGTCCTGGCCTTCGACTCCGTCGAGCGCCGCCGCGTGCTGCAGCTTGCTTACGAGTTGCGCCACGAGGACCAGATCCTGACTCCCCTCGCTGAGTTCCGCGCCGAGACCGGCCCGCCGCAGGATCCGCCCGATCCCAGCGCCCAGGTCTTCTTCTGCATCGATGAGCGCGAGGAGTCCATTCGTCGCCACCTGGAAGAGCACGCCCCAACGGTGGAGACCCTCGGCGCCGCCGGCTTCTTCGGCATCGCCGTGGATTACGCCGGTATCGACGACGCCCACGGCGTGGCGTTGTGCCCGGTGGTTGTCAAACCCCAGCACGCCGTTCGCGAACTGCCTCACCCGGAGCACCGCGACGCATTCGAACGCCGCAAAGCCCTTCGACTTTTGTGGGCTCGGATCGCCCGGGCCGGCTTCGTCTCCTCGCGGTCGCTCGTCAGGGGGGCCATCAGCACCGCCGCCCTCGGCCTGTTCTCCATCTTTCCGCTCATCGCCCACATCCTCACGCCGCGCCATTGGGCGCGGCTGACCCGAGCCCTCAACCGCTGGATTCTCCCCGAGCCGCGCACCGAACTGACGCTCATGCGATCGGGCGAAGAAGGCCACGCCGCCGCCGAGAGCCTGCTGCTGGGTTTCACCGTGGAAGAGAAGGCCGACCGCGTCGCCGGGGTGCTGCGCCCGGCCGGTCTGCTCACCCGTTTCGCGCCCATCGTCGTGGTCCTTGGGCACGGCTCCACCAGCCTCAACAACCCGCACGAATCGGCCCACGACTGCGGGGCCTGCGGCGGACGCCGCGGCGGTCCGAATGGACGTCTGTTTGCCGCCATGGCCAATCACCCCGGAGTTCGCGCCACGCTGCGCAACCGCGGCATCGACATCCCGGATGCCACCTGGTTCGTGGGCGGCTATCACGACACCTGCAGCGACGAGATCGAGTACTTCGACCTGGAGTACATGCCCGACGCCAGCCGCGCCGCGTTCGACGCCATCCGCCGGCAACTTGACCGGGCCCGCGAACTCGACGCCCACGAACGCGCCCGCCGTTTCGAAGCCGCTTCGCACCAGCTCGATCCGGCCGCGGCGCTCCGCCACGTGCAGGAGCGCTCTGAGCATCTCGCCGAGCCGCGCCCCGAATACGGGCACTGCACCAACGCGGTGTGCATCGTGGGCCGCCGTGCTCTGTCACGCGGCCTCTTCTTCGACCGGCGCGCATTCCTCGTCTCCTACGATCCGGCCATCGATCCCGAGGGCGAGAATCTCGCGCGCGTGCTCGGTGCGGCCATGCCCGTGTGCGCCGGCATCAGCCTCGAATACTATTTCTCCTTCGTCGACAACGAAGGCTACGGCTGCGGCACCAAGCTGCCGCATAACGTCACCGGCCTGGTGGGCGTGATGAACGGGCAGGCCAGCGACCTGCGCACCGGATTGCCCTGGCAGATGGTGGAGATCCACGAGCCGGTCCGCATCCTCTTCGTCGTGGAAGCCCGTCACGAAGTGCTTTCGAGCGTCATTGCCGCCAATCCGCTGCTCCGCGAGTTGCTCGAGAACCGATGGATCCGCGTCTCGACCATCCACCCCGATTCGGGCCATGTCCACGTTTGGCGCGACCATCGTTTCGAAGCGCGCCGCGGCGTGCCATTCCCCATCCCCTCGGCCCCTACCTCCGTCGATTGGTACGCCGGCAAACGCGACCATCTGCCCGTCGCCCGCATCGGCCAACTGGAGCCTTCCCTTGCCTGACATCGCGACCCTCAATCAGGCGCTCGCCGCCACCATCGTTGCCGCCCCGGGCGTCGCCTTCGGAGCCCTCGGATTTCTGTGGCTCGCGGGCTGGACGCCGGGCGAACGAGCACTCGCCCGCGTCACCGCCCTCGCCCATTCCGTTTCCCTCTCCGCCGTGTTCCTCCTTGCCATCCTGATGCGGGCCTCCGGCATCACCGAGACCTCGCTGCCGCTGGGCACCTGGTTCTCGGTCGGCCACTACGACTTCGCTCTCGCCCTCATCGCGGACCGCCTGTCGCTGCCCATGATGGCCCTCACCGCGCTGCTGGGGGGACTCATCGGCTCCTTCTCCCGGCGCTATCTGCACCGCGACCGCGGCTACTTCCGTTTCTTCCTGCTGCTCCACTTGTTCACCTTCGGTGCGCTGCTCGCCTTCGCCGCCGGATCGCTCGACCTCATGATTGGGGGCTGGGAACTGGTAGGTCTTACCTCGGTGCTCCTGATCGCGTTCTTCAACGATCGCCGCAGCCCCGTGCAGAACGCCCTCCGCGTGTTCGCCACCTACCGCATCAGCGACCTCGGCTTGCTCATCGGGGTCTTCGTGCTGCACCACGCCGCGGGCACCGCCACCTGGGGTGAAGTCTTCGCCGGCGTTTGGCCCAACCAGAGCTCGGCCGTGGGGCAGGGAATTGCGACGCTGGCCGCCGGCCTTCTCGTGCTCGCCGCCATGGGCAAGTCGGCGCAGGTCCCCTTCTCCGGCTGGTTGCCGCGCGCCATGGAAGGCCCCACGCCCTCGAGCGCCATCTTCTACGGTGCCATCTCCGTGCACCTCGGCGCCTATCTGCTGCTCCGCATTCAGCCCTTGCTCGACCAGGCCCCGGGCATGCGCCTGGCGGTGGTTTGCATCGGCGCCGCCTCGGCGCTCCACGCCACGCTCTCCGGCCGCGCCGCGCCGGATGCCAAGACCTCGCTTGCCTACGCCTCCATGGCGCAGGTGGGCATCATCTTCGTCGAGGCCGGCTTCGGCCTGGAATGGTTGGCGCTCATCCACACCGTCAGCCACGCCGCGATTCGCACGCTCCAGTTTCTGCGCGCCCCGTCCATGCTGCACGACTACCATCGCCTGCACGCCGGTGCCGGCGGGCATTTGGGTCGCACCGGCGCGCACTACGAAGCCTTGCTGCCCGCCGGCTTCCGGCGATGGCTCTATCGCATGGCGCTCGACCGCGGCCACTTCGATACCCTGCTCGACCGCTTCGTCACCGGGCCGCTGATCCGCGCCGCCGAAGCGCGCGCGGCGTTCGAAGCCGGCGTGCCTTCCACTCCCCATCCCCGGCCCGGCGCCGGCCGCGTCCAGCCCGCCGCGCGAGGCATCGATGCCTGAGATCCTTTTGCTCGCCGCCATCGCGCTGCCGCTCCTGGCGGCGCTGCCCGGTCTGGATCGCCGTGCGGCCATCGCCGCCGCCCTGCTCTCCACCGCCTGTGCCGCCGCCGCACTCATCGCAGCTCCGCCCGCCGCGGCGCTCGCCGCCTTTGGGTCTCCCGGGGCGCCGCTGCTTCGCGCCGACGCCCTCTCGTCTGTGCCGCTGCTGCTCTATGCATGTCTGGCTCTCGGCGTTCTCGTCGCCTCTCCCCGCCGCGATCCGCACCGGGATTTCCTCCTCCTGTTGAGCGGCACCCTCACCGTCTACGCCGCCGGCAACGTCTGGGTGCTCCTCGCCGGCTGGACGCTCTCCGCCGTTCCGCTGTTGGTTCGCCGCGGGCCGGCCGAATCGCCCGCGCCGGTCCGCCGCCTGCTTCCGGCCGCCGCCATGGCTGCTTCGGTGATCCTCCTGGCTGCCGGCCTCGCCCTCCTCGGCCCGGCCCCGCTTGCCGCCTTCGTCCTCATTGTGCTCGCCGCCCTGGTCCGCAAGGGCCTCTTCCCGTTCCATACCTGGGTCGTCGCTGCGTTCCAGAACGGACCCCTGCTCACCGCCGGCCTCGTTGCCAACGCCCACCTGGGCGCCTTCGTGATCGCGCGCGTGGCCATTCCCCTGCTTCCGGATTACTCTCGCGATGCCCTCACGCTCGTCAGCAACCTTGCCCTCATCAGCGGCCTCTACGCGGCCTTCGCCGGTCTCGGCGAGCGCCGCCCGCGCCGCTCCCTCGCGTTGCTCATGATCAGCCAGTCGTCCTTCATCCTCTCGGGGCTCGAAAGCCGCAACGCGGAAGGCATCGCCGGCGCGCTCACCTCCTGGATGGTCGTCGCCGCCGCCACCATGGGTCTGCTCATTGTCTTCCGCGCCCTTGAGAAGCGCTGCGCCGGCCTGGGGGACACCGAGTTCGCCGGCCTTGCCGCCACCGCCCCCCGCCTGGCGGTCTTTTTCGCCATCTGCGGGTTGGCGCTGGTCGGACTCCCCGGCACTCTCGGCTTCGCCGCGGAGGACTTACTCTTTCACGGCGCGCTGGCGGGCCATCCGCTGCTCGGCGTCGCGCTTCCGCTGGCCACCGCGCTCAACGCCATCAACGTCTACCGCCTGTTCAGTTCGCTCTTCCTCGGCCAACGCGCCACTCGCGTCCCCGTCTTCCCCGACGCCTTGCGCGGCGAGCGCCTGGTCCTGACCGCGCTCGTGTTGTTCCTCATCCTGGCGGGCGTCGTCCCCAGCGCCGTGGTCTCCTCGCGCTCCGGGCCCGCGGAGGCCATCGCCAGTCTGCTTGCCCTAAACTAACGGTTTGAACTTCCTCTGGTCGCGGCACATCACCGAGCGCACCGTCCTGCGGGTTCTCGTTGTAGGGTTCGCTCTCGTGCTGCTCTTGCTCGGCGTGGTCGTGTTTATCGCCAACCGCACCACGCGCGAGATCCAGGCTGACGCCGAAGAACTGGTGGGCGAGGAACTCGTCGTCGCCCGGTTGCTGAACGAAGTGCAGGCCGAGGAACTGGCCCTCGCTTCCGTACTGCATCACCTGGTCAGCGACTACTCGCGCTCCAACGAATCGCGCCTGCTCGAGAACCTCGCCCAGGCCGACCGCGCCATCGCCCGCGCCGCTCAGCTTGCCGCCAACACGTCCGAAGCCCCGCGCTGGCGGAGCCTCAGCGCTTCCGTCACCGCCTTCACCGCCCGCGCCGGCGCCTTCATCCGGGATCAGGACCGCTCGGTCGAGGCCCGCAAGCTCTTGTTTGCCTCCCATGAGGCCGTGCTCCGCGACGTGCGCGCGCTGGTGGAGTCCGCCACCGCGCGCGCCGCTACCGTGGAGCAGGTTCTCGCCGGCCGCTCGCTTAGCTTCGTCAGCGAGTCCTCGACGCTCCTCGGCGCTTCGTTTGTCCTCGCGCTCCTCTGCGCCGCGCTCACCGTCCGCCTGGCCGCCAACGCGCTCCGCCATATGGAATGGCAGGCCGCCGAACTCAACCAGGTGTCCTGGCAGATGATCCGTTCGCAGGAAGAGGCGGCCCGGCGCTTCTCACACGAACTGCACGACGAACTCGGTCAATCGCTGGCCGCGATCAAGGCCAATCTCACTGCGCTCAAGCCCGAGGATTCCGGCCATCGCCGCGCCGATTGCATCCACCTGGTTGATGAGGCGATCTCCAACGTCCGGGAGTTGTCGCAGCTCCTCCGCCCAGTGATGCTCGACGATTTCGGCCTGGACGCCGCCTTGCGCTGGCTCGCTGAGAAGTTCTCCCTGCGCACGAGTATCGCCGTGGAGTGCGAATCGACCCTCGGCGAGCGCCTCGCCGATGAACTGGAAACCCACCTCTTCCGCATCGCCCAGGAGGCGCTCACCAACGTCGCCCGCCATTCCGGCGCCACACGCGTCCAGATCCGTCTCTTCTCCCAGCGCTCCAACGTCCACCTGGCCATCACCGACAACGGCCGGGGCATGGCGATTCCCGAAGTCCGAACCAGTCCCAGCCTGGGAATGGTCGGGATGCGCGCCCGCGCCCGGCAGGCGGGCGGCGAATTGAACGTTTCCACCCCCGAGGGCGGCGGCCTTACTATCGATGTAACGGTCCCTGCCGTGTACGCTCCGCATGACGACCCTGAAGAAAACCCGCATTCTGCTGGCCGATGACCACGCCGTTGTCCGCGGCGGCTTCCGCATGCTCCTGGCCGCTCAGCCCGACCTCGAAGTTGTGGGCGAAGCCTCCAACGGCCGTGAAGCCGTGGAACTCGCCGCATCCCTGCAGCCCGACGTCATCGTGATGGACGTCACCATGCCGGAGTTGAACGGCATTGAAGCCACGCGCCGCATCGCCCAGGACGCGCCCCGCGTTCGCGTCCTCGCGCTCTCCATGCACAAGGATGCGGTTTACGTGCGCGAAATCCTAAGAGCCGGCGCACGCGGCTACCTTCTGAAGGACTCCGAGGAATCGGCGCTCATTGAGGCGGTCCGCGCCGTCGCGCGGGGCGAAGCGTTCCTCAGCCCGGCCGTGTCCGACGCCGTTCTTTCCGACTACCGCAAACACGTCACCGATCCCATCGACCTTCTGAGCAGCCGCGAGCGCGAGGTTCTCCAACGCATCGGCGAGGGCCAGACCAATAAAGAGATCGCCGCCGCCCTCAACCTCAGCGTCTATACCGTGGAGGCGCACCGCGGCCGCATTATGGAGAAGCTCAACCTCCACAGCACCGGCGAACTCGTCCGCTTCGCCGTCCGCAACGGGCTCATTGACTGATCAGTGAACGCTCGACGCCGACACCGGCAACACCCGCTCCGTAATCGTATCGATGTGCATCCACTTCACCAGTAGTTCGCCCTTCTCCACCTTTGCCCGTACGTTCGGCCGCGCCAGGAACTCGTCGAACCGCAGCTTCCGCTCCCCGATCGCCTGGGTCAGGTTCGGATAGTCTTTGGATCGAGCCGGGTCCTTGCTCACCTTCTCCGCCGCGCAATCGGAATGCGTGGTGAACACCACCAGCTTCGTGCCGTTGGCGATCGCCAGCTCCAGCATGTCCTCTTCCTTCGGCGACATCACCGAACCGGCCAGGCGCAGCACGTAGTAGTACCGGCGAGTGTCACCGGCAATTTCGTTCGTGTCCAGCCGGGCGTCCATGCACGCCACCATCGCCACCAGCGGATGATGCGACGAACGCGGCCACATCTCGCGCACCGAAGCCGCCATCCGGTTCTGCGCCTCGAACTCCTCCCAGACCTGCTGCGGCGTCAGGTCCTGGTGATGCTCGAAATCGAATGTGTGCAGCTTGTCCTGCAGCCGGTAGCCGACGTTGATCATCGCTCCGCCCAGAACGAACTCGATCCGGTCCCCCCAATACCACCACACCACCGAACCACAAACCGCAAGGATGGCCAGTAGGGCCAACCCTTTTCTTCGCTTCAACTCGTGCCTCCCACGACAGCGCCGCTCAACCGGCCAGGAACCGGTACGCCACTGTCCGATTTACGGCAATTCTAACATTCATTGGCGGCTGAGCCGCAGCGGATAAACCTTAGGGGGCCTGCCGAGAGAGAGCGATCCGTGCACATCGCGTTCACCCAGGTTGAACAGGAACGAAACAGGCCGCCCGTCGGCCAAGGTTCCCCGCAGCGCGTAGTCCGTGCGCCAGTCGATCCAGCTTCCAAACCAACTCCGGTTGCGAACCACCCTCCCTTCCGCCAGGGCGGCGCCGCCTGCGGCGCCCGTGGCGGTTCCGTCCGCCGCGATCGTGAAGGTGACGCCGTCACTCGCCCACGTAGCCACCAGCGGCGCCGGCAGCGGACCGTGCGCCGTCATCAAAGGCGGCTGGCCGAACATCTCGTTCGCCGCCAGCAGAACGAAAACCAGCAGGCATGCGCCCGCCCCTGTGGCCGCCGCCTTCGCCGTCGCGCTCAACGGCCCGCCCACGCCCGGCGGCGGCGTGCCCCGCAGCGCCAGCCCGCAGATCACGTGGGCTGCACCCGTCAAGGCCGGGATCAGCAGGGGCCAGTCCGCGGGCACGCGCCTCATCACGATCCAGAGCAGGAGCCACCCGCCCAGGGTGGCAACCCCGCCCCAGACGTCTCGAAACCAGGCCACCGCAAGTCCGCCGAAGAGCAGCGCCATACCGAAGAAGGTCACCAGTTCACGCTGGGTAAAGCGCCAGACCGGGGGCGGTCCCTCGCCCACCACGAACGCCATCAGGAAGAGAACCATCAAAGTTCCGGCGATCCGCGCGGCCCAACGGCCCGCCACGGCTGCCTGCCAAATCCATTGCGAAGTGTGTGTCATAGCGAGGCCAGGATGGCGCGGAAGGGCCCGGAATGCGCCTTCGGAATCGTTTCGGAATTCCTTCGCGAACCCTGATCTGATTGAAAACTCAGGAGCGGCCGCCCGCCAACAACTTCCCCACGCCCTCCGCCACCGCGCTCCCCACCGAAGACTGCACCTGGCCCAGGTCGCCGGCCGTCTCCTCCTTCGCCTCCGACCAGATCACCCGCCCGGTATGGACATCCACCAGCCGGCTGGTAATCCGCATCCGGCCGTCCAGACGTTCCACCGTCCCCTCCACAAGCACTTCCAGCCCCAGCAGCCGGCCCATCCAGGCCATCGACATCCCCACCCGCCGGTAGCGTGCCACCGTGCTGGGTGACACTACCTGCACACCGGCGCGCCGGGAGAGCCCGGCCACCATCGCCTCGTTCAACCCGCGCGAGAACCGTTCGCCGTCCATCCCCGGGCACAGGCACTCGAAAGGAACCACGGCGATCGCCGCTTGCCGGCCCTGGGGAACGTACCGCGACGGTACGTAAAACAGATAGTAGCCGAGCGCGGCCAGCGCTACCGCCCCCAGCGCCGCGGTCATCGCAAGCCGCTTGCCTGCCCGCGCTTCCCGCGCCGGGGGAGCCGGAACGGGGGCCGGCGCCGCGGCGGCGAATCGGTACCCGCGCCGCGGAATCGGCCCGATATACTCTTCCGCCTCGTCTCCCAGCG
>DALYJJ010000126.1:0-17695 GCA_031969915.1 Bryobacteraceae bacterium | reverse complement strand
CCGAGGAGCCGGTGACGCGCGAGGACGACGTGGACGCAATCGCTGCGCGCATCGGCTTTCCGATGATCATCAAGGCGGCCTTCGGCGGCGGCGGGCGCGGGATGCGCGTGGTCGCTTCGCGCGAGGAGTTGCCGCAGCGGTTGGAGGAAGCGCGGGCTGAGGCGGCGGCGGCCTTCGGCAACGACGCGGTGTTTCTGGAGCGCTATATCCGGCGTGCGCGCCACGTGGAAGTGCAGATCCTCGGAGACCGGCACGGCAACATCCTCCACCTGTATGAACGCGACTGTTCCGTTCAGCGGCGGCATCAGAAGGTGGTGGAAGTCGCGCCCGCCGTCAATCTCGCTGCGCGCATCCGGGAAGGGCTGGCCAACGATGCGGTGAAACTCGCCCGCGCGGCTGGCTATTACAACGCCGGTACGGTCGAGTTTCTGGTGGACGCCGAGACGGGCGAGTGGTTCTTTATCGAAGTGAATCCGCGCGTGCAGGTTGAGCACACGGTGACCGAAGTGGTCACCGGCATCGACGTCGTACGATCGCAGATCCAGGTGGCGCAAGGCCATTCGCTGTTCGGGCCGGAAATGGCGTTGCCGCGCCAGGACCAGGTCCCGCTGCACGGCTTCGCTTTGCAGTGCCGGGTGACGACCGAAGATCCGGCCAACCAGTTCCGCCCCGACTACGGCAAGATCCACACCTACCGGTCGCCCGCCGGGTTCGGGATCCGCCTGGATGGCGCATCCGCTTACGGCGGGGCCGTGATCACGCCCTACTACGACTCGTTGCTGGTGAAGATGACCGCGTGGGGGCGCACCTTCCCGCAGGCGTGCCAGCGCATGGACCGCGCGCTTCGCGAGTTCCGTATTCGAGGGGTGAAGACGAACATCCCGTTTCTTGAGAACGTCGTTAACAACTCGCTCTTTCAGGAAGGCGGCGCGACGACTTCGTTCCTGGATCAAACGCCGGAGCTGTTTCAATTCTCCCAACGCAAGGACCGCGCGACAAAGCTGCTCACCTACCTGGGCGAAGTCATCGTCAACGGCAATCCGGAGGTGCGGGGCAGGTCCGCGAGCGGAAGCCTGCACGCCGCGCCTCTGCCTTCCCACGATCCGTCCGCGCCGCCGCCGGGGACGCGGCAGCTCCTGGACCAGCTTGGACCGGAGAAGTTCGCGCAGTGGACGCGGGAGCAGCCCCGCCTGCTGCTTACCGATACGACCTTTCGCGACGCGCACCAATCGCTGATGGCGACGCGCCTTCGCACCTACGACATGCTGGCCATCGCGAACTTCGTAGCGCACCGGCTGCACCACCTCTACAGCCTGGAGATGTGGGGCGGCGCCACCTTCGATACGTCGCTCCGCTTCCTGTTGGAGGACCCTTGGGTCCGCCTGGCCACGCTGCGGGAAGCCATCCCGAATATCTGCTTCCAGATGCTGCTGCGGGCCGCGAATGCCGTGGGCTACACCGCCTATCCGGATAACGTCGTGCGCGAATTCATTTACGCGGCCGAACAGCACGGCATCGACATCTTCCGGATCTTCGACTCGCTCAACTGGCTTCCCAACATGAAGGTCTCTCTGGAAGCCGCCCGTAAGACGGGCCGGATCTGCGAGGCCGCAGTGTGTTACACGGGCGACATACTCGACCCTAAGCGCGATAAGTACCCGCTCACTTACTACGTCAAAATGGCGAAAGAGCTGGAGAAGATGGGCGCGCACATGCTGGCCATCAAGGATATGGCCGGCCTGTGCAAGCCGTACGCCGCCGCCAAACTCGTTCGCGCGCTGCGGGAGGAGATCGGGATTCCGGTGCACTTCCATACACACGACACCAGCGGCGTAAACGCGGCGTCGATCCTCATGGCCTCGGAGGCCGGTGTGGATATTGCCGATGGGGCGATCGCGTCCATGTCGGGCACCACGTCGCAGCCGAATTTGAATTCCGTTGTGGCGGCGCTCAATCACACTCCGCGCGAGACCGGCCTCGATTTGAAGGCCCTGGACCGGGCGGCGGATTACTGGGAGGTGGTTCGCAAGTACTATCAGCCGTTCGACGAGGCGCCGAATTCGGGCACGGCCGAAGTCTACGTGCACGAGATGCCGGGCGGCCAATACACCAACCTTCACGCGCAGGCCCAATCCATGGGTCTTGGGACACGCTGGCCGGAAGTGAAGCAGACTTACGCCGAGGTCAACCAGGCATTTGGCGACATCGTGAAAGTGACGCCGTCGTCGAAGGTGGTGGGCGACATGGCTCTCTTCCTGATCAGCCACGGCATGACGGTGGCCGAGTTTCTCCGGTTGAGTCCGAATCACAGCATCACCTTTCCAAACTCCGTGATCGAGATGTTCGAGGGCGCGCTGGGGGAGCCGGAGGGCGGTTGGCCGCCCAAGGTGCAAGAGATCGTTCTGAAGGGACGGAAGCCGAAGCCGGGGCGCGCCGGTGAGACCATGCCCCCCGTGGACCTGGCGCGCGCCGCCGCGGAACTGGAGGCGAAGACCGGGTCTCCGGCCAGCCATACGGATCTCATGTCGTACCTGATGTACCCGGAGGTCTTCCTGAAGTTCGAAAAGGCCCGTGCGAATTACGGCAACTTAGAATGCCTGCCCACGCCCCAGTTTTTCTACGGAATGAAGGGCGGCGAGGAAGTTACCGTGGACTTAGAGCCCGGCAAGCGCCTGGTGGTGAAGTTCCTGACCGTCAGCGAGCCGCACCCCGAGGGCTACCGTACCGTCTTCTTCGAACTCAACGGCCAGCCGCGCGAGGTGAACATCCGCGACAAGAGCCTGCAGGCCGAAGTCCCGCAACTGGAGAAGGCCGATCCCGGGAATCCGGGGCACGTCGGTGCGCCGATCCCGGGTGCGATTTCGAGCGTTCAGGTGGACTTGAACGCTCCCGTGAACAAGGGCGACCGGCTCCTGGTGATGGAAGCGATGAAGATGCAGACCACGGTGTATGCGCCGATCGACGGCATGGTGTCGAGGAAGCTGGTCAGTCCCGGCCAGACGGTGGATGCCAAGGATCTGCTGTTAGTGATCGAGCCGAAGTGAGCTACTTGCCGTCCGCCGCGGGACGCAGTACGTGGTGCGTGACATACTCCGTTTGAATCGGCACCTGCGATTTGAAGCGGCTCCGGAGCAACACCTGGTAGCTGCCGGGGAGATCGCCTTTGGCATCCCGCAGACGCCGGAGCAGACCTTCCACCTGCGTGGGCGAAGTGACGAAGTCCGCCGCCGCCCAGGTGCCTTCCGTTGAACTCGACGCGAGAACCAGGATTTCGCCCCACTCGCCGGTGGCCCGAACGCGGGTGATCACCGCGTAATCTTCGGGGATTTCCTCGGCATTGGCCGGCGAAGGCTTTTCGTAGGTTGCCGCCTCGCCCGGTTGGGGCCGAAGGTTCTTCACCATGCCGGAATCGATGACGAAGTCCTGCACTACAGGCAGGTCTCTCAGTTGCGGGTTGAACTTCGGCGGGCCCAGGAAGACCAGGTTGTTATGCCGCACATCTTCCCAAGCGAGCGCGATGCTGCGCTTCAGAACCAGATTGTGCGCAGGAGAGAGAACGCTCGCCAGGCGAAAGGCGGCCGCCGCTTCGCCGAAGGGGGTCCAGCGATAGGTGGGCGACGGGTCGGTTGGAGTCTTCAGGAGGCTGCGCATCCCCTCGAGCGGGACGTCGCGGCGCACCTCGTCCCAACTGTTCGTCCACGGATTGCGGAAGTAGAAGCTGTGAAACCGAATGAAGAGCGGGCTGCCCAGCACGACCACGGCGGGGCGGTCCGTCGAGGCGAAGGGAGCCCAGTACTCGGTAAGTGGCGCGGGCAGGGAAGGCCTTGCGCCGGCTGGGCGCAAGACCAGCACCAGAGCGGCTGACAGGATCGCGCAGACCAAAGCCAGTCCGAAGGCTACTCCTCTCCAGGGTCCGGCGGTCTGGGGTTCTGCGACCGGAGGCGCCTCCTTCGCAGGCGGGTGCGCGACCACCAATTCAAAGTGGCCCTTTGGCAGGCGGATCTGGACCGGGGCTTCCGGGGCCTCGATCGAATAGTACTGGTCGAGGCGCTGGCGAAGCTTGCCGATTTGCACGCGAACCGAAGCATCGACCCGGGGGTCGTAATCGGGCGGCTTTCCCATGACGTCGCGCCCGATGGTGTACTCCTTCAGGTCGCGGCCGATGCCGTTCAGGTGGGCTTCTCCGAGGTAGGCGAGGAGCCGGCGGAGGGACTCCGACGTCCGAAGGGTGTCGCTGGCCAGCAGGCGCGCCAACTCCGCCTGGAAAACCTCCACTTCGGTCTGTACCTGCGGCACTTCAACAGCTTACCGCACGTTACAGAATCCGGTGGTACAGGTTGACTACCGGTTTCCTGCCGTTGATTACTTCACTTGCGGCCTCAAAACGGGCTACAACAATGCAGCCGTCGCTTCAAGGAGTCGCATCCATGTCCAAGCTAGCCCTGTCCGCTCTAGCCTGCGCCGTCGTAGCCGTTTCCGCCTGGGGGCAGGAGTCCCGAGGCAGTCTCATCGGCAGAGTTCTCGATGCCAGCGGCGCCGCCGTCCCGGGCGCCCGTGTGAAAGTCACCAGCAAGAACATGGGAACGGCCCAAACCGTTCCTGCCAACCAGGACGGGTTCTACCAGGCCACCTACCTGATCCCGGGGCTCTACCGCGTGGAAGCGGAGGTCAGCGGGTTCAAGAAGTACATCCGGGACGACGTGGAAATCCGCGTGAACGACCGCCTCGAACTGGTGATCTCCCTCGAAGTCGGCGGAACGGAACAGAGCATCACGGTGGTGGGTGAGACGCCACTGCTCAACACCGCCTCGGCGTCTCTGGGCACGGTCATCGACGCCAAGCGCGTGGCCGACCTGCCGGTGCCCCACGGCAACCCGATGTTCCTGATCGGTCTGGCCAGCGGCGTCGCGTTCAACCGCGATCAGCGGCTCGACCGCCCCTTCGAGCCCACCCACATTGTCGGCTACTCGATGGACGGGACGCGCGCCAACCGGTCGGACGTGACGCTCGACGGTTCTGTGGCGACGGCGACGGCGAACAACGGCGAGGTCATCGCCTCCTACGTGCCGCCGGCCGACATCGTGCAGGAGTTTAAGGTCCAGACCGCCACCTTCGATGCGAGCTTCGGGCAGACCGAGGGCGGCGTGACGAACATCTCGATCAAGTCGGGCACCAATGCGCTGCATGGCACGGCGTACTTCAACAAGATGGTGCCCAGCCTCTTCGCCAACGACTATTTCGCGAACCTGAACGGCGTCCCGCGCGCCGACTTCACTTATAACCGGTACGGCGGTTCGGTGAGCGGCCCGGTGTACCTGCCCAAACTGTACAACGGCAAGAACAAGACCTTCTTTCTATACGGATTTGAGGGCATCCTGGAAGACCGGCCCCGCAACAACGGCACTCCCACCGTGCCCACGGTGAAGATGAAGCAGGGCGATTTCTCCGAGCTGTTCACATTACCCAACCCCACGCAGTATCAGATCTACAACCCGTTCTCGGGCCGGGAAGTCGTGGTCTCCGGCAACCGGCTGATCGAACGCGATCCGTTCGCCGGCAACGTCATCCCGGCGAGTCTCATCAGCCCCGTGGCGCGGAACATCCTGAAGTACTTTCCCGACCCTCGCCAGTCGGGCGTGCAGAACAACTTCCAGCGGCCCGAACTGGTGGAACACGCCGATTACCTCTCGAACACGATTCGCGTCGACCAGGTGGTGAACGATGCCAATCGTCTCTTCGTCCGGTTGAACTGGTACGACCGGAACAGCACGTACAACGACTACTTCGACAATGAGGCCACGGGCAACCTGTTCCAGTTCATCTCGCGGGCCGCGGTGATCGACGACGTGCATACCATCTCGCCGACGACAGTGCTCAACCTGCGCTACGGCTACAACCGGTTCATCCGCGGCGACAGCGCGCCGTACGACTCGATCGGTTTCGATCTCACCCAACTTGGCTTGCCCTCCTACCTCAATACGCTCACCTCCGATGACCTCCGCAAGTTCCCGCGCATTGACCTGCCCGGCTACCAGGGAACGGCGGGCGGCGGCGAGTGGCGCCCGAACGACACGCACAACGTCAATGCGATTCTCTCCAAGGCGCAGGGCTCCCACTTCCTGAAGTTCGGAGCGGAGTTCCGGGCGTACCGTGAGAACCGCGTTGAGTTCGGAAACAACGTCACCGCGCAGCTCACCTTTGAGACCCAGTGGACCCGAGGGCCCTACCAGAATTCGCCGGGCGCGCCCAACAATCAGGGGCAAACCGTGGCGGCGCTGCTGCTCGGATTGCCAACCGGTGGCGGCATCTGGCGCCCCGCTTCGTATGCCGAGCAGTCGACCTCCTGGGGATTCTTCTTCCAGGACGATTGGAAGGTCACCCGTAAGCTGACGCTAAGTCTCGGCCTCCGTTGGGAGTTCGAAACGCCGCTCGAGGAGCGCTACAACCGCACCGTGCGTGGCTTCGATCCGGCTGCGACTTTCCCGTGGGAGTCGCAGGCGCGCGCGGTCTATGCCAACACGCCCCTGGCGGAGCGCCCCGCTTCCGCGTTCAACATCCGAGGCGGATTGACATTTGCCGGCGTGAACGGACAGCCTTCAGGGCTGTATCAGGCGCCGAAGTTGAACCTGCTGCCGCGCTTCGGCTTCGCCTACCAGGCCACTTCCAGAACCGTCGTTCGTGGCGGCTACGGCGTCTTCTATGGTTTCCTCGGGCAGCGCCGGAGCGACGTGTTCCAGACCGGCTTCTCCCGGAACACCGACTTCCAGTTCACCACCAACAACTACCTCTCGCCGTCGGCAACGCTCGCCAATCCGCTTCCGAGCGCGCAGCTTTTCCCGATCTTCGGCGCCAGCCTCGGAGCGGAAACCGGCATCGATACCGGTCTGACGTTCTTCAATGAGAATCCGAAAATGCCGTTCATGCAACGGTGGCAATTCGGTTTTCAGCGCGAACTTCCGAAGGGCTTCCTGCTCGAGGTGGGTTACGTCGGCAACCGCGGGACTCGTCTTGAGATCACGCGCAACCTGAATGCGATCCCGAACGAATACCTGAACGGCGACCTCATCCGCACACCCGCGATGGTTGCGCGGAACAACTACCTGAGCGGCAACCAGGTGAATCCGTTCCGCGGTCTGGTGCCGGTGTCGGCTCCGAATCTCAGTGCCAACGCCAACCGCAGCCGGTCCGCGCTGCTCCGTCCGTTCCCGCAGTTCGGCGATCTGAATACCACGACGAACCAAGGCTACTCCTGGTATCACTCGATGCAAATGCAGTTCGAACGCCGATTCTCGAAAGGCTTCACGCTGCAGGGCAATTACACCTGGTCGAAGTTTATGGAGGCGGCGTCCTACCTGAACGCCGCGGACGCCATGCCGCTGGAGACCATCTCCGATTTCGACATCCCTCATCGCTTCGTCGCCAGCGGCATCTGGGAACTCCCCATCGGCCGGAACAAGGCGCTCGGATCGGGCGTCAGCCGCGTGGTCAACGGCTTCATCGGAGGCTGGCAGCTTTCGGCGATCTACACGCGCCAGTCCGGCGCGCCGATCGGCTTCGGCAATATTGCCCATATCGGTAACATCGCCGATATCAAGCTGGACAACCCGGCGCGCGAGCGGTGGTTCAACACGCAGGCGGGCTTCCTCGCGGATCAATTGCAGTCCAACATCCGCTACTTCCCGCTGCGCTTCAGTTGGCTCCGCGCCGACGGCGTGAACAATTGGGACGCGTCGCTCATCAAGAACACGGTCTTCGCCGAACGCTACAACTTCCAGTTCAAAGCTGAGTTCCTGAACACCATGAATCGTGCACAACTGCCCGCGCCGAACACTGACCCGCGCAACGCGCTGTTTGGGGAAATCAGGGCCAACAACCAATCAAACTACCCGCGCCGGATTCAGTTGACCGCCAAGTTCATCTTCTAGGCCGCCAGCCCGGCGGATCGCACCCTTTGGCCGCCGCCCGGAACCCTCTGCCGGGCGGTGGCGTCAGGGGCGCGGCAGGATGTCGCCCCAGACCACTTGAAAGGCCTCGAGCACGTTCTCGAAGTTTCGGCCCGCGCGCACGAATACGCGCGTGTTCACGCGCAGAGCCGGAAATCCCGCAGACGTGCCTTGCTCCAGGTACCGCGTGTCGGGGCGGAGGAAAATGGTGTGCTCCCGCGCATCGCGGGTGCGCAGAACCAGCCGCTCCGGATTCAGTTTGAGGATCACACCGGCGTAGGTCAGGTTGCCGCGCGGAAACAGGTTGTCCAGAACGCTCGATCCGCTGGTTGTCACCGGACGGCGGGGCGGCAGGCGGCGGGCGGGCGGCGCTTCGGCCACGTGGACCGTCCGCAGGTAGCAGGCCGAGTCGGCCGAATCGGCCACCGCCTCAATGCGCTCGCCAAACTTGATGGTGGCCGAGCCGATCAACAGGCGGCTGCGTTCGAAGAGCGTGCGGGCGTCATAGGCGCAGCGATAGACTTTGCTGTCGTCGGCGCGAATCACCAGCAGGCCGGCCCGCGCTTCGCCTTCCCGATCCAGCAACTCACCGCGCAACAGGCCGGGCGCGGGCGTCTGCGCGACCGCTGCCGCCGCCGCCAGGACTCCAAGAAACCAGCGCACCCCAGCACTCCCCACAACTCCTAGCATACGCTACAATATCAATCACTTCCCTTTCCCCGGAGAACTCTCGCATTTGCTGACAACATCGGTTATCGCGGCTCGCGCGGGCCTGTGGTTTTCCCGTTCCGGCATTCAGACCCCGAGCGGCGGCGTGGCGCGGTACTATCTTTGCGACCAGGACCGCAACGCGCGCGTCTCCACGGAGATCACCGGCTACGCAGTCAGCGCGCTGGTCTTCCTGCATCGCCTCACTGGCGACGGGGAGTTCCTGGAAGCCGCGGAACGATCCGGGCGGTTTCTCTGCCGTGCGGCCTGGAACGAAGCGCTTGGCGTGTACCCGTTCGAGTGGTGCGAAGCGGGAGATGTCCCGGAAAACCACGTGTATTTCTTCGATTCGGGGATCATCGCGCGCGGCTTGCTGGCTCTGTGGCGGGTAACGAAGAACGAAGAGTACCTGGGCGGTGCGATCCGGGCCGGGCGGTCGATGATCCGCCGCTTTGCCGGCTACTCACCGATCCCTCCGATCCTCGCGTTGCCGGGTTTCGAGCCTCTTCCTTTTGAGCAGCGCTGGTCGCGCGAGCCCGGATGTTTTCAACTGAAGTCGGCGCTGGCCTGGCTGGAATTGCACGAGGAGACCGGTGAGCCGGAGTTCGAGGAGCAGTACGAGCGGGTGCTCGCCTTGGCGCTCGGAAACGCTCCCCTGTTTCTGCCCGGCGCGCCGGAGCGCGAAAAGGTGATGGACCGCCTGCACGCCTTCTGCTACTTCCTGGAAGGCGCCATGCCTCGCAGCGGGCGGCCGGAGGTGCGGGCGGCGATCGTGGAGGGTATCGAACGGGCGGGTGCGCTCTTGCGAGACATCGCGCCCGAGTTCGCCCGCAGCGACGTCTATGCCCAATTGCTGCGGGCTCGCCTCTACGCCGATGCGCTGGGCGCGGCGCCGCTCGATCAAGCCTCCGCGGCGGAGGAAGCCCGCGCGGCGGCGGTGTTCCAGTACGACCACGCCGACCCGCGGATCGACGGCGGCTTCTGTTTCGGCCAGAAAGCGGGCCGGCGCATGCCGTTCGCAAATCCGGTTTCGACGGCCTTCTGCTCCCAGGCCCTGGCGCTTTGGGAACAAGCGGAAGCCGGGCGGCTGGAGGCGCAGTGGCGGGACCTGATCTAAAGGCGCCCGTTCTTCTGGCGTTCTGCTCCGGTTCCGAAGACCTTTGGGACGTCTTTCTGGAACGCGTGCAGGCGCTGGCGCCGGACTTGCCTCTCCTGGTAGTCAGCGAATTCGCCGCCCGCCGCGGCGAGTGGATCCCGTACAATCCGAAGCGGCCGTTGGAAGACAACCTCAGGCGCTGCCGTGAGGCCCTGGGTGGGCGCCAGGCGCGCTTTGCCGCGATCCTGCTGCAGCCGCGAATGCCCTACTGGCGCTTGCGCGGACTTGCGCACCGGATCGCCCCGGCGCGAGTCGTATATTTCAACGAGAACCTTGACCATTTCCTTTTGCGGCCGCGGGCGGCGAAGGCCGTGGCGCGGCACCTGCTATGGCGGCTGAAGAACTTCGTCCGATGGGAACTGAGGCCCGGCGGCGCGACGTATACGCTGTTCTGGAGGCTCCGCCATCCGGCCGCGTTTCGCCGGCCGCTGTTGTACCGGGCCGCGCTGTGGGCGGGCGCGTTGGCGGCGTGGCGGAGAACGCGGATGTCACCCGTGCGCGCCGGACTCTCGCCCGGACGGATGATCGAAGGCGTCTCGGTGGTGATCCCCAGCCGCAATGGGCGGGCCTTGCTCGAACGCTTGCTCCCCACGCTGGCGCCTCAGTTGCCTTCGCGCAGCGAAGTGATCGTCGTCGACAACGGTTCCGACGATGGCACGGCGCCGTGGTTGGCGGCGGCGTACCCCGCGATTCGTCTGGAAACCCACTCGCTCCCGCTCTCGTTCGCAAAGGCGGCGAACTGCGGCATCCGGCTGGCGCGTTATTCTCACACCCTGCTGCTCAACAACGACATGGTGCTGGCAGCCGGTTTCTTCCCCCCGCTGCTGCGCGCCTTCGCGGCGGTGCCGGAGCTGTTCTGCGCCACCGCGCAGATCTTCTTCCCCGAGGGCTTGCGCCGCGAGGAGACGGGCAAGGCGGTGATGCCCCGTCCGCCCGCTTCCACCGGCTTTCCCGTGCGCTGCGAAGTGCCGCTGGAGGGCGAGGATCAGAGTTACGTCCTTTACGGAAGCGGCGGCTGTTCGCTCTACGATACGCGGAAACTGCGCGCGTTGGGCGGCTTCGGCGAAGCCTTCGCGCCCGCCTATGTGGAGGACCTCGATCTCGGATTTCGTGCCTGGCAACGGGGCTGGGCCTCCGTGTTCGTGAGCGGAGCGAAGGTGGAACACCGCCATCGCGCCACCACGTCCCGCTACCTTCGCCCGGAAGAACTGGAACTTGCCCTGGAGCGCAATTACCTGCGCTTCCTTGCCCGCTCGGTAGCGAACCCGCGGCTGTTCCGGGCGCTCTGGCGCGAAGCCATCGGCCGGCTGAACGAAAGGGCGGCGGAGCAGGATGCGCCCGCTTCCCGGCTCACGCCGCTGCGCGAGGCGCTGAGCGCGCCGTCCTGGCTGGAGCCCGCGCCCGCGTCGGATGAATTGCTGATCCTCGCCCTGGGCTCGGGTTCCGTGGCGGTCTTTCCGGGAGCGCGGAAGCCGATGGGCAAGCCGGCGGTACTCATCGCCAGTCCGTATGCGCCGTTTCCGCTCTCGCACGGCGGCGCTGTTCGCATGTACAACCTGATGCGCGCCGGGGCGCTGCGCAATGAGCAGGTGCTGATGTACTTCGCCGAGGAACTCGCTCCCCCGCCGCGTGAACTGTTGGAACTTTGCGTTGAGATCGTGGTGGTGCGCCGCGTCGGCTCGCACCTGCGGCCGCTCACGCACCGTCCGGAAGTGGTTGAAGAATTCGATTCGATGCCCTTTCATGCCGCCCTCCGGCAGACGGTTCGCAAGTGGAATCCGGGTGTGGTGCAACTGGAGTTCACGCAGATGGCCCAATACGCTCCGGACTGTAAGCCGGCCAAGACAGTGCTGGTGGAGCACGATGTGACGCTCGATCTGTACCGGCAGTTGCTCGACCAGAAGCCCTCGCACGACTTGCGGCAGCAATTGGCGCGCTGGGTGTCGTTCGAGCAATGGGCGTGGTCCGCGGTGGATTGTGTGGTGGCGATGTCGGAGGCCGACGCCGCGGCGATTCGTGCGCCGTACTGCCAGGTGCTGCCGAATGGGGTCGATCTCGAACGCTTCCAGCCGGGCCAGGAATCGGAGATGGAGACGGGGAGGCTCCTGTTCATCGGCTCCTTCGCGCACCTGCCGAACCTGATTGCCATCGATTGGTTCCTGCGCGAAGTCTGGCCCGCGCTGTGGGACGCGGGTGCGTCGCTGCACATCATCGCTGGAGCGCGGAGCCAGCATTACCTGGAGCACTATCGCGATCGCGTGCAGCCGCCTCTGCAACAGGACAGCGTCCTGGTGGAGGACTTCGTTGCCGATGTCCGGCCCGCCTACCGGCGCGCGCAGGCGGTGATCGCTCCGCTCCTTGCTTCCGCTGGGACGAACATCAAGATCATGGAGGCGATGGCCATGGGCAAGGCGATCGTCAGCACGCCGCGCGGCGTGAACGGCTTGGATCTCGAGTCGGGGAACGGGGTGTGGATTGAAAGCGAAGGCCAGGCGTTCGCGGCGGCGGTCCTGGCCCTGTTGCGGGACCCCGAGCGCCGGCGCCAGATGCAACTCCAGGCACGGCGCATTGTGGAGGAGCGATTCGACTGGCGATCCATCGGATCGTCGCAGCAGGCCATGTACGACCGGCTTCGCGGCCCTAAAGACGAGTAGCGACGATCGAGTAGTCGAGACCGCCGAACAAGGCGTCGCGCACCGGCTCCGGCAGAGCGGCCAGGGCGGGAAGCGTTTCCACCGCCGGCGACAAGTAGTCCACCCGTAACCCGCCGAACCCGGCCTCCTCGAGATAGAAACTAAGCAGCGGCGCGGGCACGGGACGCTGGTGCGTGGGATCGAGGTAGAAGTGGGTGGCGAAGATCGCAAGCGAAGCGGGATTCGGCGTCTCCAGGGCGATCACCCCGTTGGACTCCATTTTCTGAGCAGCCAGCGTGAGGAACCGGGGCAGCAGGTGCGGAGGCAGGTGTTCCACCACCTGACTGCAAAAGATGCCGTCCAGTTCACCGTCGGCGAGCGCCGAGAGATAGGCGAACAGGTCGGCGGTCTCGGCGCCCAGGCCCTTGTCCCTGCACAGCGCGATCGACTCGGCGGCGAGATCGATGCCCCGCGCGGGTACCCCGGCCTCGCGCATCACCTCCAGGAACTCACCGCGGCCGCAGCCGATGTCGAGGACGTTGCGACGGCCCTCGAAGTGCGGAAGGTAGCGGCGCTGGTTCGCCTTGATCCACTCTTCTGAGCCGCGAAAACGCTGCGCGAAACGAAGCCAGTCGATCGCCGGGGCGGGGAATGGCTCGCTCGGCGCGGGCGCGCCGGTGGACGGTGGGGGAGGCGCTTCCGCGGCGGCGACCAGGCGCAGCCGCAGGGCGCGAAGCTCCTCGTGAATGAGGCGGTCGAATTCGACGTGCGCCTTGGCGAGGTCCTCCCACAGCCGCTTCTGGATATCGACACCATAGCGGTCGAGCGCGCCATGAAAGTCCGTGTGCTGGGACCGCATGAGGTCCCGGAAGGTGGCCTCCATCAGGCCTACGCGGTGTGAGAACCCGGTCTGCAGATCGGCGACGCTACGGAGAAACTGCATCTCGTTCACGGCCAGCTTGCGCTCCCACTCGGGCCGCCATTCGGCCCAGTGCTTGCGGATGTCCTGCAGGTTCACCGCTTCTTCCCTGACTTCGGCGGTCTCCCGCCGGAGCGAGGCTGTCTCCTCTGCCAGCCGGCGCGCATGGCCGTCGAGGGCCGACTGCAGTTCCTCGCGCAGACGCTGGTTCTCGGCGCCCGCCGCGGCCAGCGAGCGCTTGGTTTCGTTTAGCGCTTCGAGCAGCGCCTCCATGCAGAGCAGCGAAGCCCGGTTGAATTCCACCTGCTCGCGAACGAACCAGCGGAGCGAACGGGCGATCAGGCGCTTACCTGCCTGCACCGCGGCGTTCACGGGGCCGCCGCGGCGGGGGTTCACGGTCCCGATGGCCGCCACCTTGGAGAGCGCGGCGTCGCGTGCGTGCACCACCGGCATCAGGTCGGGGAGCGGAATGCCCGCCGCCTCGCCCAGCGGGTAGCGCGCGCGCACCCGGTCCTGAATCTCGCGTATGATCGCCGTCAACTCGACGGTCTTCAAATCGGGCTGCTCACTTGCCACGCTTTCGGCTCCACGACGCCGTGATCTTCGAATAGACGCCGCCCCGCGGCGTAAACTCCCCGATCACCGTGATCGATACCGGTCTGGCCGCCTTCACGAGATCGCGCAGAAAACGGTTGACGATGTTCTCCTGGAAGATGCCCAAATTCCGGTAGGCGAGCATGTACATCTTGAGCGACTTCAACTCCAGGCAACTGCGGTCCGGCGTGTAGCGGATGGTGATCGTTCCGTGATCGGGAAGCCCGGTGCGCGGGCACACGGAGGTGAATTCCGGAATCTCGATCTCGATCTCGTACGGCTCGCGGTATTGGTTTGGCCAGGTTTCGATGTCCGGCAAGGGAGCGTCGACGCCGGCGCCGGCGTGTTCGTCCGTATATTCCTTCTTCGGCATATTCGTTATCGCGCTTCCACGCCCCGGCTGAGCAGATCGAGAAACAGGCCGACGTCGGTGACCACGCCCACGGCCTGTCCGGTGCCGCGGTCGCTCACCTTGGTGGCCACGGCCGGGTTGATGTCGACGCACACGATCTTCACCCAACTGGGGAGCATGTTGCCGACCGCGATCGAGTGCAGCATGGAGCCGAGGCAGAGCACCAGCCCCGCGCCGCGGATCTGTTCCGCGTAGGCATCCTGCGCCGCATTCATGTCGGTGATCGTGTCCGGCAGCGGTCCGTCGTCCCGCAGGCTGCCCGCGAGAACGTAAGGAATGCCCGCCTTCACGCACTCGTACATCACGCCGCGTGTGAGGCGGCCGCCCGCGACAGCGGCCTGGATGCCGCCGGCGTGATAGATGGCGTTGATGGCGCGCATGTGATTCCGATGGCCGTGCTCCTCCTGGCGGCCGTCCGTCTGGCGGATCCCGAGCGACGTGCCGAGCAGAGCGGACTCGATATCGTGAACCCCGAGTGCGTTTCCCGCAAGCAGCGCATTCACCCAGCCCCCGCGGATCAGCCGTGAGAGAGGGGCCGCCCCGCCGGTGTGCACCACCACCGGGCCCGCGACGACGACAATCTTCTGCCCGCTTTCCCGCGTGTGCTGCATCAACTGCACGGTCTGGCGGACGGCGGTTTCCACCTGGCGCTCGGAAGAGATGCCGTTCGACATGAACGCGAACGCCAGGCGGTCGCGCTCCTTGGACTCGGGAATCACCCGGATCCCGCGCATGCCGACCACCACGCGGTCCCCCGCGCGAACGTCGCGCAGGCGCCGGCACACGGCGCCGCCGGTCTGAACCACGACGATGGCGTCCATGCGCTGGTTCGCCACCGTCACCCACTGGCCGTTGATGCGGACCAGAGTGCGATGGTTGGTCGTCGAGTAGAAGTCCTCCGGCGCACAGCAGTCGCGCTCGACGACCTCCGTGTGAGCGTCGCCGGAGTCCACGGGCGAACAGCCGAGCGTGAGCAACTGGGCGAGCAGCGAAGCCATCTGCTGCTCGTCGGAGGCCTCCACTCGCAGCCGGAGATGCGAGGGGTCGCTGTTCGTGCGGCCGATCGAGAACTTCTCCACTTCGAACCTGCCGCCGAACTCGACGACGGTATCGAAGATGCGTTCCATCACCTGGGAGTCGATGAGGTGGCCCTCCGCCTCCACGACTTCGTGCAAGGGGGGGCGTTGCGTGCTTTCCATGGGGATACCGATCCTTCAGGATAACGTCCGGCGGCGCCGGGCCGCCAGATATACTGGTGATGAACTCGTATTTCTTCTATCAGGAGCCCGTTCTTCCATGGCAAAACGTATCGGCATTCTCACCGGCGGCGGCGACGTTCCCGGTCTCAACTCAGTCATCAAAGGCGTTGTCTACCGCGGCAGCGAATGCAATCTGGAGGTGGTCGGCCTCCGGCGCGGTTGGGAAGCGCTCACTCATCTCAACCTGGACGATCCCGCCTCCAGAGCGCGCTATGTGCTGCCCCTGACGCGCGAGAACACGCGCACCATCGACCGCACCGGCGGCACCTTCCTGCACTCCAGCCGGACCAATCCTTCGAAGATGAAGAAGCTGCCCGATTTCCTCACCGCCGAGAGTTTCCCGGCGAAGGAGTCCACCAAGGACGGCGTCACTTCGAAGGTTTACGACGTCAGCTCCCACGTGCTCAAGAACCTCGAGGGGCTGGGCATCGATTACCTCATCGCGATTGGCGGCGACGATACGCTGAGCTATGCCGCGGCGCTCGACAAACTCGGCATGAAAGTCGTCGCCGTACCCAAGACGATGGACAACGACGTGCGGAACACGGAGTACTGCATCGGCTTCTCCACCGCCATCAGCCGGGCGATGGACGCCATCAACCGCCAGCGCACCACCGTCGGCTCCCATGAACGCATCGGTGTGTTCCGCGTGTTCGGCCGCGACGCCGGCTACACGGCGCTCTACTCGGCGTACGTGACCTCCATCCGCTGCGCGATTCCCGAGTACCGGTTCGATCTCGCGAAGATGATCGACTTGCTGGTCAAGGACAAGGCCAATAACCCAAGCAACTACTCGCTCGTGATTCTCTCCGAAGGCGCCGAGTGGGAAGGCTACCAGGTGAAGCACTACGGGGAGGCGGATGCCTTCGGACACCGCAAGAAGGCCAATGTGGGCGAGGACCTGAGCGAGGAAATCAAGAGGCGCACGAAGGAGGAGACCGTGGTCAGCGACTTGACCTACGACCTGCGTTCGGGCGACCCCGACTTCGTCGACAAGATGGTTGCTTCCACGTTCGGAAACATGGCCTTTGACGCCGTTCAGGAAGGGCAGAGCGGTGTGATGGCCGCCATCTCCAACGGATGCTTTGCCATGGTTCCGATTCCCGATCCCAAGCTTGGGCCGCGCAAGGTGGACGTGGCGTCGATGTACAACACGGAGCGCTACCGGCCGAATTACGCGAAGAAGCTCGGCCTGCCGATCTTCCTGACGCGGGCCTGACCGCGGCCGTGCGCTGGTTATCCCGCCTGCTGGGCGTGAAGCCGGCGAGCGAGGCGTTGAGCGCGGATCTGCGCAGGCGGATCCGCGCTTCCTTCGAAGCCTCCGCCGCCGACGAGGAACATTTCCCCTCCACCATCGATCCCCGGATTTTCCATGTGCGCCTGGTGCTGCAGCACTTGGGCGCGGACCTCGGCGGCAAGCGCGTGCTGGACGCCGGATGCGGCAAGGCGCGGTTCGCGCGCGTCCTTCTGGCGGAGCGCCCGGGCGTGCGCGTCGTGGGTATGGATCTGGCCGAGGCCATGCTCCGGTTTGTGCCGCAGGGCGTGATGCCGGTGGGCGGAGCGCTGACCGAACTGCCATTTGCCAGCGGGAGCTTCGACGGCGCCTACGCCACCGAATCGCTCGAGCACGCGGTGGAGATCGAGAAGGCCGTCGCGGAGCTCTGCCGCGTGGTGAAGCCGGGCGGCCGGATCGTGGTCATCGACAAGAACGCCGCGCAGTGGGGGCGGCTGGAGACACCGGAGTGGGAGCGCTGGTTCAGCCGCGAGGAGATGGAGCGGATGCTGCGCCGCCACTGCCGGCGGGTGCAAAGCCGTGAGATTTCCTACTGGGAAGACGTTCCACCCGACGGTCTGTTCCTGGCCTGGCTCGCGGAGAAGTAGCTGAACTCGTTTGGCGATTCGGTCAGTTCATGCGATCAATGCCGCGGAGGTATCCATGCGGCGACAACCAGATCGCGTAAGGCCATCCACTCTGCGCGTGCTGCTGCGGCAGCACGAGGCGTTTCAGAGAGCTTTCGGGCGCTTCCCGGTGGACGGCGACCCCCTGTTTTTTGACCCCACCTTGGACATC
>DALYJJ010000125.1:0-17826 GCA_031969915.1 Bryobacteraceae bacterium | reverse complement strand
CAACTGGTGACGCCGGACGCGATGCGCGGCCGCGTGATGAGCGTGTATAACGTGGCCTTCCGCGGCGGCATGCCCATCGGCAACCTTGTGGCCGGGCGGTTCATCGCGGAGTTCAGCGCGCCGCCGGTGCTGGTGGTGAATGGAGTCCTGTTGACGATTCTCGGGCTCTGGTACCTGGTGGTGCATCGCCGCGTGGCGACGCTCTAGCTCCGGCCGTGGCCCGATACAATGGTGGGTTCATGATATCGGGCTTTCTCATCCTGTTCCTGCTGGCGAACGGCCCGGCCGCGGGCATGACCGCCGAACTCGACCGAGCCCGCGATCGACAGGACCGCGCCGCGCTCGAAAAGCTTGCCGCGAAGGCGGCCGACGGCGCGTCCGCCGATGACGCGGCGGCGCAGTACCGCATTGCAGTGGCCCAATCGTACGTCGCGGAAGTGGCGCAGGAACTGCGTGACAAGGACGGCGCCAGGAATGCCGCCGAAGCGGGAATCAAAGCCGCGCAGCGGGCTGTCGAGTTGAAGCCGAACGTCGCTGAGCATCACCGCATACTGGGAACCTTGTGCGGTCAGGTGATTCCGGCCAACGTGCTGGCGGGCATGAAGTACGGGCGCTGTGCGTTGGATGAGATCAGCAAGGCGTTGGAACTGGATCCGAAGTCGGCCAAGGCGTACGTCAGCCGGGGCGTGGGCAATTACTACTTGCCGCCGGCGTTCGGAGGGGGCGTGGAGCCGGCGATTCGCGACTTCCGGAAGGCGATCGAACTCGACGGCCGCTCGGCGGAGGGCTGGCTCTGGCTGGGGTTGGGGCTGCGCAAAGCAAATCAGAACGCGGAAGCGCGGAAGGCGTTTCAGAAAGCGATCCAACTCAACCCGAACCGGGTGTGGGCGAAAGAGCAGTTGGACAAGACACCCGCGCAGTGAATGGGGGACGGTGGTTCGCCGCGGCGGTGATCCTGGCCATCACTCTGGCGGGCTTTTTCTACTTTCCGGGCCACACCTATCTGCAGCAGGACACACAGATCTATGTGCCGATCCTCGAACGCCTGCGCGATCCTTCTTTGTATGCCGCGGACCCCGTAGCGACGCGGCCGCACGTCACCTACACCATTTACGACGAGGCGACGCTCCTGCTGGCGGGCCTCTTCGGCGGCTCCATCGAGTACGCGCTGAAGGCCCAACAGATCGCCTGTCGCGCGGCGGGCGTTCTGGGTGTCGTTTTGGTGGCCTTGCGGCTGGGGCTTTCCCTCCGTCTGGCTCTGCTGGTGGCCGCGGCCGTGCACCTCGGCGCGACGGTGGCCGGTCCGGCCGTGCTCACCGTCGAGTATGAGCCCGTGCCGCGCGGCTTCGCCGTGCCACTCCTGTTGCTGGCCTTGGGGCTGATCGCCCACGAGCACTGGCTGGCCGCGGAGATCACTGCCTGCGTGGCGCTCCTCTATCACCCGCCCACGGCGTTTCCGTTCCTGGCGGCGCTGGGTGTGTTCGTGCTGCTGCATCGCCAGTGGCGGATGCTCTGGCCGGTGGTGGCGGCGGCCGCGCTCCTGTTCGCGCTGGCGCTCCAGCAGCCGGGGCTCTCGGAGAAGCAAGTATTCTTCGGCGTGATCGACCCGGCGCTCGAATCGCTGCAGCGCATGCGCGCCTCCTACAACTGGATCTCACTTTGGGCGGCCGAATGGATTGCGCAGTACGTGCTCCTGTTCGCCGTCGCGGTGGCCGGATGGTGGCGGCTCCGCCGGCTGATGCCCGAGGAACTCCGGCTGTTTCTGATCGTAATGCCGGTGTGGAGCGTGCTCATGATGCCCGTCTCCTACGTCGTATTGGAGCGGATGAAGTGGATCATGATGCCGCAGTTCCAGCCGGCGCGGGCGGTACTGTTCCTGGTCGTGATCGCCCAAACGCTGGGAGGGATCGCGGCGCTGCGGGCGGCGCGGAACCGGCGTTGGCTCGAAGCGCTCGCCTGGTCGATCCCGGTATTCGCTCTTCCCGTTCACACTCTCGTGCTACGCGCGCTCGTGCCGGGTCTGGCCGATCCCCTGGCGTGGAAGCGCACCGCGCTGGTGGCGGGCTGCGCAGTGCTGGCCGTGGCGGCGGCGCGCTGGGAGAAGAACGCGGCGGTGTGGGTCCTGGCCCTGGCGGCGCCCTTCGCACTGATCCCCGCGATCGGCGAGGTGAAGAACTACCCGGCGCTGCATTCGCAGCCTCTCGATGAACTCGCCGCGTGGGCGCGATCGTCGACGCCGCGCGACGCGGTCTTCCTGTTTCCCGACGCTGGACGGAGTCTGGAGCCGGGCGTTTTCCGGGCCCGGTCGCTGCGGTCGCTGTACGTTGACTGGAAGGGCGGCGGCCAGGTGAACCTGCTTAAGGAATTCGCCGACGAATGGTGGCGGCGATGGCAGCGCTTTGTGCCCGCGCGGTTTGTGGGGCCGGAGTTCGAACTATGCCGTCAGGCGGGCGTCGGCTACGTGGTGCTGAGCGCAAAGAACCGGCTCAACGGGGTGGCGCCGGCCTTTGAGAACGGGCGATTCGTGGTCTATCCGGTTCCGCGCCCGTGAGCGATCAGGCGCGGAGGAAGCCGTCCACTTCCGCGCGCGTCGGCACGGAAGCCTGAGCGCCGCGGCGCGTGACCGAGAGGGCGGCCGCTGCGTTCGCGAAGCGAAGCGCTTGCGGAAGGGCCACGCCTTCGCCGAGCGCAACGGCAAGCGCGCCGTTGAACGTATCCCCCGCGGCGGTGGAATCGACGGCCGTGACGGGGAACGAGGGGACGTGCATCCCTTCGCCGCCGTCCCAGAAGTAGCAGCCCCGGTCGCCCAGTTTGAGCACGATGCGCGACGGGCCGAGTTGCCGCAGACTCTGGGCGACGGCCGGGGCGTCCGCGAGCGACAACCGCCCCGACGCCGGGCGGCCGAGGAGGATCGCGGCCTCGGTTTCATTCGGTGTCAGCACATCCACGTGCGCGAGTAACGCGGAGGGAAGGGCTTGCGCGGGGGCGGGATCGAGAATGCTCATCGCGCCCTCTTCCTTGGCCAGGCGGAGCGCCGCGGCGACGGCGTCGAGTGGAGTTTCCAACTGAAACAGCGCCGCCGCCGCGCCGCGATAGAACGGGCGCAACGACTCCACATCCCCCGCCGCCAGGGCGTAGTTCGCGCCGCTCGCGACAACAATCGAGTTCTGGCCGCCCGCGTCCACCCAGATCAGCGCAACGCCGGTGGGCTGGCTCCGCATGGCGTGCACAAAGGAGACGTCGACGTGAGCCGCGGCGAGGCTCGCCTTGAGTTGGTCGCCGAAGACGTCTTCGCCGACGCGGCCCGCCATGCGCACGGCCACGGTATCGGAGGCGAGGCGGCCGGCGGCGCACGCCTGGTTCGCGCCTTTACCGCCGGGAATGGTCTGGAAATCACAGCCGAGCACCGTCTCGCCGGGCGCGGGCAGATGCGCGACGGAGACCACGAAGTCCATGTTCAAACTGCCCAGGACGGCGATGGCGGGTTTCACGGTCACCTCAGCGGGCGTTTAAGTCGATGCCGAGCTTCTTGAGTTCTTCCGCGTAGTAGCGCTTGTGCAGGATATCCCACTCTTCGGAGCCTTCGGGGATCTCCCGCTTCTGCGTGCGAATCTTTTTCCGGGCGTCGCGGTCGGCCTTGTCTTCGGCGGTCAGGATTTCGCTAATGCCCTTGAAGATCTCCAGCCGGACTTCGTTGGGGTCCTTCTTCAAACGGGACTGGCGGTTGGCGCGCAGGCCGGTGATGATCTTGTGGGAGACTTCGTTGATCTTGTCGCGCGAGAGTTTCATCGCGTCGCCGGTATCGCGGCCCGCGGCGCGTACCACTTTGCGCTGTGCCACCAGCGTGTTCTTGATGCGACGGAACATCTCCTGATAACTCACGCCCTCGCGGCGCATGTACTCTTCGTATTGGCTGAGGATGTCGCGCACCTCGTCGTTCAGCCGGTCCTCCACCTCGAGTTCGTCCACGATGATCGAAGCGATGAACTCCGTGGTGGCATTGGCATCGGCGGTTTCGACGTAAAGGGGAGTAAGGCGCTTGGCGAGTTGGCGGGCGAGGTAGGTGACGAATTCCTTGGCGATCAGCATCCTGGGAAGGGGCTACTCCTCATCTGAAACCCAACTCGAAGTGTAGCAGAACGAAGACCGCGTGCGACGTGTTGGAGCGCCGCTGCAAGCTAATGCGGCAGGTCGCCCTGATGGTTGTCGATGAAATCCTGGTCGATGGCCTTGCGGCCCCGGAACCCCTCTTCGAGGCCATGCCAATGGGTGATGCCGTCTTCGCCGAGCTTCCAGCACAGGTAGACCGCCTGGCCGCGATAGAGGGTGCGGAAATCGATCAGGCCGATGTCAAGGTCCTTCAACTCGCAGCCGAACTCCTGAATCTCCTGAATGGCCTGGTGGAGCGCGGCAGCGAACGTGTCGCGCCGCTGGCGCCGGGCGAGGACTTCTTCGCGGTTCACCACGGCGCCGCCGAGCATCGCGAGCCGTTGGGTGTAGGAGTCCAGAGCCTGTTCGGCATCCTGGACCTCCTGCTTCGCTTCGATCGCACCACGAATGGCCTGTTCCACGGCAGGCAGGAGACGCTCGGCTTGCGCGAGCGTGAAGTGTCTCGGCATGGGCGGGGCTCTGCTAGACTCCGCTGACCTGGACCGCCAGAGACCGGCTTCGCGGACCGTCAAACTCCGCCAGAATGATGCTCTGCCAGGTTCCCAGAAGCACCGTCGCATTGCGCACCTGGAGGATCAACGTCTGTCCCATCAGCATGCCGCGTAGATGGGAGTCGGCGTTGGCGCGCTCGCAATCGGAGAAGGCGGGGTCGTTATGCTTGTAGTAGTCTTCGCGGTTGACGATTCTTTCGAAGAACCCGCGAACGTCGTCCACCAGCGCGCCCTGCCACTCGTTGAGAAATACCGCCGTGGTGGTGTGAAGCGATTGCAGATGGACGACGCCGTCACGCACGCCGCTCTTGCGGACAATGTCGTTGATCCGGTCCGTGATGTTCAGCAGTTGCATCCGTTCGTTGGTGATCCAATCCACCACCCGGCTGAACACTTTGAAGTTTCCCGCCGGCGCAGGCGTCTCTTCCTGCGTACCTTCCGGCCCGATTACGTGTAACTTACTCGGACTCATCGTAGGATGTCCTCGCTCATGAGATACAGCGGACTGGGAAGCAGATCCAACAGTTTTGGACAACTGCCGTGATTATAGCAGCCCGGCGCGGGCGCACTCGATCGGAAAACGGGTTCGGGGAGCGGCGGTCCGTTCACCTTCGCAACAGGCCCGTTCGTGGCCGAGTACGGTCCCGTTCAGGGGATAACCTTTCGGTCTCGCCGTACCGACGCCTAGGCTAAGACAATTAGGGGTCTTATGTTCGCATCCATCTCTCATCTGTGCCGTTCTCTCTGCCTGATCGTGCTGGCGATGGCTTTGACGCCGTCGCTGGGCGCGCAGGAGACCGGCGTGATCCGGGGCAGAGTTCTACTCGACGGTAAGGACACGCCCATCCACAATGCCTCCGTTCTGATCGTGCAACTCGGGCGCTCGGCGGAAACCGGCGACGATGGGAGCTACGAATTCCGAAACCTGGCGCCGGGGCGCTACGACCTTCTGGCGCACATGCACTCGCTTACCGATGCGCGCCGCCGGGTGACGATCGAAGCGGGCGCGGCCTTGACGGAGGACTTCCGCCTGAAGGTGGAGCCGCTGCGGCAGGAAATCACGATCACCGCGTCGGGTCGCGAGGAGACGGCGCTCGAGAGTTTCCAGACGGTACGCTCGCTCCAGCCGACGGAGTTGACGACGCGTGGCTCGGCGCCCTCGCTCGGCGAGTACCTGGAGAACGAAACCGGCATCACCAAGCGCAGTTACGGCCCGGGCTCGAGCCGCCCCGTGATTCGCGGCTTCGACGGCGACCGTGTGCTGGTGTTGCAGGACGGAATTCGAACGGGAACCCTATCGTCTCAGTCGGGGGATCATGGAGAGCCGGTGGATGCGGCCGCGCTCGAGCGAATCGAAGTGGTGCGCGGTCCGGCGACGCTGCTGTACGGGAGCAACGCGATCGGAGGCGTGGTGAACGCCGTGACCGGCCATCATCTGCTGCACCAGCACCCGCACACCGGCGTGCGCGGCTCGCTGCACGCTGTGGGCGGGACTGGCAACGGACAAGGCGGCGGATCCGGCAACTTCGAGATTGGCGTCAAGGACTGGATTTTCTGGGGAGGAGGCGGAGGCCAAAGGACGGGAGACTACCGCACGCCCGTGGGCACGGTCGACAACTCCGGTACTCAGTTGAAGCACACGACGGCGGGGCTGGGCCGTTACGGGGAGAAGGTCAGCTTCAACTTCAGCTACGGTCTGCAGGATGGGCTGTATGGCATTCCGCTCGGCGTGGAATCGCTGCGCGAGGAGCACGAGAAGGAAGAAAAGGCGGTGGGGCGGACCGTGCGCCCGCTCGGACTCCGGCCCTTGCGCCCGCTTGGCGGCGGCCACGAGGACGAGGAGGTGGCGCTCGATTTCCGCCGAAACGTCGTCCGCTTCAACGGTGTGGTGAAGGACTTCAGCGGCATCGAGCAGTTCCATCTGGCGTTGAACTACAGCGACTGGAAACACACTGAACTGGAAGGCGAGGAAATCGGCACGCGATTCTCAAACAAGATCTTCTCCTACCGCGGTATGTTCACGCAGAAGAAGCGGGGAGCGTTGATGGGACGCTTCGGGTTTGAGGGCTTCCGGCGCGACTACGAAGCCCGCGGCGAAGAGGCCCTGGCGCCGCCCACGAGCCAGAACATGTTTTCGCTGTTCGGCTATGAAGAACTGGGCTACGAGCGCATCAAGTTCCAGTTTGGGGGCCGCTTTGAGCACAACGGCTACGACGCACGGGATCTTCGGCAACGCTCCTTCAACGGGGTGTCGGGTTCGGCGGGAGTTCACGTGCCGTTGTGGGATGGTGGCGCCTTCGTCTCCACGTTCACCTCGTCGTACCGTGCGCCGGCGCTGGAGGAGCTCTACAATAACGGCCCGCACCCGGGGAACATCACGTTCGAGATCGGGAATCCGAACCTGACGCGGGAACGTTCGAACGGACTGGACGTCTCACTGCGCCACGTGGGTTCGCGCGTGCGCGCGGAGGCAAACTACTTCTATTACCGCCTGCGGGATTTCGTCTTTCTTGCTCCTACCGGCGAGTTCGACGAGGGGCTGCCCGTCGCCGACTACCTGCAGGGCAACTCACGCTACACCGGGGCTGAGGCGAAATTGGACCTGGGCGTAACGCGCTCGGTGTGGCTGAACCTGGGCTTCGATACGGTGGACGCGGTGTTGACCAGGGGGAGCCAAGCGCTGCCGCGCATTCCTCCGGTGCGCGGCCGCGTGGGTGTCGACTACCGGTGGAAGGGTCTGAGCGTGCGGCCCGAACTGGTGCTCGCCGACCGCCAGGGAGACGTCTATTTCAACGAGAATCCCACTGCCGGCTACGCCGTCGTGAACCTGCACTCGAGCTACAACTGGGCGACGCAGCACTTCCTTCACTCGGTGGGAGTGAACGTGTTCAACGCCAACGACCGCTTCTACCGGAACCATCTCTCCTTGATCAAACAGGTGGCGCCGGAGATCGGGCGGGGGGCCCGGTTCAGTTACACTTTGCAGTGGTTCTAGGGGCCGGCCCGGTTTCGTAGAATAGAAACACGTCGAACTCCTGGAGGTGTTCATGCGCCGCATCGCGACTCACTGCGCCGCCGCACTCTTAGTGTGTGCACTCTTCTCTCCCGCCCTGGCGCAAGCGCCGCCCGCGGGCGTCCGCAAGGTCACCACGGTGGAAGGCATCACCGAATACCGGCTGGCGAACGGCCTCCAGGTGCTGCTCTTTCCCGATCCCTCGAAGCAGACCGTGACGGTGAACATCACTTACCTGGTCGGCTCGAAGCACGAAAACTACGGTGAGACGGGAATGGCCCACTTGCTGGAGCACCTGGTGTTCAAGGGCACGCCAAAGCATCCGGATATTCCCAAGGAGTTCAACCAGTACGGTGCGCGCTTCAACGGCACGACGTGGTACGACCGCACCAACTACTACGAATCGTTCCCGGCCACCGACGAGGCGTTGCGTTGGGCGCTCGACCTGGAATCGGACCGGATGGTGAACTCCTACATCGCGAAGAAGGACCTGGACAGCGAAATGACCGTGGTCCGCAACGAGTTTGAGATGGGGGAAAACAGCCCGGGCGGGGTGCTGATGCAGCGTGTAATGTCCACCGCCTACCTGTGGCACAACTATGGCAAGTCGACCATCGGCGCGAAGTCGGACGTGGAGAACGTGCCCATCGATCGCTTGCAGGCTTTTTACCGGAAGCACTACCAGCCCGACAACGCCGTGCTGGTGGTGGCGGGCAAGTTTGAGGAGGCGAAGGTGCTGGGCTGGGTAGTGGAGAAGTTCGGCACGATCCCAAAGCCCGAAAGGAAGTTGGAGAACCCCTACACGGTGGAGCCCACGCAGGACGGCGAACGGAGCGTGACGCTGCGGCGAGTGGGAGACAACCAATTGGTGATGGCCAGCTACCATATTCCGCCGGGCTCGCATCCGGACTACGCGGCGATTGACATCCTCTCGAACGTGTTGGGCGACGTTCCGTCGGGACGTATTCACAAGGCCCTGGTAGAGACCAAGAAGGCGGCGCAGGCGGGTGCGTTCGATTTTCAACTGCGGGAACCCGGGGTGCTGTTGGCGCAGGCCGTGCTGCGCAAGGAACAGTCGATCGACGACGCCCGGGACACGTTGCTCAAGACCCTGGACGGTGTGACGCAGAACCCGCCTACGAAGGAAGAGGTGGAGCGCGCGCGGGCGGCGATCCTGAAAGAGATCGACCTGGCGATGAACGACGCCCAGCGCATCGCGCTGGGCCTGACGGAGTGGGCTTCACTGGGCGACTGGCGGTTGTTCTTTCTCCATCGGGACCGTGTGAAGAAAGTCACCGTGGAGGACGTGCAGCGCGTAGCGGGCGCTTATCTACGTCCGTCGAATCGGACGGTCGGCCTGTTCATTCCCGAAGAGAAGCCGTTGCGGGCCGAGGTGCCGCCGGCTCCGAACATCGAAGAGATGCTGAAGGACTACAAGGGCGCCGCGGCGGTGGAGGTGGGCGAGGCCTTCGACCCCTCGCCGGCGAACATCGAGAAGCGAACGCAGCGCTCGGAGCTGTTCGGCGGCAAACTCCGGCTGACGTTTCTGCCCAAGCAGACGCGCGGCAAGACGGTGCATGCGAGCCTGGCGCTGCACTTTGGCGACGAAGCGAACCTGAACGGGAAGGGGGCCATCGGGTCTCTGGCCGGAAGCATGCTGGACCGCGGAACGGGTAAGCATACGCGCCAGCAGCTTCGCGACGAACTCGACAAATTGAAGGCGCGGGTGTTTGTGACCGGGTCGCCCATGGGCGCGAATGCGTCGATTGAGACGACCCGTGAGAACCTGGGCGCGGCGATGAAGCTTGCGGCGGAAATGCTGCGCGAGCCTTCGTTTCCGGAGGCGGAGTTCGAACAGTTGAAGCAGCAGCGCCTGGCTGCCATCGAGAGCGGCAAGAGCGAACCGCAGCAGCTTGCGTTCACGGCGATGAACCGGCAGATGAACCGGTATCCGAAGGGCGACGTGCGGTACGCGGCCACGCCGGACGAGATGGCGGAGATGATGAGAGCGGTGACGCTGGCGGACGTGAAGGCATTTCACGAGCAGTTTTACGGCCTGGCGAAGGCGGAGTTAACGGTGGTTGGCGATTTCGACCCGGGCGAGGTTAAGGAACTCGCCTCGACCCTCTTAGGGGGGTGGAACAGCCGGCAGAAGTACGCCGAGGTGAAGCGGCCGTATCAGAAGGCGGAGTCGCTGAACCAGATGATCGAGGCACCGGACAAGGCGAACGCGGTGTTCGTGGCGGGGCTGCCGCTGTTGGTGTCCGATAGCGATCCCGAATACCCGGCGCTTTCCTTGGGCAACTTCCTGTTGGGCGGTTCGTTCGGTTCGCGCTTCGTGCAGCGAATCCGGCACAAGGAAGGACTGAGTTACGGTGTGCAGTCGATGTTCATGGCCTCTTACAGCGAACGTAGCGGACAGTTCCTGACCTTCGCGATCACCAACCCGCAAAACGTGCTCAAGGTGGAGGCGGCGTGGCGCGAGGAACTGGAAAAGGCCCTGAAGGAGGGCTTCACGCCGGAGGAGATGAAGACCGCCAAGGCGGCGTGGCTGCAGGGGCGGCAGGTAAGCCGTGCGCAAGACCGGGAACTGATGGGGCGGCTCTCGCAACTGCGGTACAACGAGCGCACCATGGCATGGGAAGCCGACCTGGAGCGGAAAGTGGAGGCGCTGAGCAGCGACGACGTGGTGGCCGCCTTGCGCAAGCACATCGAGCCGGCGCTGATCTCCATCTTCAAGGCCGGCGACTTCAAGAAGGCCGGGCTGACGAAATAGGGCGCCTACCGGCGCACGGCGCGCTGAGGGACGCTAGCGGAGAGCCCGCTTCCATTGGGCGATGCGCGGCAAGGCGAGCGTCTCGAAGAGCGGATCCGGGTCGGAATCCGGGATGGGCCAATAGGCCAGCACCGGAGCGGCCTCTTGTTTGCGGCCCAGTTCCAGGAGTGCTCCGGCAAGCAGGAACCCGGCTTTGTCGGAGATCTCCCGATTGGGCGTCGCCTTGATCTCGCGGAGCAGCGGCTCGGCTTCCTGGAACCGCCGCCGCAGGAGCAGTTCGAGTGCGTAAGCCGCCTTCTGTTCCGGCTTCGCGAATGAGCCCGCGCCTGAGACGTCGGCGCGCCATGCAGCGGCCAGCAGCGCCGGCAGCGGCCCGCTGAGGTTGGCCAGCCGTGCGAGCGCGGCGTCTCGATTTCCCGACAGATACTCCCACCGGGCGCGCCGCAGGGGGGCGGTGGGGTCGCCCGCCTTCTCACGCTGTTCCAGGAAGCGTGCGGCGTGCGTGGCGGCCGCCTTGGCGTCGCCTGCCAGGTGCGCGGCGAGGGCGGCCTTCCACAGCGCGAGCCCGCCGCCAAACGTGGGACTGGTCTGGTAGGCGTCCAGGTAGAGCTGTTCGGCCTCCTTGAGCCGGCCGAAGCGGAAATGAACGTCGCCAAGGGAATCGAGCGGATTGGCGCTCGCGGGCAGCATGGCGCGGTACCGGCCGATCATGCTCCGCGCCTTATCGAAGTCGCCTGCGTAGGCGGCCGCGTAGCCGGCCTGATTCCAAAGGTCCGCGTTGCCCGGGTCCGATCGCTGGGCGCCTTCGAAAAGGGCGACGGCCTTGGTCTGGTCGCCGGTGTTGGTGGCGAGCAGGGCCGCGCCGACGGCGATATCGGCGTCCGAGGGCCGGAGCGCCGCCAGGGATTCGGCGGCCTTTCTCCGGCCGGGCAGGTCGTTTTCCAAGGCGCTGATCACGAGGCGCATCTCGGCTTCCTCGATGGCGGGGAGTTTCGCCGCGAGCGCCCGGCGCGCGGTTTCCAGCGCTTCGGCGCGCTGGCCCGCCGTTCCCAACTGCCGCACCAGCGCCAGGTGCGCGGCGGCGAACGAGGGGTCCTTCGCCACCGCTTCCGCCAGCGCGGGGGTGCGTGCCTCCAGAAGCGCGGGAATCAGTTCGGGCCGGGAGACAGGAAAAGGGCGCGCGGACGGATCGACGTCGGAAGCCAGGCGGCGGGCAGCCTCGAACCAGTTCCCCGCGGGAATTTCGAACCGGGACACGGAGCGCACCGAGGCGAGATCCTCGAGCGAGGCCACCAGGAGGCGGCCCGCACCGGTGTCGCGGCGGAGATAGCCATGCAGGAGGCGCGTCGCCCGGTTTGCATACGCGTCGCGGGCGCTTGCCGCGGGGAAGGCATGCATCGATTTCGAGCCTGCCCACTGCGATGCCAGGATCGCCGGGAAGCCGCGCGCCAGCCAATCGGCCGAGGCGTCGCCGGTCAGGTTTTCAAATGGAAGGATGGCCACCCGCTCGACATCGCGCACCGGCACGGCTGCCTTCCGGCAACCAGGCAGAAGCAGGCCGAGGACCAGGCCGAGGACAAGGAGCGGCAGTAGCCGCGCCCTAAAGAACACGCGTTTGCCGGGTCATCAGGTCCTTAAACTCCGGCAGTTCCTGCAGCGACGCGAAGTCGGCGTCCTCGACGAACCTGGTTTTCTCCTTGAAGCCCTCCTCGAGAGCCTTGCGGATGTAGATCAGCGCACGTTCCTGCACCCCGGCCTTGGCGTACGTCTTGGCCATGTAGAAGTAAAACTTCGCGCGCTCCTCGACCGTCCGCTCCTGCAGGAGAACGCCGGCGGAGTTGCGATGCTCAAAGACCTCGGGATCCAGTTCCAGGGCGCGCTGGTAGGCGGCAGACGCTTCCCTGTAGTTCCTGCGGGCGAAGTAGGCGGTGCCCAGGTTGCTGTGGATGGAAGCCGAGTTCGGAGTCAGCCGCAGCGCCTTCTGGTACTGGGAAACGGCGCGCCGGTAGCTCTTCCGCGCGTAGTGAATGGTGCCCAGGTTGTTGATCGCCTCGGCGTATTTGGAGTCCAGGCGGATGGCGCGCTCGTAATATCTTCGCGCGCTTTCAAGGTCTCCGGTCTGGTGATAGGCAATCCCCACTTTGTTGTGGATGATTGGGCTCTTGAGCAGCAGCGGCTTGTAGATCTCGATCGCCTCGCGGTACATTTTGCGGGCCATGAAGATGTCGCCACGCACCTCGGGTGTGACGGGCTTCGCGGGTGGCTCGACGGCGCGCGTTTCGGCCGGCGGCACGCTGCCGCGCGCGACCGTCGTTTCCTGCCCCGCTGCCAGCGCCCCCACGGCGCATAGGATCGCGGCGCAAGGGACGGTTCTGATGGAAACCATGGCGGGCCTCCCCTTTCCCTCAACTATATCGGCAACTGGATGCGGGGACAATGGGGTCGCGGGCCAAGTCATGTAACAGGAGTCTGAGCCCGCCGATCGAAGAGTGCAGCTCAGGGTGCATGGTAGACTAGGGCATTCCATGCATCCGGAAGTGAAGCTGTTTCTCGACCTGCAGAGTCTTGACCAGCGCATCGCGGAACTCGAACGCGAAGTGGCGCAACTGCCCCGGCATATCGCCCAGATCGAGAAGGCGCTCGAGAGCCACCTCCGGCGGCTCGAAGCGGACCGCGCCGCGCTCAGTGCGAATCAGAAGGAGCGCAAGACCCGCGAAGGCGACATCCAGACGCAGCAGCAGAAGATCTCCAAGCTTCGCGACCAGATGCTGGGCGCGAAGACGAACGAGCAGTACCGCGCCTTCCAACACGAGATCGAGTATTGCGAGAAGGAAATCCGCAAGGCGGAGGACCGCATTCTGGAGTTGATGACCGAATCGGAGCCTCTCGACAAGAACGTGAAGGCGGCCGAAGAGGCGCTGAAAAAAGAGAAGGTGCAAGTGGAGGGCGAGAAGGCGGAAGCCCGGGACCGCACGGCCGTCGATCAGAAGCAGCTTACCGAGTACCGGGCGCAGCGGCAGGAGGCGTTGGGACAACTGACGAAGCCGATGGCCACCGCCTACGCGCGCATTCGAAAGAAATGGAACTCGCCGGTGATTACCGCCGATGCCACCGAAGGACGCTGCACGGCCTGTCACATGATGCTCCGCCCCCAGTTCTTCCAGGAACTGCGGAAGGGCGATCAGCTCATGTTCTGCGAAAGCTGCGGACGCCTGGTCTACTACCTGCCGGCGACCGCCGTGGACGAACAGGTGGAAGCGCGCCCGATGCCCATCCGGCGCGTGTAAGGGCCGGCTGGCGGTGAACCGCTCCCTTCTCTTCGTCTACGGTACCCTCAAGAGCGACTCCGAACATCCCATGGCCGTTTGCCTGCGGACGCAAGGGCGTTTCGTGTCGCCTGGCTGGGTGCTGGGACGCAAGCACCACCTGGGGGCGTACCCTGGGCTGACGCAGAGGCCCGGTGAACAGGACCGCGTTGACGGGGAGGTCTACGAAGTGGCACCCCCGCTGCTGGCGATCCTGGACCAGTACGAAGGCGATGAGTTCGCGCGGGAGGAACTCGCGGTCCAGACGGTCGGGGGCGATCGCCTCGCCTGGTGCTATCTCTACCGCGGACGCCGCTTGCCGTAACCGGTGGCCTGTTCAAACGCGTAGGCCAGTTGCAGAACGCTGAAGTCGGCGTGGTAGCGGCCGGCGATTTGAAGGCCCACGGGAAGGCCCTCGGGTGTGAAGCCGGCAGGGACGGAGATCGCCGGGTTGCCGGGCACGGAGATGTACCAGCAGGCCTTCATCCAATCGATGTAGTTTTCGAACTTCCGGCCCGCGACATCGGCGGGGAAGGGAAGCGCGACGTCGAAGGGAGGAACTTGCGTGGTGGGAAGAACGAAGAACTCGTAGCGCGCCAGGAACTGCTGGAAGCGGCGCCAGACCTGGCCCTTGAGGGCTTCGGCGCGGGCAATGTCGGCGCCGGTGAGCCGCCAGCCGGCTTCGGCCTCCTGAACGATGGTGTCCTTGTAGGCGGCGCGTTGGGTCTTGATGCGTTCGCCGTGGTTGGCCGCGGTGTTCCAGGCGCGCAGCGTCTTGAAGGCGAAGTCCGCGCCGGTGAAATCGGGCTCGGCCTGCTCGACGATACAGCCGAGAGATTCGAAGACCTTGCGTTGCGCGTTGACAGCGGCGGTGACGCGTGGGTCGAAGGGCACGCCGCCGAGGTCCTGGAACCAGGCGACCCGTGTTCCCCGGAAGCTGCGTTCCAACGGACGGTTGTAGGAAGCGCCCGTTTCGGGGAGGGAGAGCGGGGACGCCGGATGGGGACCCATGATGGCGCGGAGCAGCAGGAGCAGATCCGGGACGTTGCGGGCCATCGGGCCTTCCGTGGCAAGGGTGAACCATGGGAACAGCCCTTTGGCGTTCGGGACGCGGCCGGGAGACGGGCGGAAGCCGACGACATTGGTGAACGCGGCGGGATTGCGGAGGGAGCCGCCCATGTCGCTGCCGTCCGCGATGGGGAGCATGCCGGTGGCCAGCGCGACCGCCGCGCCGCCGCTTGACCCGCCGCACGTCTTCGATGGGTCGTACGGGTTGCGAGTTGCGCCGAAGACGGTATTGAACGTCTGGGAGCCGGCGCCGAATTCGGGCGTGTTGGTCTTGCCGATCGAGATCGCGCCGGCGTCGCGAATGCGCTCGACGATGAGGTCGTCCTGGTCGGGGACGAAATCCTTGAAGAGGGGCGAGCCGTAGGTGGTGCGGATGCCTTTGGTGTTGACCAGATCCTTGTGGGCGATCGGAAGTCCGTGCAGAATGCCCGTCGTCGCGCCTCGGGCCAGGGCCTCATCGGCCCGCCTGGCGGCGGCTTCGGCTTGCTCCGGGACGAGCGTGGGGATGGCGTTCAACTTGGGGTTGAGGCGCTCGATCTGCCGGAGGTGCGCCGAGAGGAGTTCCCGCGCGGAGAGCTTCTTTAGGCGCAGCAGCCGCGTCATCTCGACGGCGGTGAGGAAGCAGAGGTCGTCCTCTCGCGGCTGGGCGGCGAGAGGAGCGGACGCGGTAAGAACAAGGAAGTCGCGGCGAGTGCTCATGCGATTCGTGGCAGCGATGCGGCGGCGGCGGCCTGGCCGACGCGGCGGCTCTTTTCGTCCGGGAGGCGGACGTCGATGGAGAGGCCGGGGAACTCGGCGGCAAGCACCTGGTTCGCCACGCGGAGGATGATGTCGCCACCCTCGCCGGTGGTGACGCGGCCCATGACGAGCACCGTGCCGATGTCGTAGTAATTGGCGTAATGGGCGAGGGCGTATCCGAAGTAGGCGCCGATGGTCTGGTAGATCGATTCGGCGCGCCGATCGCCTTGCTTCATCAGCGCCTGGACCTGCTCAAGTTTCTCGGGGACGCCCATGGACGAGGGGAGTTCGATTCCGGCGGCCGGGAGCAGGCGGTTGACGGCCTGTTGGGACAGGTACTGGACTCCGCAGCCGCGGTCGGAGGACCACTCGTCGGCGGGCGCGAGCGGGTTCATGTCGATGGGTACAAAGGCGAGTTCGTCGAGCCAGGTGGTGATGTTGCCCGCCCCATCGACGTAGCCCGCGGCGAGGCTGGAGCCGAAGGCCAGGCCGAGGACGCGGTTCGTGTTGAGCGACATGGAGCCGGCGAGGGCGGAGACCGAACCGTCGTTGGCGACGACCACCGGGATGTTGCCGAACTCGGCCTTGATGCGGTGGTAGAGGGGAACGATTTCGGATGTGAATAACTCGCGCGGGATGCCCCTGAACAAGGACGCGACGCGCGGCTCATTGTTCACATAGACGCCGGCGGAAGAGACGCCGATGGCATCCACGCGGGGCAGCGTGGCGGCGGCGGCCCGCAGGGCATGACGGATGTGTTCGTAGTGGTAGGCGGGGTCGGTTTGCGGCTTGGGGTCCCACTTGAACTCGGAGGCGAACGTGGGGCGGCCATCCTGTTCCGCGTAGGCCTTGATGTCGGAGGCGCCCTTGTCGATCGCCACGCGGCAGCCGCCGGTATGGCGTCCCAGGGGAAGCGTAGTGCGGTGTTCGCTCGGGAAGGCCGCGCCGGGGGCGTGCACGATCTCAAAGGGCTTGCCGTAGATGATGGGCCCCATGATGTCGATGTCGAACAGGCGCGCGGGCGAGTAGCGATAGAGATAATCCCGCAGCAGGCCGGCGAGGAGTTCGGGCGTGTCCAGGTGAATGCGGCAGCCGCCGACGGCCCAGAGCAGGAACTTGACCTCGCGCTCGAGGAACCGGAGGTTGACGGCGGTCTGTTCCGGCGTCACGGCGCGCGGGATGGTGCGCTGGAACACATGGGTGGAGCCGTCACCCTGTTCCACCGCAATGCGAATCGGTTCGGGGTTGGCATGCGCTTCCTTCGCGAACCATCGCCAGGCGAGAGCGGCGGGGCGGAACTCGGGGTCGAGGACAGGTGCGACGGCGGGGATCGGCAGGTGCATGGTTGGTCCTTGAAATCACTGTACGGGAGTATAGGCGCCGTTTTGCAGAGCAACGCCCTTTGCGTGTGGGGCGGCCTTGGGGAGGCGGATCCCGAGTCGCGTGAGGGACGGTTGGAGGAAGGCCTCGGCGTTGGTGGTGACGGCGCGCTCGATGGTTTCCGCGGGAATGCCCCAGTGGAGCGCGATGTTCATGCACTCAATGAGCGAAGTGCATGAGCCGCTCAGATCATAGGAGCGGATGCGGCCCGCTTCGTCGCGGCGGATCTCGAATTCGCGGCCCCAGAGAGTGGCCTTCGTGTTCTCCGGCGCGCCGAGGAGCGGGCTTTCGTCGGCGACGTAGACGACCTTGTCGGGGCCTTTGCCGTCCGTCATCAGCTTCACGGCGTACTCGGGGACGTGGATCGCATCGGGGATGATCATCGAGTACGCGCGGCGGTCCGTGAACTTGGCGACGACGCGGAGATCCTTGGCGCCGAACTTGTCGCGGGTTGCCGCGTTGAGGACGTGCGTGAACCCGCTCGCGCCGGCCTCGAGAGCGGCCTGAATCTGCTCGGCGGCGGGGTTTTCGTGACCGAGCGAGACGACAATGCCCTGGGACGCGAGGAAGCGGATGGTTTCGATCGCGCCGGGGCGTTCGGCGGCGAGGGTGAGCCATCCGATGAAGCCCTGGGACCACTCGATGAGCTGGGCGGCGAATTCGACGGTGGGGTCGCGGCGCAGCGCCGGGTTGTGCGCACCGATGCACTCAGGGGCCAGAAAGGGGCCTTCCAGATGGGGCGGCAGGATGCCCTGGCCCCAGGCATGGTCGCGCGCGGCGCGGAAGACGGGGAGGTTGGACTCGTACGCTTCGGGGCTGGCGGTGACCATTGTGGGACAGAGGTAACCGTAGCCGAGATCGTAGTAGTAACGGGCGACGGACTCG
>DALYJJ010000124.1:0-18028 GCA_031969915.1 Bryobacteraceae bacterium | reverse complement strand
CCTTCAATGAGGCCGCGCTCGATCGAGCGCGGAAATGCCCGCTGGCGATGACCTCGCTCAACGGCATGGGCGCGGCCTTCAATGAGGCCGCGCTCGATCGAGCGCGGAAATGTACATGCTGGGCCGTGGCGTTCCTCCGCCGAACAACCTTCAATGAGGCCGCGCTCGATCGAGCGCGGAAATGGGCGATGGGCGGTGCTTTGGAAGGCCGCCACGAGCCTTCAATGAGGCCGCGCTCGATCGAGCGCGGAAATGCCAAGTTGGAGCCGAAGGAGTTCGGGCAGGGATGCCTTCAATGAGGCCGCGCTCGATCGAGCGCGGAAATATGGATACTCGGTTCAGGGGTACGATTAAGGCATGCCTTCAATGAGGCCGCGCTCGATCGAGCGCGGAAATCATCCTCGCGATGGTCACCCCGGCACATGCCGTGGTCCTTCAATGAGGCCGCGCTCGATCGAGCGCGGAAATGGCCACCGCCACGTTCACCCGCGCACTGGACGCGGCCCTTCAATGAGGCCGCGCTCGATCGAGCGCGGAAATGTGAGCCGCGTTGCCGCGGCCAAAGTCGTAGTGCCCCTTCAATGAGGCCGCGCTCGATCGAGCGCGGAAATCTGGTAAGCACCAGTTAATCTACTGGACCGCCGCGCCTTCAATGAGGCCGCGCTCGATCGAGCGCGGAAATGCGGCAAGCCATGCAGCAAGGTTTGTTACACAATCAGCCTTCAATGAGGCCGCGCTCGATCGAGCGCGGAAATGTGGGACGCTCCGAAGGAGAACACGCCCGGCACACTGACCTTCAATGAGGCCGCGCTCGATCGAGCGCGGAAATGGGAGGGAGGGCGCGTTGCGCCCCCGGGGGCAGGGTTGCCTTCAATGAGGCCGCGCTCGATCGAGCGCGGAAATAATTCGGCATTCTCAAACACGCCGTTGAAGGCCGCCGCCTTCAATGAGGCCGCGCTCGATCGAGCGCGGAAATGAGGAGGCTCGCGAGCGGTTCCACGAGGCGTTTGACTCCTTCAATGAGGCCGCGCTCGATCGAGCGCGGAAATTCGGGTTGTTCATCACCACGGACGTGACGCCGTTCGCCCTTCAATGAGGCCGCGCTCGATCGAGCGCGGAAATACAGCCCCTCCATGACCACGCAGGCGCCGGGCAAGGCCCTTCAATGAGGCCGCGCTCGATCGAGCGCGGAAATGGCGTGTCGATTCCGCCACTCGGCGAGCACGCACCACCCTTCAATGAGGCCGCGCTCGATCGAGCGCGGAAATGTACAGAATCAGTTTTTCCCCACTCACCGGAGCGGGCCTTCAATGAGGCCGCGCTCGATCGAGCGCGGAAATGCCATGCTGCCTGAAGTGGATATGCGAAGCGCGACATCCTTCAATGAGGCCGCGCTCGATCGAGCGCGGAAATGTAATCCGTCACGTCACCCTTGGGCGGTAGCCCGACCTTCAATGAGGCCGCGCTCGATCGAGCGCGGAAATGTCAAACGGTCTGGACGGTTCGTCGCTCCCCATGGCACCCTTCAATGAGGCCGCGCTCGATCGAGCGCGGAAATACGGGCATGACCAGGCGCGATGCGTGGACGCAGTTGATCCTTCAATGAGGCCGCGCTCGATCGAGCGCGGAAATGCGATGATCAAACCGTTATGACCTTTGAGGTGAAACACCTTCAATGAGGCCGCGCTCGATCGAGCGCGGAAATCGCCGGCCCCCTAACCCTATCACTTTTCAAAGACCTGCGCGAGCTCGCGCGAGTGGTCCTCTCCAGACGCTCTATCGCACCCGCAAAACCCATCCCAACTTACTCCCTAACCTCCCTAAAATCAATGCCCGCGAGCGCCCCCCGCTCATCAGGCGCCACCCCACCGCTCGCAACCCAAACGCTATCTCGTCACGAATACCGGATACTCTCCGATCTCCCCTTCCATCACGCGCGCCAACATTCGCGTCTGGACTTCCAGGAGCCGCCGGTAACTCACGCGGTACTCGAATAACGGATGCGTCACCAGCCCGTCCATCCGCAATTCATACGCCCGGAAAAACGCCTTCCGGCCCTCGGCGGTCAGCGCCACGCTCCCGCCCGAGGTCACAAAGTGCTTCCCCCCCACCATCCGCGTGTTCACCGCCTGAATCACCGCCGAATCCACGACCAGCGGCCGGAACGGCTCCATCAAATCGAGCGCCAGCGCCGGCCTCCCATGCCGCAGCGCATGGTAGAAGCCGACCAGCGGATCGAACCCCACCGCATAACAGGTCACCGTCAGATCCTTCGCCAGCAGACTGTACCCCAACGAGAGCAGCGCATTCACCGGATCGCGGGGCGGCCTGCGGTTCCGGCCGTCAAAGTCGAATACCAACCCCGCCTCGCCGCCGTCCTCGTTCTTCAACATGCCCGCGAACTGTCCGAAGTACAGCCGGGCCGCGTTCCCCTCCACGCCCATCAGACTCTCAATCGATCCCGCCTCCTCGGCCTTCCCCGCGTGCTCCTTGAGCTCCCGCAGCACGCGCTCGTCCGGCTCCACATGGTTCCGCAGCAGCATGGTCCGCTGATTGCGGATTTTCCCCGCCACCAGCCGCCGCGCCAGCCGCAGCCGGAACCACTCCTCCTCGCTCAGCCGGAACTGCGCCTTCCTCAGCATCACGTTCTTGGTCACCATGCCCGAGGTGATCCCGTAAAACCAGCCGCCCATCGAGAAGTAGCAGACCGGAACCTCCGCCTCGCACAGCGTCTGCACGGCCTGCGTCGAGATCTGAATGTTGCCCAACAGGCTCACCTGATTGATCTCCCCGATCCGTACCTCCTGCCGTACGCTGTCGTTCTCCTTCACCTGCAACACCTGCCCGCTCTTGCCCACGCGGAGCCCCTGCGTGTTCAAGTACAGCGGCTTCTTCTCGTCCCGAGGCGTCATCATCTGCCGAATGCCCGGCCGGGGTCCCTTCCGCAAGACCCCGCCGTCCTCTCTCTCAAACAGCGACAACTGCTCCCCAGCCTCCCCCCTTTCCTCCTGCATCCGAAGCGTCTCGTCCGGCAAACAAACCGGCGCCAGCGAGCACCCCGGACACTTCGGCGAATCCACCAGCGGCGCCGGAATCACCGGCAGGAGCGCCGTCCGGAACGCCCCCGCGATCGCCTCCAGCGCTTCTTCCATCGCGGCCTCGTCGAAAGCCACCCGGACCCGCTGCTTCGTCTTGGCGTAGTAAATCAGCCCCTCTTCGCAAGGGTACCCGTTCTCCCGCAGCACCAGTGCCTGCACCGCCAACTGCACCCGATCCGCCGGCCACGCCACTAACGATCCGTCCACCTCGCGAGGCCGCCCATGCTTGTAATCCACGGGCGTGACCGTCCCGCCGTCCACCTCCAGCAAATCGAGCTTGGCTGTCACCCGGTACTTCTGGCTCGACAGCGCCACCGACCGCGAATGGATCTTCTCCGCGCCGCCTAACTCCTCCGGCGCCGGCAACTCCGCGCCGCCCTTCTGGTCCACGCGGCGGTGCTGCCAGGCTCCCTCGAGCGTGTCCGCGCTCTCGCGAAAAACCCCCTCCACCCACTCGTAGTAGAACAGCCGTGGGCAGTAGACATACTCATTCACCATCCGGGCCGGCAACAAATCCGGCAATTCCCGTTCCTGGCGCAGGGGCAGGGCATTGGCAGCCATCACGCTCCTCCGTGATACACTTTTGTAGATACAAGTTCGAAACCGCACTCCTCGTCTTTCGTGACCCATTTGCGGTTTCCTACGTCGATTGCCACATCGAAGGCGAAGAGCGGTGGCACACGGTTGGCTTGGCCGGCGGCGTCGCTCTTGTGTTGGTCGTCCATACGGTGAGGGAAGAACATGGCGAAGAAGAAGTTCGCATCATCTCCGCGAGAAAAGCGGGTCCCGGCGAGCGAAGCCTTTACAAGGCCCCTGACTCCCAGGGAACGTCGCGGCCTCGTCCGCCTCGCAGCAAAGCCCGACGCCCAAATTGACTATGACAGTATTCCTCCGGCAACCTCGCTGCCAGAGGAACTTTTTGTCGGCCGCTTCTACCGCCCGCTGAAACAACAAGTCAGCCTGCGTATCGACGCCGATGTCCTCGCCTGGTTTCGCGCCCGCGGCAGACGATATCAGACCTACATGAATGAGGTCCTCCGCCGCGAGATGCGCTCGAGTTCGCCGCAACGCTAACACCCCCTCGCCACAACCACACCCGCTACGCCACAATGCACGGCGCATCTACGGCGGTGTATGGCTTCCCCAACGCCGAAATCACCCGCTCCCCGCGGCTGTCGGCAGGACCCAGGTTCACAAACAGCACCTGGTCCTCGTCGTGGTGAATTTCCTTGCTCAACGCCGCCCGCAACCGTACTAAGTCGCTGGCCGTCAACTGGCACTCGAACACCGAGTACTGGAGGTGATCCCCAAACCCCCGCATGATCTGGAAGACCCGCCGCAGGCGCTTATCGTCGCAAATGTCGTAGCAAACCAGATAGGAGACGCGCATTCTCCTCCCGGCGATGATTATATCCGTAAGTTGCGAAAAGTGAGCCACGGATTTGCGGCGGCCCAGGTGCGGCTTGTAGAAAGAACCGCCGGGCAGGCCGGCGTCGGCGGGATTGCGGATCGTTTGTTACCAGCGTCGTGATTGTGCCTGACGCCTCATCCGTTCGAATCTCTCTCGGATATCCGGAGGAGTAGGGTTCGCCGCATCGACGGCTTCCTCCTCATCGATTCGTTCCTCGACCGCGCGGTCTACCACTTCACGGTTTGAAAGATAAAACCCGATAGCCGCTTTCACCTGCTCGATGCTGAGCGTAGGGTAGTGACTCTGAATGGTCTCGGGCTCCTCGCCATTTCGGTACTCGTAGACGATCTGGTCCAGAGGCACCCGGCTTCCCGCGATGTAGAAGCCCCCAGGACGTCGCTCGACGCTAGAAGACGCCATGATTGCTCAAGTCGTGTAATCAACAGAACCCGTCTGGCTCACAGCATACCATCGCCGTCCGTCCCCAGCGCCTTCGTACATCAACATGGAATTCACTCTCCTCCCGCCGCGAATACCCCAACCCCGCAATGACGGCCAAGCCCGGCCATCACGGGCCCTTGCACCGGCTCCTTGAACGTCACCTCGACGTGATACCTCGGATAGCCGTCCAAGTGTTTCGGCACACGAACAGCGCGGGCTGCCCCTGTCCCGGCCCAGAGCGGCGCGGGCTGAAACGCGAGCCCGGCGATCAAGCTCTTGTCATAGCCCGCCATCTCGAACGCCCGCAGCAGCAGTTTCTCCGTCTTCAGCAGCGAAATCTGCCCACGGATCGCGTTGTAGCCGTGCAAGACCACCGGCGTCACCGACCGCCACGTCCGTGCCGGGTTGTTGTCACGTAAGTAAAAGCCGAGAACCTTTCTATCCGTCAGAATGTCCAGCGAGGCCACCTCCGCTCTATCACCGTCCCTCGTCAACAGTCGCCCCGCCAGTTTCAGCCCCAACACCTCCACCGCCTCACCGCTCGATTGCATCGGTTCAACGATCAACACGCGCCGGATTCTCCCATCCGCATGCGCATGGCCAATCGAAGGCAGTGGGACGAACGACAATCGGTAATTTGCCTCGTCCATCCCTTCGCCATGCCCGAGCACAAATGAATCGACGTCATCACGAAACCGCCGTTCTCCTTTCAGCACCTCGCCGCACGCATGCCGCAGCCACGCCGCTACCTCCATCGCCGCATGCCACCCGCGGGACAGCGGTAACTCTCCATCCACGGAACGAAGCGCAAGGGTCAACAACGGCCGCTCATCCCCCATGGGCCGGACATACGACGAGTACCGGTATACGGACGGCCGTGTGTCCGTGTCTACCCCCACTCCGCTCGCTCGCCGAAGATACCGCTCGTACGTGCTCTCCAAGTCCTGTAGCGAACCCGATGCCGGTATCTCCAACCGCATCCCCTTCCGTTCTCCCGCCGGCCGCCACTCCTCGTAGCCGCCCTTGTCCCACTCCTCCGGTAAGTCCAGGTTCGCGAATGCCATGTCGACGCCCCATCCCAAGGCGTGAACACAATGGGCAGCCCGCCGCAGCCCGCCAATCTCCTTCTCTGGAAGCCCCAAGCCGTTCAGCGTCCAGAAGTACTTCACGTGAGGTCCGTCGCCCTCTAACAGCCGCGGATGTACAAGCTTCATCGTCCGCAGCTTTGCGGGATCGGCATCCCTGCCTGCCGACCAGTCCCGAGCAACCGAATCCATGTCATTGTTCGGTACCGCCAGCATGTATTTCGGTCTCGCCGCCAAAGGGCGCTTCGCCAGGATCAACGGCGCGTCGAGTCTCTCCAGCCACTCGAGCGCATTCGCGACCTCCCCCCAGTGCTCCCGATAGCCGCCGTTCTTGGCACCCGCCACGAGAGCCCGAAACAATCGCACCGGAGAGGGCGGCCACTCTTCCCCGTGATACCGCCCGCTCAAAAAAGTGGCCGAGATGCAGATCCCGAGCGCCATGGCCTTATCCCTTCGCTGCTTTCTTCGCCGCCTTTGCCTTCTTCTTGTCTTCCGCCGCTGCTGTGACGAGTCCCACCTCGAAGACCGTCTCGCCCCATGCCGGGCCTACCCCGAACGCCTTCGCAGCCGTTTGCGCGTATTCGAATGCCTCCTCGGGCGACAGCTTGAACGTCTTCCGCTCCCCCGTCCGCTGCACTAACTGTGGCGCCATCTCCTCGCCTGCCTTCCGAACCAACAGGCAACCCTCCCGTAAGAAGGATTCGGGCGGCGCGGTCATCGCCACCAGCGCCAGGCCCAACACGTAACGCTGCAGGCGCTTCGTCTCCTCCGCATCCTTGCCCGCCAATGCGCGCAGCGCGACAAGGTTTAGCACGGTCTCTCGCCTGATCCCCTTGCGCGCAACGATGCCTCCCAGGCTCACTCCCGCCGGGGCGTCCGAAAACCCCTGTGCCGATAGGAAATCCTGGTCGTCGCTCCAGGCATCCGTCTCATCCTTTTCGAATGCCGAGAAGTACTGCGCCGACCGATGCAGCGTCTCGGCCCCGTAGGCCCGAATCGTGGACCCGAGCAGCCGGGGAATCTTCACTCCCGTCCCTCTCGAATCCCACACGCCGAACAGCAGTGAAGTCGGAGCCAACTTCGCCAGGTCCGTCGCTTGCCCCTTCCTCTCAATCGCCTCGAAGGCGCTCCCTAACTCGTCCTTCTTTGATGAAAACCGTACCAAGGCGTCGGCGGCACGATGCCCGGCATCGAGTAAGTGCACTTCCCGCTCACCTACCCGGACCTTCGCCTCCGGAACTAGCCCGGCGTATGGCGCTCTCTTGAACAGCGGCTCCATACGGTTGGCCTGCGCGCCCACCGTGTCGATGATTGCCACCTTCCCTTCGCTTGTCTCATCCACGACGTAGGAAGGGGACTGTCCCTTCTCAGGCGGCGCGAACGTCGGAGGAAACACTACCGCTCCGTCACCTAACACTGGCTCCAGTTCCTCCCGCAATACCGCCGCCACCGGCCCGTCCACGGCCAGCCAGTTGTCAAAATAGTTGATATCACCCATCAGTAGTAACTCTTCCTTTCTGCAAACCGCGCTAGCGTGAAGTACTTGTAACTCTGTCCCCGCTTCGCAATGTCAAATTCGTACCGGCACCGCGGAAGCCCATCCCATGCGGCCACCGCCGCCGTCCGTGCCACCAGGAGCGGCATCGGCTCGCTCCACAAGAAATACCGAATTCCCTCTCGGCGCCGCGCATCCAACCGGAAACCTTGCAAGCCGATCGCCCCAAGTACTTCCACAATCGGATAGGTCTTCGAATCCTTGCCCTGCTCGTTCGGCGAAAAGCCGAAATCAAGCGCGTTCCAAGCCGACCTCGGATCCATTCCGAACTTCGATTTAGTCAAGGTGCTCGCGCTGAACAGTTCCTCGGGCGGCGTTTCCACGCTAATCTGCGGCGGTAACTCGTCAAACAGCTTCTGCGTCGTCACCTGGCCCGCCCAGCACTTGAGGTTCGTCGTCCGCTCGTAGAACTCGTCGAGCCACCAATCCAATACCAATTCCCTGGTGCCCATGCGCAAGCGAGCGGGGCGCACTGACTTCTCCACGGTCTCCTCGTATTCGCTGAAGTCCGCCGCAGCGTCCCTCGCCGCTTGCAATACCCCGCGTAAATCCGGCAACCCGCTGCCGGTGATCACCGCCGCCGCACGCCGCGGCGTGGCCGGATCCGCCTCAAACCGCAGCAATGCCTCCGGCGCATCCCAATTTACTGCTTCGAACAAGCCGCAGCACGCCAGGAATTGCGCCGGATTTAAGGGATCGAGAGGTATCCTCAGTTCACCCATGCGCCGCCTCCGTCTTCTCCTCGCTTACCTCACCGTCGACCGCTTTGAACAACGCCTCCAGGTACGCCAGGCCCCACGGCCCCCACTCCCGCTGGAGCGTCGCAAAACGACGCGGTGCTTCCAGCGCAATCTCCTGGCTCTCCGACAGCGTCTCACGGCGATACGCTTTGGCCTCAAAGTGAGGACGCGCCCACCCGTGATGCGACTCCGTTATGTGCCCCGCCAAGTTCCGTCCTCGCAGTGCCTCCGCTTTCTCCCGCGCGCTTTCCAACTCATGTCGGTATCCGTCCAACAGCCGTCCGTTCGCGGCGCCCGCCGTCTTGGCCTTCGGCGCGTTGACGTCGCCGCCCATCGCCTTTTGCCACAGCCCGTATCTTTTTCCTTCGTCGTGATGCTGGCCGGCCAGCCGATAGTCGTCTCCTCGGCCGACCAGAAACTCCGCGGCCCTCTGTACGCGTGTTGCTACTGCCTCTAGATGTGGGTCCAAATCGACTTCGAACCTTTTGCTTTCCTTCCCCCTCTTGGCAAAATAGCCGATCATCCTCTCGCCACCGCCGGCTTCCTCGCTCTCCTGAAACCGCACTGTTGTTAGCGCTCGAAGACCTTGCTCGCGGGCAAACGAGGACAAGTTCCCTCGGAACACTTCTTCATCGCTCCCCATTCCGCACCAGACCCATTCGCCCTCCTCGCGCAGCGCCCGGTATCGCACTCTCTCGCCCGCCTCGTCCGCGACGTCGTAGAGTTCGTCCGGCGTCGCCTCGGTGTCGAGCATCCCTCGCGACAATCCCCCTACTCCCGGCGGCAGCAGCAGGGTTCCGTAGGCCAGATCGTCTTCATCCACCCGCCCTAACTCTCCAGCCCACACCGTCCCGCTCCGTGTCACAACAAGACACCTCGGCTGTGCCGCGTTACGGCTTGCCAGCCCCTCCACTATTTCCTTGAGCTTCGCCATCACCCGGCGCGTCGGTTCCTTCAACCGCTCCCGTGCCGTCACCGGATATCGCGCCAGTACCCGCTCCCGATCCTCGGCCTCCACCTCTTCGCTAGCCAGTTCCTCAACGTCCCTGCGCCACGCGACAGCCGTCTCCGGAAACTCCGCGTCCTGCTGCCCGTGAAGCCACGACTCGACCGGGGGGCCCGATTGCAACAGGCTCGTCTGTGACCATACATCGATGTGCCAGTCATGAAGCCGCGCTATCTTAGGCCTCTCCGTTCTGCAGTCCGCTCCGAACGCCTGGCTTTCCCAAAGTTGCTTGCAGGAAACATCTCGCCCACCTCCCTCCAGTTCCGGAAGAGTCTCCAACGCGGCTAACGTCGCCTGACGCGGCGAGAGTTGTTCGCTCCCTCCCTTGCCCTTCTTCTCCTTGGCGGCCTGGTAGACGACGTGCGCCTCACCTGCTATGTGAGTTCCGTCCGTCAAATCTCCAAAGCGGTTCAGCCGGCCAAGCCGCTGCTGCAGCCGGTCCGACTCGACAAGCATCGTGACCAGCCGCTCGCAAGTAGCGTCGAGGCCGACTTCACCCGCCGACGTGGTCACCAAGTAGAGCCTTTGCTCAGGGAGCCCGCGGCAGAGAAAGCTCCGAAACCGCGTGTTCTCCTTCTTGGCCAACTCATCGCGCTCATGCCCCCGCATGGTGCCGGTAAGCAATAGAACCTGCTCTTCGCTGGTATTCGCCGCCAGCCGCTCGGCGAACTTCCGCGCCTTCTCCGGTTCCTCGATAAACACGATGGTTCGCATCGCCGCGGACTCCAGCGCCAGGGTCTCCAACTTCGCTTCGGCAGACTTCGTATCCGCCGCCTCATGCAGCCACAGCCGCTTCTCCCCCTCAAACGCGTTCCGGAACTGGCTCCCTTCCACGAGGTCAAGCGAGAGGTCTGCAGCGAACCTTTTCTTCCCCTCGCCGCTCTCCGTTGCCGAAACAAACATCACCCGGAACGGCTTTCCCGGCAACTTCTCAGCCGGCTTTAGCTCCTCAATGCGTGATAGCAGCCGAGCAAAGGCCGGAGTAAGATGCGATTCGTCATTCACAATCAGACAATCCACACCCAACAACCCCGCATGGCTCGGCCGCCAGTACCGCCCATCGCCGTATCCCCTGAACAGCAACCGGCTGCCGATCATGTCTACCGTTCCCGCAATGATCGCCGGGGTCGAGGGATCCTTGCTCCATTCCCCGTTGTCGGCAAATTCGCCTCGCAGGGTGCTGACCGCCAGCGGTACTCTACGAAGTGAATGCATCGCTAGGCCGCGTCGAATCTCCTCCGCCTCAACCCCATCTAGCGCCGTCTTCACGATCTCCGCTTCCGTAGTGGCTTGATCCACCACGACGCGCCGGTTGACCACCCACGCCAGCCGCCTCGGCACGACCCCCTCCTTCTCCACCAAACCACACCACGCCAGCGCCAGCAGCCAGATCTGGATAATCGACGTCTTTCCCGCCCCCGTGGGCAGCGGAATCGTGTCGGGCCACTCCGCCCCAATCAGCTCCACGAACAACTGGCGTTGCCAGCAATACGGCTGCCGGCCCCTGCAGATAAGAGGAAAGGATCGATCAAAAAACGCAATCGCTTCTGTATCCATGGACAGGTGCACCTGTAATCCCCGTTACACTCGCCGGCTCTTCTTGGCTTTCGTGCGAGACGGATTATATCAGCAAATGGGATAAATATACCTGAAATAGAGGGGCGGCTAGCGCCCCTCAAGTCGGGTTACCGCAAACAGTAGTCGCCGCTAACCTCTGACACGAGTACCTGTCCTTCGCAGATCACTTCTTTGAACCGCGCGACCAGGTCGCTCGCGCAACCCGCGAAAGGCACCAGGCAGGCCCCAGCCAGGGGAAACAGCGGATCGAGTTCGCCAAGAGTGGGAGCGGCCGCTCGCAGCCGGTCCGAATCACACACAACAAGATAGGTATTCATAGTTGTAGTGAGTGATCGCCGGATGCGGTAAGCTCGGAGAAGACGCTCGCTGAACTTCGGTCCGGCGATCCAGAGGAGAGGCGGTTAGCGGTTCTCACCTGTAGTGTGCTCCCACAACGAAGCAAAGTCAATAGCTATTTAAGAGTTTCTCCTTACGACCTCATCAGAACCATTGAAGATCAGATCACCCAACCCCGGTAGCCGTGATATAGTCAGTACTGCCGTGCCAGGGTGTAGTTGAAGAAATGGTTCTGAGGAGGTCGTCTCCTCACCTGTAATCTCGTTCCTTGGCACGGCATCTGCGCTAATGCCGACTGCACTGAAGAGCGGTCCCTATCGTTTCTTTTTCTTCTCCGGCGACCGCCGCGAGCCAGCCCATGTCCACGTCGAGTGTCAGGACGCCTACGCCAAGGTATGGCTGGAGCCTGTTTCAGTTGCACGCGCGCACGGATTCCGCTCACACCAGCTCTCAGAGATCAGTAGAATAGTCAGAGAGCATCGGCAGTCGCTGCTGGATCGTTGGCATGAGCACTTCGGCAATCCACCTGGACCCCTTGGCCGTTGACGTCACCCTCAGTGACCACTCCCTCCATCTCCGCCTAGCCGACGGACGGGAGATTTCTGCGCCTCTTGCCTGGTTCCCCCGCCTCCTCGATGCCACTCCCGCCCAGCGCGAGAACTGGCGCTTGATCGGCAATGGCATCGGCGTCCATTGGCCGGAGCTCGATGAGGACGTTGCTACCGAAACCCTTCTCGCAGTCCGCTAACTGGACCATGCCAGCGGCCGAACCGGCCTTCGGCGCGGCCCTGAGCCGATCGCCACGCCGCGGCGTCAAAATCACTTCGATGTTCGGAACGGAGGCGCTGCCTGGTCACGAATCGTGGAACCAGTTTGGCCTAACTCCCTGCATGGGGTTTCCGTTGCCCCGCGGAACGGTGTGGCTCACCGTGGTGGAGATGTGTGATCCTGATGCTCACTTCGAGAGCCTCCTGCCGACGTTCCTACCAGGCTCGGCGTCTCAGTCCGCCCACCATATCGAAGTGAGTGTCGCGGCTCATCACCGGCCTTGGCCTTGACTGCCCAGAGAGAGCTTCTCTTCGACAGCTTGCGTCACGAATTGGCGCAACGGAATTCCCAACGCACTGGCAGTGGCCTTGGTCTTGCGGAAGATCTGGTCCGGGATCTCCAACCTAGGTAGACCAGACCAGATCTGGTCTACGCGATACTTGAGTCGTGGTAGTGCGCAGCATTTCGCAGGCGAAGGCCGAGCTGTCGGCGCTGGTGGAAGAAGTGCAGAAAGGCAATGAGGTGATCCTTGCCAAAGCGGGCAAGCCGGTGGCGAAGCTGGTTGCCTACCGCGGTCCGATCCGTCCCCGAACACCGGGCTCAATGGCTGGAGAAATCTGGATCGCTCCGGATTTCGACGCGCTGCCGGAGGACATCGCCGAGGCCTTTGGCATGAGGGAGCCGGGGTCTTGAAGATCCTGCTCGATACCCGCCTGATTCGGTGGTGGCTGGCGAACGCTCCGTCCCTGTGCGAGCGGGCCCGTCTTCAGCCTCTGAGAGATCTGGCTGAAGGCAAGTTTCGGCAAACTGCGGCTGCCGCCGGACTTCGAGTCGAGGCTCGCGGCTGAGTCATTTGAGAGTTTGCCGCTGACAGGGGCGCAAGCCCGTTTGGTCGCGTCGTTGCCCTGGCATCATCGCGACTTCGTCCGCCTTGCTTGCTGAACCGGTTGCCTCGCCGAGTGGGCGGGTGAGGAGCGGGCGGCTGACGGGCAAGACTATAATCGACGACATGCCCGACCTGGCTGCCTACCGGGCGAACCCGCGAGAGCGGGCGCGCGCCGCGGATCTGCTTGCGCTGCTGCCGGCGGGGCGGCGGACGGTCCTCGACGTCGGGGCGCGCGACGGACATTTCTCGAAGCTCCTCACGGGGTACTTTGAGGAGGTCACGGCGCTCGACCTTGCCGCGCCTCAGGTGGACCACCCGGCAGTGAAGAACGTGGCAGGCGACGCTACGAACCTCCAGTTCGCCGGCGGCAGCTTCGACGTGGTGTTCTGCGCGGAGGTGCTGGAGCACATTCCCGACGTGGCGGCGGCGTGCCGCGAACTGGGGCGGGTGGCGCGGTACGAAGTGATCGTTGGCGTCCCGTACCGGCAGGACACGCGGATCGGTCGGATGACGTGCGCCGGATGCGGCGCGGTCTCGCCGCCCTGGGGGCACGTGCACGAATTCGATGAAGGCAAACTGCAGGGACTCTTCGCGGGGTGGAGGCCCGACGCGGTGACGTACGTCGGCGTGAACCGGGAACGCACGAACGGAATCGCCAGGTGGCTGATGGACCGGGCGGGGAACCCGTGGGGCACGTACGACGACGAGATGCGCTGCCAACGGTGCGGCGCGGGCCTGCGGGCGGCGCCCGGGAGAAGCTTCGGACAACGCATTTGCTCGGGGGTGGCTCTTCAGCTTCAGCGAGCGCAGACGGCGCTCGCCGCTCCGCACGGAAACTGGCTGCACATGAGGCTGAAACGAAGCGCCTGAAAAAGCGAAGCGGCCCGCCCGGAGGCGAGCCGCTTCGTGGGGACTGCAGGTCAGGTGCGAACGCTTACCAGAGCAGCTTGAAGCCAAGCTGGACCTGGCGCGGATAGCCGTTACCGATCCAGGCCTGGTTCGGGAACAGGGTACCGAAGTTCGGGTCGTTGGGATCGGTGGCGAAGTTCGAGTCGCGACCGAAGAAGTAGTAGTTGGTCGCGTTGAACGCTTCCACGCGGAACTGGGCGCGCAGGCGCTCGGTGATGTTGGTCATCTTGGAGAGCGAGGCGTCCATGTTGAACAACTGCTGCTTGCGGATGTTGCCGCTACGGAAGGGGGTCATGCGCGGCGCGAAATCGGCCGTCATGAGCCAGGCGTAGTTAGCGGGGTCGGTGCCGCAGCCGCGGTTGATGGAGAACTGCTGGGGAGCCACACGGCCGTCGTTGAACTGGCGGAGGACGCAGGGGTTCCAACCGCGAACCTGATGCGCCTTCCAGTCGACGGAACCGGTCCAGTCGCCACCGACGGTGCGGGGGTCCTTCAACTGGATCACGTTGCCCGCGAGGTTATTGGGCTCGCCGGAGGCGATCTGGGAGTAAGTGCTGAACTGCCAGCCGCTGATGAGTTTATCCAGGAACCGGTTGGCGTTCTTGCCGATCAGCTTGCCGCGTCCGAAGGGAAGTTCATAGACGGTGGTGAACTTAATGAAGTGCGGGCGGTCGTTGAAATAGAGACCGGACTGCATCACGTTATTCACGGCGTCGTTGTAGCCCCAGCGCTCCACCATCTTGCTCATCGTGTAGTTGGCAAGCAGGGTGAGGCTGCGGCCCATGCGGACGTTGTAGTTGATCTGCAGCGAGTTGTAGAAGATGTCGGACTCGCCGCGGCCGCGCTCCTGGATGTTGCCGTTGAACTGCGGGAACGGCCGTTCCAGTTGCCAGCGGGGGAGGTTGGCGGCGGTGAAGAAGCCGGTGCCGCGGAAGGCATCGATACCGCGGAAGGGATTCGGCACCTGCTCCAGACAGAAGTTCGGGTTGCCGCCTTCGAGCAGGTTGCAGCGGCGGCGGAAATCCGGCGTGAGCACGTTGTAATCGCGCTCAGTGTTGGCGTTGCGCGTGCGGCTGCCGACGTAGGAGACGTCGAGGTTGCTGGTGTTGGTGAGCTGATACTGGAAGCCGAAGGAGAACTGGTGCACGTAGGGCGTGCGCATGTTCGGGTTGTACCAGTTGAAGTTCTGGCCAACGAACGTGCTGGGCCCGAGGCCCGCACCGGAGGGCCGGTTAATGCCCGACGGATAGGGATTGGACAGCAGCGTGTTCGACACCAGGGTTCGGCCGTCGTCGATGGAGTTCACCAACGGCGTGTTGGTCGAGAAGCCGACGGTCTGCAGCGTATCGTTGTTCGGATTGAGGAAGTACAGACCGTAGCCGCCGCGCATGACGAGCTTGTTGCTCAACTGATACGCCGCGCCGATGCGGGGCTGCCAGTTGTTCATGTCGTTGACGCCGACGACGCGCGGATTGCCGCTGACGCCGGCGAAATCCAAACCGCCGCGCAGGTTCCGCAACTGCGGATAGCGGGCCAGCATGTCGGCCGGAATCTGGTTGGCAAAGGGCGCCGCGACGGTGGCGTTGAAGCCGCGGTTGATGCGGTCGTACTTCTCCTGAGGCGTCTGGTTGAAGTCCCAGCGGAGACCCATGTTCAGGGTCAGGCGGCGGGAGACCTTCCAGTCATCCTGGAAGTACGGAGCGAAGTACCACTGCTGGAAGAACGGATACAGCGGGAAGTTGGAACTGCCGCCGATGCCGCCGATGAGGAACGACGCATAACCGTCGCCCGCGTCGGGTTCGCCCTGGTTGAACAGACGCTGGGTCCAGCGGGTCTCACCGGTGAAGGAGAGGATGTCGCCGGAGTTCTGCTGAATGAAGTGAATGCGGCGGAGGTCAACACCGAACTTCATCGAGTGGGAGCCGATGATCTTGTTCACGCTGCCCGCCAGGTTGTAGTTGTTGGTGATGTTGATGCCCTGGCCGCGGCCGAGCGACGAGTAGCCGTTGATATTCCAGCGGCCAAAGTAGGCGGGACCGGGGATCTGGCTGATGAGCGAAGAGGGCAGTCCGAGCGAGGCGAGGTCGAACGCCTCGTTGCCGCGGCCGAAGCCCTTTTCGATAAACCGGTTGTGCGAAGCGCGAATATTCAGCACGGTGGTCGGGCTGAGGGTGCTGATCCAGTCCAGCACGTAGGCATCGTTGATGCGCTGGAACGGCTGCTGGCCGTCCATGCCGGGGCCGGCGCAGATGTCGTTCACGCAGCGGTCTTCGGTGCGATCGTTCGAAGCGTGCCGGATGAAGGCGCGATGTTTGTCGCCGAAGTTCCAGTCAAACTTCAGGATCAGGTTGTAGAAGTCATCCGTCGCGGCGTAGGTAGAGTTAATGCGGTTGACGGTGGAGTAGCGAACGCCCGTGGTGGTGGCATTCGGTTCCGGCATGAAGCGCGTGACGGCGCGCGCCACGGGGTTGATCATGCTCTGCGGGACGATGTTGTTCGCAAAGGGCTGCCGGATGGGGTTGCCGCTGGCATCGGTACCCGGGTTATACGGGTTGTAGATGGTGACGGGGTTGCCCGCCGCGTTGCGGAGCCGGCTGAAGTCGCCGTTGCGCATTTCCATGGCCGGGTAGCTGTTCTGCAGGATCTGCGGCCATTCTTCGTAGTAGCCTTCGTAGCTGCCGAGGTAGAACAACTTCACCGCGCCGTCTTTCTTGAGCAGGCCGGGGAAATAGATCGGACCGTCGAGCTGGAAGCCGTATTGATCGAGGCGGTGCGCCGCGCGCGGCTCGCCACGGGAGTTGTTTTGGAACGTGTTCGCATCGCCCCACTTGCGGCGGAGGAATTCCCACGCCGTAATGTGGTGCTGGGTACCGCCGCTCTTGAGCACGACGTTGAACACGCCGCCGCCGGTCTTGCCGTAGGCCGCGTCGTAGGAGTTCTGCTGGACGCTGAACTCCTGCACGGCGTCGACGATGGGCACGTAGGCGATGTTGTTACCGCCCGCCTGGCCGTTGTTCGGGGCGCCGTCCATGAGGAACTCATTGTTGGACTGGCGGCCGCCGTTGACGGACCATTCGGCGATGGCGCCGTTATCGAAGGGGCGCTGCCAGATGGCCGCGCCACGGAAGGTGACGCCGGACATCATCGATCCGAGCATGAACGGGTTGCGCGAGTTCAACGGCAGTTCGGCCACCTGGGTGGTGTTGACCACGCCGACGCGGCTGGCGCTCTGCGTTTCGAGCAACGCGGTCTCAGCCGTGACGTTGATGGACTCGGTCAACTGGCCGACTTCGAGGTTGATGTTCAGACCCACGATCTTGCCGACCTCGAGAACGAGGTTCTCGCGGTTGTAGGTCTTGAACCCCTTGGCCGTGACCACGACTTTGTACTGGCCAGGGCGAAGGAAAGGAATGGTATACGCACCGGAGGAATCCGACGTGCCAGTGGTCGATTCATTATTGGCGACGTTGGTTGCCTGGACGGTTGCGTTCGGTACGGCGGCGCCGGTGGCGTCGTAGACGTACCCTGAAATCGTTGCGCGGAATTCCTGTGCGCTCGCTACAGCAAGGAGCAGGCACAGAAAAGTAACGGTGAATTTGACGAATAGTCTCATCCGACCCCCGTTTAGACTCCCAAGGGGTCTTCGGCGACCCCTCGTAGCACGCAAGTATATATCAACAGGACGCCGAAAGAAAGCGGTTTCAGGCCCAGATGTCCGGACCACCCCGAACCCGGGGGTGCTCTCTCCTGATAAGATCCAAGGAGCGATGACGAAAGAGACCATTCTGTCCTCAATCCGGGATATCGGGATCGTTCCGGTAGTGCGCGCTCCGAGCGCCGAGGCGGCCATCCTGGCCATTGACGCGATCTACCGGGGCGGCATCCGCGCGGCGGAGATCACGATGACGGTGCCGGGCGCGGTGAAGGCATTGGAGAGAGTCGCTGACAAATTTGGCGACAAGATCACGCTTGGGGCGGGGACGGTGCTTGATCCGGAGACGGCGCGCATCTGCATGTTGGCAGGGGCGCAGTTCTTCGTGACCCCGAGCCTCCGCGTCTCGACGATCGAGATGTGCAAGCGCTACTCGAAGGTGATCCTGCCGGGCGCAATGACTCCCACCGAGGTGGTGACCGCGTGGGATGCCGGGGCGGACATCGTGAAGATCTTCCCGGCGGGGAATCTGGGCGGGCCGAAGTACATCAAGGCGTTGAAGG
>DALYJJ010000123.1:0-18106 GCA_031969915.1 Bryobacteraceae bacterium | reverse complement strand
CGAACCCCGCCGCGCCCGCCGACAACCCCTGCACCCACGCCTTCGCCTCGCCCTCCAGCGCCGCCGCCTCATTCACACAAAAACTCATCCCCTGCGGGCCTGACGCACGCCTCGTCCAGCCCGGTCCGTTCTTTGAAAACTGAATACTGAGCACGGGGCGCGCAACTTGTCCGGCGCCTGGTGGAGGTGATGGGTTGAAAAAGAAAACGGGACGCGCTCCCCGGCGCGTCCCGCCTTACAAGAAAATGCGAGATTCTTCGAACCTACAGGCCCTTCTGGCCCATGAATCCGATCAGGTCGACCACGCGGCAGGAGTAGCCCCACTCGTTGTCGTACCAGGCGACGATCTTGAGCAGGTTCCCGTCGAGCACTTTGGTCATCTGCGAGTCGACAATCGAGCTGTTCGGGTTCTTCATCATGTCGCTCGACACCACCGGATCTTCGGTGTAGCCAAGGATGCCCTTCAGCGGGCCTTCCGCGGCCGCCTTCAACGCCGCGTTCACCGCTTCCGAAGTCGCCGGCTTATCGAGCACGGCCACGAAATCCACCACCGAAACGTTCGGCGTCGGCACGCGCATCGAGTAGCCGTCCAGCTTGCCCTTCAACGCAGGCATCACCAGGCCGATCGCCTTCGCCGCGCCGGTTGTAGTGGGGATCATGTTCAGAGCCGCCGCGCGGGCGCGCCGCAGGTCCTTGTGCGGGAAGTCGAGGACGTTCTGATCGTTCGTATAGCTGTGGATCGTGGTCATCGTCCCCTTCAGGATGCCGAAGGTTTCGTGGATCACTTTCACCACCGGCGCAAGGCAGTTCGTGGTGCAGGAGGCGTTGGAAACGATATTATGCTTCGCGGCATCGTAGGAGCCGTCGTTGACGCCCAGCACCAGCGTGACGTCTTCGTTCTTCGCCGGCGCGGAGATGATGACCTTCTTCACCGTGCCCTTGATATGCTTGACCGCCTGCGTGGCGTCGGTGAATTTGCCGGTCGATTCCACCACCACCTGCGCGCCCAGGCTCGACCAGTCGATCTCCGCCGGGTCCTTCGACGCGAAGATCTTGATCGCCTTGCCGTTCACGGTGATCGTGTCCCCGGCGGCCTTCACCTCGGCGTCCAAGGGGCCGAGCGTGGAATCGTACTTGAGCAGGTGCGCCAGCGTCGTGGTGTCCGTGAGATCGTTAGCAGCGACGAACTCAACGTTGGGGTTATTCAGTCCGGCGCGCAGGACATTGCGCCCGATGCGGCCGAAACCGTTGATACCGACCTTGATGGCCATGGTGAAGATAGACCTCTTTCGAGTGGAATGATTGCCTTTCCGATCTTATCAAAAGAAGAGTCGGGCCTCTGAAGTCGGCCATCCCTGGGGCACTACCGCGGCGGCAGTCCCGGCGCGGTGGACCCGCCCAGCGCCGCGTAGGTCTCTTTCACCTTCACCACCTTGTTTCCCTGCAGGGTGACGAATGTGATCCGCCCCGGCGCCTGGCCGTAGATCCAGTCCTCGTAGTCGATGCCATCGCGCGTTTCGCGCAGCTTATCGCGCGGCCGCCCCACCGCCAGCAGTACCTGGTCGCGCTCCATCCCCTCGATCACTTTCTTGTTCTTGATCGCTTCCTGAATGGGCGCGGGCAAGGATTCGACGTAGTTCTCCGTCGCCGAGCGTTTCTCGAAATCCATCACCGGCGCGAGCATCTTCTTGATCTCCGCCGCGCTCGCCGCCGGCACGTGCTTGGGGAAGGTGAGCGCGATGTAGGTGCCCAACGCCGCCTTCGGATCGCCCGAGGAGATGGGCGTCGTGCGGTTCCCAACGCCTACTTCCACCCGCTCATACCACTTCTTCTTGGTCTTGAGGCCGCCGTTGATCTCGAAGACGATGTGGTCGTCGTTGACATCCACCTTGGTCACCTGCACGATGTCGCCGATGCGCGCGGCGGGCCCGAGTTCGCGCCCCGCCTCGGACCACTTCAGCTTGTCGTATTCGCCCGTGCTCCGGATCTCCACCGGCTTCTTCGACCGCGGCAGCGTGACTTTGGCGGTGGCGTATTCGGCGGTGAGATTGCGAATCAACTCCAGCCGTTCTTCGTCCGTGAGTTTCTTGTCCTGGGCGGCCAGTGGCGGCGCGCACCACGCCGCGGCCAGGGCCAGCGCCAAAGCCAGCGGCGCAGCCCGCTCAGGCCTCCGGAGGCGGGCGAAGGAGAAAGGCGGACTGGGGGGCAACCGGCGCGCGTTGGACGTAGAAGAAGAGCAGCACCAGCACCGGCAGGGTAAGCAGGCTTGCTTCCGGACCATAATCACCGCCGCTCCAGAGTTCACCGGCGCTCCATCGCAGGGCGTACCCGGTCACCCCCATTGTAAACCCGCTGAGCTTGACGCCGAACAGCGGCAGCACCCAGTTCCAGCCGAAATGCAGGCCGATCGGCATCCACAACTCACCGGTGCGAAGAAACGCGTAACCGAGCAGGATCCCCCAGGCCGCTGTGTTCACCAACCCGAGCGGTGAGAAGGAGAGGTTGGCGGCGTGCGCGAAGCCGAAGATCACGCCGAACGGAACGATCGTGGCGAACGGGCCCAGCCGCCCCATCAGCAACTGGAATCCGTACCCGCGAAAGAGCATCTCTTCACCCACCGCGCCGAACACCAGCACCAGGGTCAGAAAGATAAACGGACCGAATCCGGAGGCCAGCGAGGGGTCGCGCTCCCAGGCCGCCAACCGGAAGGCCACCGGCGGAACCAGCACCAGCAGGGCCGCGCCCACGCCGCCCAGAAAACCGCAGAGCAGGTTGCGCGCCGAGCCCTCCGCCCAACCCAGGCCGATATCGGAAAGCCGCCCCCGTTCCCAAATGCGCACCGCGAAGGCATTGGCCAGCGCCGCCGCGGCGAACGTCGAAAGCGTCGCGCCGATGACATAGCTTCCCGCCCAGGTGATCAACGGGCCGAGAATCGCCAGCGCCGCTACTTCCAGGAAAGCGAACAGCCCGACGCGGCGGAGCAGAGCCCCGGTGGTCACGAGGCCCGCACGCGGACTCCCTCGCGAGCCACTTGCACCGGCAGGACGGTGGCGCCACCGCGTTCGATGATCGACGACACGCGCTCCTTCGCTCCCCGGTCCACCAGCAGGAACACGCAGCCGCCGCCGCCCGCCCCGCACACCTTCGCCCCCAGCGCTCCGGCGCGCCGCGTGGACGTCACCAGGCGGTCGATCAACGGCGTGGTGATCCCCGGCGCGTTCCGCTTGCGGTGCGCCCATTCTTCGCGCAACAGCCGCCCGGCTTCCGTCCAGTCGCCCTTCTCCACGGCCCCGCGCATGGCCACCGCGATGCCCACGATCCCGTCGAAATTGCGCGGCACTTTGCGGTCTCCGTCGATATAGGACTTGAACACTTCCCAGTTGTTGATCCCGGAGTTGCGCGGCTCGCCGGTGTAGGCCAGCACGATGCGCTGATTGAAGTCCTCCAGATCCACGTCGATGGGCCGCCGGTGCACCCCGTCTTCCCGCAGCTCGATCACGCCCACGCCGCCGTACATCGCCGGGTAGTAATCCTGGCAGCCCGTGGGCACGCGGATGATCTGCGACTCTACGTTCTGCGCGATTTCGCGGATCTTCTCGATGCCGTAGCGCCGCCCCAGCAGCTTGTTCAAAGCGCTGGCCAGCGTGATGATCAGCGCCGAGGAGCCCGAGATGCCCGCCCCGGCCGGCGACTCGGAGTCGGTTTCGATCTCCAGCCCCATCGGCGGCGCGAAGAACCGAACGACCCAGGCCACCAGCGGGAGCCGGTAGCCTCGGGCCGTCCGCAACGCCTCCAACGACGCGAACTCGTCCTTCTTGCCGAGGTCCTTGGAACGGATCACGATCCGGCTGTCGTCCCGGGTCGTGATGGTGCAACTGGTGAACCGGGTCACCGCGAAATTCACCGTCACAGCGCCGGGGTGATACAAGTACAGCGGCCAGATGTCCACCGTTCCCCCGGCCATGTCCACGCGGCACGCCGCCTGAGCTGTCACTTTCATAGAGCTTGAACGACTACTATAGAACAATGCCCGCCCAGCGCATCCGCCAGCTCGGCGATCCCGTGCTTCGCTCCGTCTGCGCCCCCGCCCCGCCCGGCCCGGAGGCCCAGGCCGTCCTCGACGATTTGCGGGACACGCTCTACGAGTTCCGGCGGACCCACGGCTTCGGCCGGGGCATTGCCGCCCCCCAGATCGGCGTCGAATCGCGGCTCATCTACATCGAGACCGAGGGCCTCCAACTCCCGCTGATTAACCCGGAGTTCGAGTGGCAGAGCGAGGAGAGTTTCACCCTGTGGGACGATTGCTTCTCCTTCCCCGACCTGCTGGTCCGCCTGGAACGCGCCCGGGCCGTCCGAATCCGTTACCTCGATCCGAACGGAACCGAACGGCGGCTGGAGGCGGAGGGAGCGCTCTCCGAACTCCTACAACATGAGATCGATCACCTAAATGGAGTATTGGCATTAGACCGTGCTTTGGATCAGAATAGTCTCTGTACTCGGAACGAATACGAACGGCGCAGGCCGGTAGGGTGAGCGCCCGAACCGGCGGTTTTCGCGTAGTGCTCATAAGGTGATTCAAGATACAGTCCCTGGGGTATTGAATTCCCGGTGACAGGCCGATAAGAGGTACATATGCGAGACAGGCGATGCGAGCCGCGCCTCCTATGCGCGGACTTGGTGGACGTACAGTGGCGGGACAAGACCGGCCGGATGCGGCGTACCGTCGCGAATCTGGAGGACATCTCCCTTTCCGGCGCCTGTTTGCAGACTGAGACTCCCGTGCCCCTGCAGACCGCCGTGAAGATCGGCTACGGCAACGGCGAGTTGATCGGCCAGGTTCGCTACTGTGTCTACCGCGAGATCGGCTACTTCCTCGGGATCGAGTTTGAGCCCGGCTGCAAGTGGTCGCAGCGGGACTTCAAACCGCAGCACCTCCTCGACCCACGCCGCCTGGTTTCTCGCAGCGTAGCCCGCCTGGACGCCGAAACCCGCCCCTAGTACTTACTTGCATGAAAACCGGGGACGGACGAGACGTTTCCTGGTTTACGCCGGCGCCGGTCGACGGCTCCCCATAAATATTTCCTCCCTATTATCAACGAAACCCGGAATAATTCGCGGAAATCGCTCTTGACAGCCCGGCCTACCTTTGAATTGTGAGGCGGTCGCGGAAGTCCGAACGGACGCGCCGCGCCCCGCCGCCGCCAAAGGAGGGGCCATGCTTCAGGATCTACGGTTCGCGCTGCGAACCCTCCGCAGGAACCCCGGCTTCACCGCTGCTTCGGTAGCGGTCCTCGCCCTCGGAATCGGAGCGAGCACCGCCGTCTTCAGCGTCGTCTGGGCCGTGCTGCTCAAGCCCTTGCCCTATCCCCATCCCGAACAGCTTGTGCAGTTGTGGGGCGCCAGTCCGAAGCGCGGAATCCCGTTCCACTTCATGCCGTACGCCGACGTCGCCGCGTGGCGGGCCGTGGACGCTTTTTCGCACCTCAGCGCCTATCAGCCCGCGGAGATGACCCTCACCACGGGCGGTGAACCGGAGCGCGTGCCGCTCATGCGCGTCAACGCCTCGTTCCTCCCGATGCTCGGCGCCGGTTTCGCGGCCGGTCGCGGATTCACGGTGGCAGAGGATGTCCCCGGCGCCCCGCGAACCGCGGTGATGGGGCACGAGTTGTGGAAACGCCGGTTCGGCGGGGACCCAGGCATCACCGGCCGGACGGTGGAGTTGGACGGCCACCCCTACCGGATCTGCGGCGTGCTGGACGCCGGGTTCTTGTTCGGCAACCGTCCCGCGGCCTTCTATCTGCCGTTGGCGTTGCCGGCGCGCCGCGAGGCCGCCTCCCTGGTTCCCGTCGGCGCATTCGGACGGCTCCGCTCCGGAGCGAACCCGGCGCAGGCGCAGGGGGGGATCGATGCCCTGCACGCCGCGGATCCGGCGTTACGAGATCGGACGGCCAAGGTATGGACCCTCAGGGGCTTTCTGGTGCGCGATGTTCGCGACAGCCTACGGCTGTTGACCTTCGCGGTGGGGCTGGTGCTCCTGCTCGCCTGCGCCAACACCGCGGCCCTGCAGTTGGCGCGAACCGCATCCCGCCGCGAGGAATTCGCGGTGCGCGCCGCGCTCGGCGCGACGAACGTCCGGCTCCTCGTGCAGGTGGCGATTGAATGCGCCGTCCCCGCCGCACTCGGCGCCTTCGCCGGCCTCGGTTTCGCCTCCGCGCTGCTGCGCATCATCCCCGCGCTGCCGGCCGATCGGTTCCCGCTCGTGCACCGGGCCTCCATTGACATCACCGCCGCCGGCGTCGCGCTCGCCGCTGCCGTCTTCGCTACGCTCGCCGGGGCCATCGTGCCCGGCCTGGCCGTCCGTACCCGGCCCTCTGCCTCGCGGTCCGTCACGGAACGCTCCGCCGCGCAGAATCTTCTGATCGGCGCCGAAGTCGCGCTAGCCGTCCTGTTGCTGGCCGCCGCCGGTGTCGTGGGACGCGCGTTGCTGCGATTGCACCAGGCAGACCCGGGCTTCGACTCCCGCCACGTACTCACCGCCAGCGTAACGCTCGACCCTCCAGCCCTCCGGACCTTGCTCCACAAGCTCTCCACCCATCCCGGTGTGGAGTCCGCCGGCGCCACCAATATTCTGCCGATGACGATCCACAACACCGCCGTGTGGTTCCTCCCCGAGGGACGCCCGGTTCCGCCGCCAGCCGAAATCCCCACCGTGTGGTGGCGGACCGTGGACGCCGGCTATTTGCAGGCCCTCCGCATTCCGCTCCGCCGCGGCAGGCTGCCCCGCGAGGGGGAAGCGGACCGCGTGGCCGTGGTCAACGAAGCGCTGGCGCGCCGTTTCTGGCCGGGCGAGAATCCCGTAGGCCGCCGCTTCCAGATGAATCACCCGGCCAAAGACGGCCGCACCGTCACCGTCGTGGGCGTGGTGGGCAACGTCCGCCATGACCCGTCCCGTGAGCCCGAGGCCGAAGCGTATTGCCTGTGGGAGCAATACCCCTCGCGCACCCTCGCGCTGGCCGTGCGCGGCCGTGGCGACGCGGCGGCGCTCCCCGCGGTGCTCCGCGCCGCGTTGGCCGAAGTGGACTCCCGCGCGGCGGTCTCGAAAGTCGCCACGATGGACGCGCTCGTCGCGGCCACCCTCGCGCCCCGGCGCTTCCTCGCGCTGGTTCTCGGCGTCTTCGCGCTGCTTGGCCTGGCACTGGCGGCGAGCGGCGTCTATGGGCTCACATCGTACACGGTGGCGCGCCGCACGAAAGAGATGGGCGTGCGCATGGCTCTTGGCGCCACCCGGGCCGGGCTGGTGAGGCACATCGCCGCCGGCGCCCTGTCGCCGGCTCTGGCCGGCGCCGCCACCGGATTCGCGGGCGCGCTGGCCGGCTGCCGCGTCTTGCGCTCCCTGCTGCATGGCGCCGAAGGCGCAAACCTAGCGGTCCACGCCGCGGCGGCGGCACTGCTGGTGGGCGTGGTTGGGCTCGCGGCCCTGGTGCCGGCGCTCCGCGCGGCGGCGATGCAGCCCACGGCGGCTTTGCGTGACTAGCGATCTACACCCAGACTTTTTCCACCGGGACGCCGGAGGCCTGCCACTGCCGCCCGTCGGTGTAGTATTCGCCGTCCAGGCGCGCCAGGTAGTAGAACGGCAGGTTCCCGAACGACGGCGTCTCCGGGGTCGGCTGGTAGATCACCACCGCCAGCGCCACCACTTCGGCTCCCTTCGATTCCAGCAGGGCGCGCAGTTCGCGAAGCTTCTTGCCCGTGCGCAGGATGTCATCCACCAGCAGCACCTTCTCGCCCTTGCGAGGCTCCAGGTACTGCCGGAAGCGGAGCGCATCCTTTTCGTTCTCGCGCTCGGCCCAATACACCTGGTGTGCGCGCAGCGCTTCGCACACACCGTAGGCGACCGGCAGGCCGCCTGTCGCCGGAGCCACCACCGACAGTTCGCCAATCATTGCCCGCAATTCGGTATTGGCGCGAATCAGCCGGCTCAAACCGACGCTCAATGTCTTGGCGTGCTGCGCCCAGCGCATGGCCAGCGCCACCTGCAAATACTGCTTCGAATGCAGCCCATTCGGATATTCGAAGTTGCCTTCGCGCAACGCTCCCGTATCGCGCAGGAGCTTCAAAACCTCTTCTTGCGTTGGTACCAGATGCATAAGCTTGCTCTCTTCCGGCTCGCGGTAGCGGGCCTAATGAGCCCCCCGGCCCGTCACCACGTGCGGGATCGTCCGCAGCAGGATGCTCCAATCCAGGCCGAGCGACCAATTGTCGATATACTGCATGTCCATCTTCATCCAGGATTCGAAATCGAGACTATCACGGCCGGCCAGCGCCCACAGGCACGTCAGCCCCGGACGCATCCGCAGCCGGCGCCGCTGCCAGCGTTCGTAGCGCTCCACTTCGCTCGGCACCGCGGGCCGCGGCCCCACCAGCGACATATCGCCGCGCAGCACATTCCAAAGCTGCGGCCACTCGTCGATCGAAAACTTCCGCAGCCAGCGTCCGGCGGGCGTCAGACGCGGATCGTTGGCGATCTTGAACACCGTGGTCTTTTCGTTCAGGTGCGCGAGCGACGCCTTCATTTCCTCGGCGTTCTCGATCATCGAGCGGAACTTCAGGCAGATGAACCGCCGGCCATTCAACCCGCAGCGCTCCTGCCGGAAGATCACCGGCCCCGCCGAGGTTGCCTTGATCACCAGCGCGACGGCGAGAAACAACGGGGAAAGCACGGTGAGCGCCGCCGCGGACACCGTAATGTCGATCGCCCGCTTCAGCATCAGCCGCACCTCGTCGTGCGGCGTCGCGGAAAAGGTCAGCAGGGGCGCGGGGCCCAGGCGGTCGAGATAGGCGGTGGAATGGACGTGGGGAAAGAAGTCCACCGCCACGCTGGTGCGCACGCCTTCTTCGTCGCACAGCAGGAAGACGTCTTCGAGCGCCGAGATGTCCCGCGTATCGGGCGCGAAGACGATCTCGTCGATGACGCGCTCGCGCAGCAGGCCGGGCAGCCGGCCGATCGGGTGCACCGCGTACTCGGCGCGCAACTCCACGACATGGGGCGCCGGCGTCTCGCTCGAAAAGAACCCGTTCAGGCACACCCCCTGGCTCGCCGCCTCTTCGAGCAGCCGTCCCATGCGCCGCGCCGCCTCCCCCGTTCCCACCACCATCACGTAATGGGGCGACGGGCGCAGACGGCGGGAGACGGTCATCGCCCCGGCACGAAACAGCGCCGCGAGAATCGCGCCGTAGAAAAGAAACAGCGCGAGAAACGGCCGGCTGAGATCCAGCCGCAGCGCGTACTCGAAGACCACGATCGCGACACCCGCCACCGCCGACTGGCGTACCGCGTCCGCCAACAGCGTCAGCGGCCGCCGGCTCCGGGCTCGCTCGTAGATGCGCATCCAGAACCCCAGGCTCACGAACACAAGAATCGAGAACAGGGTGAGCAGCAGCTTGCGGTCGGGGGGAATCGAGAAGTCGCGCTCCAGCGTCAGAGCCAGCCGCGTCCGGTATGCCAGCTCGAACGCAACCACGGTCAGAAGAATGTCGGCCAGGCCCAACAGGAGTCGCGAGGTCCGGTGGTGGCGCGTGAACACTGTATCCGGCAGTCAGGATATCACGCGGCCGCAGCGCCTCCTCGCGGCGTCGTCAGGCGCGGGTCAGCCGCAGCGCGTTGCTCCACTCGCTGTTCACCGTCCGCAAGCGCACTTCGTGTTCGCCGGGCGCGAGGGACGCGGGTAGACGAACGCTGGCCTGCCAATCGGCCCCGTGCGGCGTGAGGAACGCGACTTCCGCTTCCTCGGCGCCGATGCGGGCGCGGACCTGGTTGCTCTTGAGGTTCCGGGTGGGCAATCGGAACCAACAGACGAGTTGTTCGTTCCGATGGCCCCGGAAGACGGCATCGGGGGCCGTGCCGTTGGAAATCAGGTACAGGTCGGGGACGCTTTCGTCGAGCGCCGCGGCCTCCTCGCGTGCGGCGCCGACGGTAACGGAGAACGGTTCGCTGGCCGTCGAACCTTCCACCCAAAGCCGCACGTCATGCGCTCCTGCGCCAACGCCGTATGGGAACTTGAGATTCGCCTGCCACTGCCCGCGGCCCAGATCCGTCACCTTCAGAACCGGGACGCCGAAGCCGCCCAGTTCCACGCGCACGTCTTCACGGCGCAGCGTCTCGCGCGCCGACTTGAAGTACACACACAGGTACTCGTCCTTCGCGCGGTCGAAGAACGGCTGGCCGCTGCGGTTGTTCACGGCCGCGCTGATCCACGGTGCGGCGGCCGCGCCCATCGCTTCGCGATCCCACCTCCGGCGGCAGATCACGCCCGCGCGGCGGTCCTGCAGGTAGTGGAGCCCGACGCGGACGAAGCCCGAGGCGCGGCACAGGGCCAGCAGGCAGTTCGTGGTCGGGCCGGCCCAGTTGTCGATCTGGCCTCCGAGTTCGTCGGTCTCGTAGAACTCCATGTAGGCGCCGTTCGCCGCGCGCTCCGCTTCGCTCCGATCGGCGTCGCAGACGTACGACTCGACGAAGGCCGTGTCGAGCGTGAGCGCGAGGACGCGCTCCAGCCCGAGCAGCGGGTGGCGCAGGTGGTAGAGTACGCCGAAGAACAGCACGAGATCGAATCGTCCGAGACGTTCCGGCGTCATCTCTTCCATGTCGAGAACCAGGTACTCGGCGCGGGACTCCAGCAGTTGGTGCGCTGCGCGAAAATCCTCGTATTCGACGCAATCCACGGCCACCACGTCCGCCCCGCGGCGTTCCAGTTCGAAGGTGCACCAGCCGGTAGCCGCGCCGATATCGAGCACCCGTTTGCCGCGCAGATCGGCGGGGATGCCGAATGCCTCGAACCGCCCGCGCAGAGCGTTCACCGGGATCAGGCCCGCGATCGTGCGGCCGCCGGGGAGTTCGATGCTGTGGTACCACGCGCCCTGCTCAATACGTTCGCGCTGGCTTTGGGTGAGGGCGTGGAAGAGCGGATCTACTCGGCCTGACACGTGTTCCGTCCGATCCTCTGCTTCTTCAGGGAAACGCCCGGGGCAGCGGTGACACACCACCGGTCCATGCCGAAGCCGCTCAGGGTGTTCCCCTCGACGACGTTCGCCTCAGTGCGCGAGGGGCGATTGGCGGCGCGCGCGAAATAGACGCCGCTGCGCAGCATGTCCGGCTCGTGAAGGGCGTAGTTGCACCGGGCCACGCGGCCGTCGCCGGTGCAGCGAGCCCGGTTCAGCATCCGCAGCGTATTGCCACGCACCGTGTGGCCCGTACCAATGAGAAACACGCCGCCATATCCGGCGCCCACGACGACGTTGCCCTCCACGACGACGCGCTCACTTTCCATCTCCGGATTCGCGTTGCCGAAAACGATGCCGTAGTGCATGTAGGGATAGGCTTCGAACGGACCGGTGCTCTCACACCGGTTCTCCCTGACCTCGCCGTGGTGGAAGCCGTCGAGGTTGATGCAATTCCCGTTCACATCGGTGAAGCGGTTGAAGCGATAGACCGACGCGTCGACATTGCCTGCCGTATCCACGCCCACGGCGAAGCCGGCGGGCTCCACTTCGGGAACCGGGTAGCCGAGCCGGCGGCCTTCGTTGTGCTCCACGACGACGCGCGTGGCGTGGCCCACCTGCAGCGCGTCGCGGGCGGTCTCGTCCACTGTGTTGTTGGCGAAGCGCCCGTCTTCATTGCGCGGAGCGTTGGCGTTGGAGTGCGTCCAGATCGCGTTCCCGCGGACGCGGCGCAGCGTGCAGCCCAGTACTTCGAACCGCTGCACGCCCTCCTCGAGGAAGATGCCGCCGCTCGTATTGTTGATACCGCGTTCGTCGAGCGAGCCGCTGTCTTCCACCGTCACCCCCTCGATCTTGACGTTGCGCGTTCGTGAGACGAGCACGGCGAAGTCGGTGACGCGCCGCAGGGTCACGTTGCGGACAATGACGTCCTGTCCGCCCTCGATGACGATGCCGTTGCGCTTGAAGTCGCGGGCAAAGGGGACGTTGTAGGGAGGCAGTCCGCGGCGCGCGTGTGCGTCCGTGCGGGCGCCCGCGATTTCGAACTGCTCGAGCAGCAGTCCTCGCGGCTCGACGGCGCGAATGGCGTTGAAGTCGCCGTGCAGGCGGAGCACGGAACGGCGGCTGCCGCGAAGGGTCAACGGGCGCGCGGGCAGGACCAATTCGCGGGTGAGCAGAATCTCACCGCCGCCCAGTTCGATGGCGCCGGCTTGCGGGGAGGCGAGCGCGGCCCGCAGTTCCGCCTCGTTCATCACACGGACGCCGCCGGGAATTGCGCAACCGCAGAGCCAGAGCAACGGGAGCAGGACACAGAGGCGGCGTCTCATCGCGAACCTTCATTGTAAAGTCCCGCGCCCCGGCCCGGCAGTTAGTGGCCCACGCGCGAAGGATCCGGCGCGGGCCGCAGTTGCGCATCTTCCAGGCGCTGACTCTCCTGCCAGGTGTGAATCATCCGGTGCACCACGGTGAGGTTGCCGAGCACCGCGATCACCCAGAGCACGGGCGCCATGCGGTTGAACAGCGCTCCGATGATGATCAGCACCACGCGCTCCGGGCGCTCCATGAAGCCGACTTTGCAGAGCGGAATCGTGTTTTCCGCCCGTGCGCGGGTGTAGCTGACCATGACCGAGGCGGTCATCACGACGGCGGTGAGGACCACGTAAAACGGCCGGTTGATGGAGCCGTAGTACACCAGGAGGCCCATGAGCAGCGCCAGATCGGAATACCGGTCGAGCACGGAATCGAAGAAGCCGCCGAAGCGAGTCACCTGGTTGGTCTCGCGCGCCACGCGGCCGTCCACCATGTCGAAGATGGCGCCGCCCGTGATCACCAGTCCGGCGGCGAAGAAGCGGCCGGTGCCCAGGAGCACGGCCGCCCAGACGTTGATGAGCAGACCGATGAACGTGAGTACGTTGGGGTGAATCCGGGACAAAGCCAGCGCCCGGACGATCTTCAGGATCACCCAATTGCAGGCTTTGCCGATCGCGCTGGTGTACGTCATGGCTCCTTCGCGCGCGGGTCAGGAATCGTGGATCGTCGTCAGTTCCAGGATCTCGAACTCCCGCATTCCGCCCGGAATCTGAATTTTTACCTCATCTCCTACCTGTTTGCCAAGCAGCCCTTTTCCGAGGGGCGAACTGGTCGAAATCAGGCCGTTGGCGGCGTCCGCTTCCTCGCTGGTGACCAGCTTGAACGTGATTTCCTCATCTTTCTTGAGGTCGAGCACCTTGACGGAGGAGCCGAGGCCGACGCGATCCCTGGGGATCCGTGTCAGGTCGACCATCGAGAAGTCGGCCAGTTTCTTTTTCAACTGGGCGAGGCGGGCGTCGACAAACCGCTGGCGCTCCTTGGCGGCGTGGAACTCGGCATTCTCGCGGAGGTCGCCGTGCGCGCGTGCCTTGAGGATCTCGCGCGGCAATTCATTGCGCAGCTCATACTCCAACGCTGCGATCTCATCCTGGATCTTTTTCTTCAGTGCTTCCATACCGAGGTGGGCGCGCCCGTCCGAACCTGCAACGATTATAGTGCAGCCGGCGTCCGCGGCCGCTGCGCTTACTGGACGGGAATGAGAAGGGTGAGTTCGACGCCGCCGGCGGCCACAGTGAAGCTTTGCGTGCCGGCGGCGGTTCCCATGCGCACGCGGACGAAATACGTGCCGGGGAGGCGAGGCTCGGCGGCGACGGTCGTGATGGTGGCCGTTCCGCCTGCGCCGGCTCTGACCTCCGGGGTAACGGAAGTGACGGGAATCCCGGCGGCGTCGGTGAGACGCAAGAAGAACGCCTGTTCGGAGCCGGGCCGGGCGGTGTCCGGAACCTCGAGGGGCGTGATGGTGCGCACGGATTGGGCGGGCACGCCGAACCACCAGGGAACGGCGGCGGGGGTGAGGGAGGTTTGAAAGCCGGTGACGATCACCGCGCCCTGGTACTCGCCCGGCGCGAGTCCGGAGACGTTCCAGCGGACGTTGACGCGCTGCGATTCGCGGGGGCCGAGGTTCACCGAGTTGGGAGTGATAGTGGGAACAGGACCGGCGGCCCGCACTTCCGGGGTCAGAGTGAAGATGTCCGCGCGATCGGAGAGATTGGTCACGGTGATCTCGCGGGTCAAGTCCGCCGTGCCGGTGGCGATGCCGAAGCTGAGCGTGGAAGGAGTGACGGTGGAGCGCGCCGAGAGGCTGGCCAACAGTTGCAGGGCGCCGGCGCCGGCGTCGCGGCTATTGGTTACCGTGGCGGAGCCCGGGCCGTAGAGTGGCCGGGCATAGTTGACCAGCAGCGACTTGTACTGGGCCGGGGCCAGTCCGGGCCTGGCCGCCTTCAGAACGGCGGCCGCCCCGGCCATCATCGGAGAGGAGAAACTGGTGCCGCCGACCACGCGAAAGCCTCCGCCGTTGCGCGCCGTGTAGACGGACGCGCCGACGGCGAGCAACTCGGGCTTGATGGACAAATCGACGCTCGGACCGCGGCTGGAGGAGGAGGCCACGCGGTTGGGGGCCACGGGCACCTCGCCTACCGCGAAGTCGAGGGTGACGGACTGAGCGGAGCGCGCGGCGGCCTTGACTGCGAGGCCGTCGGAGAAGGAAGTCATCATCGCCGGGAGACGGGCGGCGCCCACCTCCATGGTGATCGGCTCGGGCCGCGCCTCATCGGTGTACACCACGGCTCCTACGGCGCCGGCCGTCTGCACGTTGTTCAATTTCTCCTCGAACGTACACGTGCCGCGGAGAATCAAGGCCACGCGGCCCTGCAAACCGCCGGAGGGCAGGGCTACGCAGGCGAGCCCGGTGGGGTCCAACTCGGCCACATCCCGGAGGGCGGCGCTGACGTTGGTTCCCCCGCGGCTGCCCGCGAGCGCCAGGATCCGCCGCGAACCGAGGACCAGGGACGTCGAGAACACGCGCCCGTTCCCGAGGCTGCCGACGGAGATCGCGGATCGCGTGGTGGCCGGGGATCCGATGGTGTTCGGGTCCGGGCCCGCGTTTCCGACGGCGACGACGACGATGATGCCGGCGGCGGTGGCGCGCTCCAGCGCGCGGGCCAGGATGTCGTCGTCGGGCGGGTCGGCGACATCGCCGCCCAGGCTGAGGTTCAGGATGTCCATGCCGTCCGCGATGGCGTCGTCGATGGCGCGCAGAATGAGGGCATCGGGCGCTCCGGAATCCGGGGACGGAAAGACCTTGTAGTTGCCCAGATAAGCCTGGGGCGCGGCGCCGGAGATTTCGCCTCTCGGCGACACGGTGGGGGAGCCGGCGGCGACGAAGGCGACGGAAGTCCCGTGCCCCTCCACGTCGTTGGCGGTGGGGGGCGTGCCGGTCAACGAATACGACCGGGCGACAATAATCTTGCCGGCCGCGGCGGCGGTGTCCCCCCGGGGGAACCCGCTGGGCACGGGCAGGTCAGACTGGAAACCGGGATGGGTGGAGTCGATTCCGGTATCCACGATGCCGATGCGAACGCCCCTTCCGGCGTTCTGGCGTCCGCCCACAGCCTGCCAGGCGTCGGTGACAGCGTGAATGGGCAGGGCGGTATCGAGCAGGCGCCGGTAGGTGCGCACGGGGCGAACGCGCAGGACGCCCGGCAGTGCCTCCAGGCGCGCCCGGGCCACCGAGTCGTCTTCGCTTTCGGCGGTCTTGACGATGAGCGCGTTGGCCGCCAGGCTGACCGCGGCGACAACCTCGGCGCCGGTGGAGGCCACCGCGCTTCGCATCCGCTCCTGCTCGCTCGCCACCGCGGCGGCGCGGCCGCCTTCCTTCGCCATCGCCGGCTGCTCCGACAATTCAACGATGTAGTAGCCGGGGACGGTGGCCGCGCCGAGAAACGTGGCGAAGCAAACGAGCAGCAGCAGGAGTCTGGTCATCGGTTCAAGGTCGCTTTCCTTTATTGCACGGGCAGGTTCGCGGATTTCGATTCCACGCCCGCCACGCGGAGCACCACCGGCTGAATGCCCTGCGGGGCGTCATCCGGGATGCGCACGTTGATCTGATACAGCGCTACGACGCCCGGCGTCAAACCCTGAAACTCGACGCGCGCAGGCCGGCCGCCAATGGTAACTTCGACCGAATTCTGGACGCGCGATAGGGGGTCCGGGAGGGCGACTTCGCCCGACTTCGGCGGGTTGCTCACGGGGCCCACGCCGTTGGCGTAGAAGACCAGGGTCTCTCCGCGCCGCGCGGGGTTGGCCATGGTGATCACGTCCGCGCCGCGCGCCGCCACCAGCAACTGGCGGTTCCCCGCGGCGTCGAAGTACTCGAAGAAGCCGGGGACGATGTCCTGCAACGTGAGGGTGTAGTTGGCCGAGGAGATGCCCGCCACGGTGACCCACATGGTCGCCGTCGCCTGGCCCTGCAATTCCCAGGGCACCTGGACGTTCACCTGGCCGTCGCTGACGAAATGGAGCGTACCCGGCGACCAGATACGGTCGCGCACAAAGAAGCTGACCGACGTTCCGCCGATCGACACCGGCAGGTACGGCGTGCGAACCACGCCCAGGCCCGCGGTGGCAAGGCCGCGGCCGAAGATGGACAAGTACGACCCCGGAGCCACCCGAGGCTGTCCGCTGGCCGCGTCCACCACGCGCTGGCCGTCGATCACCGGAAGCAGGCGCACGACGCCGATGAAGTCCAGGGGCTCGAGGCCCGCGCCGACGAGTTCGGCGCGAAACACCTGTTCGCCCAATTGCTCACCCACGCGGACAAAGGCTTCGGCGATGCCGTAGTCGTCCGTGCGCCCGGAGGTCTGGAGGACGGCGCCGGAGGTCCGGGCGGTCCAGTTCACCTGCACGCCGGAAACGGGGAGGCCGAAGCGGTCGATGACCTTGAAGCTGAGCGGGCCGTACTCTTCGCCCGGATAGGATTCGAAATCGTAGCTGCGCAGGGGCACTGCGTTGTGGGGAACGCCGTTGGGAACGACGAAGAGGTAGGGAATGGCGAAGGGAACGCCGGCACCTTCCACTTCGAGGAATCCCTCATAGACGCCTGCGGCGGGACGCGTGCCGGTGAGCGACACGGTGACGGCATTGGACCGCGAGCCTGCGTTGAGGTTGAAGCTAGAGGGCGAGACGGAGACGGGCGATGAGGTGGCGCCGCGGGGCCGCACGCGGATGGTCAGGCCGACGGGAGCAGTGCCGCCGTTGTAGAACACGACACCGACGGACCGCGGCGTTGCACTTCCCCAGGCTCCAAACGACACCGCCGCTGGATCGGCGCCGACGGCGGTTTTCACTGCCTGTTCGACATCCAGCTTGCCCGCGCCGGCGGCAATCACACTAGCGAGTTTGTTGGGGTCGTCCGTGTCGCCGAGATCGGAGTTTGCGGTATTGACCACCGCGGACTTCAACTGGGCGGCGTTCCAGGTGGGATTGCGCTGCTTGACCAGCGCCACCGCGCCGGCCACGTAGGGCACGGCGAAGCTGGTGCCTTGGGTCACGGTATACCCGGACTCGTCGTACATGTCGCCGTTGGGGTCGTACCTCTGGGTGGCGGCGTAGAGGTTGATTCCCGGGGCCACGATTTCGGGCTTCAACTGGGCGTTGACGAGGGAGGGGCCGAGGGAGGAGAACGCGGTGATGATGTCGGCGTCGCGATTGACGGGCTGGAGGGCAGTGTCGATGGTGGCTTCGCGATTGGGGCGGGAGGCGATGAAGTCGCGCAGCGCCTGGCCGTCGCCGGCGCCGATCAGGATGGAAGGAATGATGGTGTCCTGGAGGCCGGAGATGGGGAAGGGGGTCTCGCCTTCGCTGCGATAGAAGAGCACGGCCGCGGCGCCGGCTTTCTGGGTGTTTTCGACCTTGGTCAGGAACCGGCAGCCGCCCTGGCGAACGATGGCGATGGCGCCGGAGAGAGTGTCGCGTCCGAGAGGCTGGCAGGCGCGCCCATCGTCGGAGAGCGCGGCGACATCGCGTAAGGGAGCGCGGAAATTCCCGATGGGACGGGGGCCGTTGGCGAGCAGCGCGCGCATGCGGCGCAGGCGTTCGGGAACGTCCGCGCCTTCCACACGAACGCCCTGATAGAGGGCCCGCGAATTGGTGATGGCGCCGACCGTGATAGCGTTCTGCACGGTACCCGGCGAAGAGATGGTGGCGAAGGTCGGAATGACCAATCCATCCTCACCCTCGTTGCCCG